>NZ_CP122458.1:2802857-3114285 GCF_032598905.1 Streptomyces sp. 11x1 | reverse complement strand
GCTGGGAGCTCTCCCGCGCGGATTCAAGCGGCCGGTATGCAGTTGGCGCGGACATCATTGCACGCATCGACGCGGGGCGGCAGGGGGAGCTTCGAGAGGTGGGGGACGACGGAGGGGAGCCGGGCACAGCGGTCCGTAGCACTCTTGTGGCCATACGAGGACTGAATCAGGAGGGATCGGGCATTACCTTTTCTTTACGGTCTGTGGGGATGGGACCTCCATACCCCGGGGAGGACGATCACGGTGAACAGGACCAGGGCGTACGCGACGACCTCGGGTGTCGCGATGCCCAAGCAGCCCATCGCACCGGCCGGTGCGGCCTGCGGCCCGTTCCCGAGGGCGGTCGTCCGCGACCTCCGGGGGCGGTCCGGGCGCAGTCCCCACGAGCTGTCCTTCGGGCCGGACGACCTGGTGGTCGTCACCGGGCTCCCCGGCAGCGGCAAGTCGACCCTGATGCGGCGGGCCGTGCCCGGCACTCGCATCGATTCCCAGGACACGCGCGACCGCTTCGACGACCGCTTCGCCCGCCATCTGCCGTACGCCGTCTACCGCCCCTTCGTGCGCCTCGCGCACTACGCCGGGCTGCGACGCGCCCTCCGCTCGGGGGAGGGCGTGGTCGTGCACGACTGCGGGGCACAGGCGTGGGTGCGCAACTGGCTCGCGCGCGAGGCCCGCCGCCGGGGCGGCACGCTGCACCTGCTGTTGCTCGACGTCACTCCCGGCGAGGCCCGGGACGGGCAGCGGGAGCGGGGCCGGGGCGTCTCCCGGTACGCGTTCGCCCGGCACCGGGGGGCGATGACCCGGCTGCTTCGGGCGGTGGAGAAGGGGAGACTGCCCAAGGGGTGCGGGGCGGCCGTCCTCATCGACCGGGCCGCCGCCGATGTCCTGAAGCGGATCGACTTCCCACGCTCCTGAGGGGCGCGCCCCCGCCCCGGGAGCAATTAAGGTGCAGGGACAACAGCATCACGGAGCAAAGCGGTAGGCAGCAGATGGACTTCCCGGCGGACTTTCCGGCACAGGCGTATCCCCATGGGCACGGCGGATGGCCCGGCAACGAGCTGGAGGAGGTGCTGTCCGCCTCGCTCGGGGTGCCCCAGGCAGGGGCGCGGATCGTGGAGGTGCTGGCCCGCAGCTTCGTGTGGGTGCCGCTGCCGGAGGGCGGCGGCCCGCAGAGCGGTCAGCTCGACCTGCCGACCATGGAGTTCGACGGGCAGGCGTACGTGCCGGTCTTCAGCTCCGAGGAACAGTTCCGGCAGGTCGTCGGCAACCACATGTCGTACACGATCGCCCCGGCCGTCGAGTTCGCGCGGGGTCTGCCCCCGCAGGTCGGACTCGCCCTCAACCCCGACGGAGTCGTGGGCATCCCGCTGCCGCCGCCCGCCGTGGCCGAGCTGTGCCGGGCCGGCCGGACCCCGCTGGACGGAACGGCGAGCGGTGCGCGGGTCCGCCTCTTCGAACCGGACTGGCAGGAGGATCCGGTGGACTTCCTGGCCGCGGCCTCCGCCGAGTTCGCCGGCACCGGAGTCGTCCTCTCCGCCCGCCGCTGCCTCGCCACCGTCGAGACCGCCGACCCCGTGATGTTCATCGGCGTCGAGCTGGTCTCCTGGGAGGCGGACCGCTCCCTCCCCCTCGCCGCCCTCGGCCGGGTCCTCACCAAGGCGCCCGTCCCCTGGCCGGTCAACATGGTCTTCCTGGACGTGGCCCAGGACCCGGTGGGCGACTGGCTCCGCGAAAAGGTACGCCCCTTCTACCAACAGGGCTACTGACCAGCGCGCCGAAGGGGCGCGGGGCTGTGCCCTATGCGGCTCCGCCGCGTGGGCGCGATCAACCCCGCACGACCCGCGGTCCGCAGGTCACCGCAACCCCCGAGCCCTGACCGGCTCAACCTGTCCACCACCTAAGCTGTTCCCAAAACCAAGGTCCAACACCGAAGGGCGGCCAACGTGAGCGGCAGCGGCAACGTCGAGCACATGCTGCGCCAGGTGACGCCGGGGCGTTACGACGCCTACGAGGCGCTGCTGCGTGCCCTCGCCACCCCGTCCTCCGGCCAGATCTGGATGCTGCTCTGGCACGGCCAGGCGGGCTCCCCGGACGCCCAGTACGGGAACATGGAAGTCGACGGGTTCAACTACGCCCCGTGTGTGACCTCCGCCCAGGAGCTCTCCGCCAGTGGCTGGAACCGCAGTTACGAGGTGGTCGACGGCCTCGACGTGGCCCGCACCCTCTACCCCGACCACTACGGCCTCTGGCTCAACCCGCACGCGCCGGGCGGCGGCGTCGGCATTCCCTGGCTCGACCTGCGCCGGATCGCGACCGGCCTGGAGCGGCAGCCCGCCGGCCCCCTCAGACTGTCCGAACCGGCCATCGAGATCCCGCAGTTCTACGCCCTGCTGACACAGAACGCCCACCGCACGCCCGCCGTGCGCTCGCTGCGCCGCGCCTGGGTGCAGCCCGCGCTCGGCGCGCCGTACCTGGCCATCGGCCTCGACGTGTACGACACCTCGCCGCCGGCCGTCGACTCGGTGCGGGCGATGATGCAGCAGTCCGTCGGCGCGGTCCCGGACGGGCTGCCCGTCTCCACCGTCGCCATGTCCGACGAGTACGACCCGGTCGCCATGTGGCTGCGCGCGGGCGCCCGCCCCTTCTACGACCGCGAGGCCCACGCCCCGGCCCCCGCCCAGGCCCCGGCCGCAGGGTACGGCTACCCGGGGCCGCCCTCGTACTGACGCCCCCGGCCTCCGCCGAGAGTGCGTGCTCTTCGCTCACGCACCGCTTCCCACAGCTGTGCTCTTCTGGTGTTCGCTGCGCGCTCCGGCGCCCCGACCGCCCTCACGGCTCGGGCGTGCGGGGCCGCCGGGGGAATCGTTCGAAACTCGACCGCACCCGCGAAGCGCCCACAAGTTTGCACAGGTGAAGGCCGGGGCGGTTTGTCGGGGTCCGGCGTGCACCCGTGGTGACGCGGATGCGCTCTCCGGTCTGTGAGACGCGGTCCTCTCCTTGACGCACTCTTCGCGCGTAGAGGGCCGCGGATGGCCATGGATTCCGGCGATTCACCCCATATGCCCCGACTGTCTCCCGTCCGGGAGGCGCTACCCCGTGTTCGGATAACGGAATCCCCGGCGCCGCATCACGGTTGTGCATACTTTCCCCGCCAGATCTGGCGGGTGATCGCGGAGACGTTGAAGACTCCCCCAGTCAGATGCGGGATCGACGGATCCCGTGATCGATGGAAAGTCGACAAAGCCGTAATCCGCGGCGGGTGAAGGCCGGTTACCACCGGCGAGGAGGGTCGGGTCACTGTGACCGCACCGATCGAGACCACTGGGGCGCAGACCGACGCTCAGCCCGAAGCCGTGCTGGAAGGTGTCGAGGCCGAGAAGATCGAGGGCCGTTCCCTCGGTCAGATCGCCTGGACCCGCTTCAAGCGCGACAAGGTGGCGGTCGCCGGCGGCATCATCGTCGTCCTGCTGATCCTGATCGCGGCCCTCTCCCGGCCCCTGCAGTCGCTGCTCGGCCTCGACCCCAACGCCTTCAACCAGGACCTGATCGACCCCAACACCTCCCTCCCCAAGGGTGACTTCGGCGGGATGAGCTGGGACCACCCGCTCGGTGTCGAGCCGAAGTTCGGCCGCGACATCCTCGCCCGCATCCTGGAGGGCTCCTGGGTCTCCCTGGTGGTGGCCTTCGGCGCGACGCTCCTGTCGAACGCCATCGGCGTGGTGCTGGGCCTGGTCGCCGGCTACTACGGCGGCCGGGTCGACACGATCGTGAGCCGGCTGATGGACACCTTCCTGGCGTTCCCGCTGCTGCTGTTCGCCATCGCCATCTCCGCGACGCTCCAGGGCGGCGCCTTCGGCCTCGAAGGACTGCCGCTGCACATCTCGGTGCTGATCTTCGTCATCGGTTTCTTCAACTGGCCGTACATGGGGCGCATCGTGCGCGGTCAGACCCTGGCGCTGCGCGAGCGGGAGTTCATCGACGCCTCGCGCGGGATGGGCGCCGGCGGCCCGTACGTCCTGTTCAAGGAACTGCTGCCCAACCTCGTCGCGCCGATCATCGTCTACTCGACCCTGCTGATCCCGACCAACATCATCTTCGAGGCGTCGCTCAGCTTCCTCGGGGTCGGGATCCAGCCGCCGCAGGCATCCTGGGGCGGCATGCTCAACCAGGCGGTCGACTTCTTCGAGGTCGACCCGCAATACATGATCGTTCCCGGCCTCGCGATCTTCATCACGGTGCTGGCCTTCAACCTTCTCGGTGACGGCCTCCGGGACGCCCTCGACCCCCGCAGCCGCTGACGTCTGCGGTCTGTCGTCCCACACAACTGTCCAACTACGAAGGGGAAACCGACCATCATGAGAAGGTCAGCAATGGCCGCGGTCGCGGTTGCGAGCGCCGCCGGACTGCTTCTGTCCGCCTGCAGCAAGGCGGATGACGGCACGGACGACGCCCCCAAGGGCGCCGGCGCCAACGCCGCGACCAAGGGTGTCGTGAACGAGTCGACGGAGAAGGGCGGCACGGTCACCTACGCCAGCACCGACACCCCCGAGTCCCTCGACCCGGGCAACATGTACTACGCGTACGGCTTCAACTTCAGCCGCCTCTACGCGCGTCCGTTGATGACGTTCAAGCCCGGCCCCGGCGAGAAGGGCAACGAGCTCGTCCCCGACCTGGCCGAGAGCGCGGGCACGCCCAGCGACGGCGGCAAGACCTGGACGTACAAGATCCGCCAGGGCGTCAAGTTCGAGGACGGCACCGTCGTCACCTCGAAGGACGTCAAGTACGCGGTCGAGCGCTCGAACTTCGCGCGCGACGTGCTCTCCTCCGGCCCCAACTACTTCCAGCAGCTGCTGGAAGGCGGGGACAAGTACAAGGGCCCGTACGAGGACAAGAACGAGGCGGGCATCTCGTCCCTCGAGACGCCGGACGACAACACCATCGTCTTCAAGCTCAACAAGCCCTTCGCCGACTTCGACTACCTGGCGAGCATGCCGCAGACGGCTCCGGTGCCGAAGGCCAAGGACACCGGCGTCGACTACACCAAGAAGGTCGTCTCCACCGGCTCGTACAAGTTCGAGAAGTACGACGAGGGCAAGCAGATAGTCCTCGTCCGCAACCCCGAGTGGGACGCCAAGACGGACCCGCTGCGCAAGCAGTACCCGGACAAGATCGTGGTGAACCTGAAGGTCAACAAGGCCACCATCGACAAGGACGTGATGGCCGGCGACACCATGATCGACATCCAGGGCACCGGTGTCGACGCCCAGACCCAGGCCCAGGTCCTCAAGGACAAGGACGAGCTGGCCAACACCGACAACGCGCTCGGCGGCCGTCTGGTCTACACGGCGATCAACACCAAGGTCGCGCCCTTCGACAACGTCGAGTGCCGCAAGGCCGTCCAGTACGCGATCGACAAGGTCGCCGTGCAGACCGCGATGGGCGGCCCGATCCGCGGCGACATCGCCTCCACCGTGCTGCCGACCGACGTCACGGGCTACGAGAAGGCCGACACGTACGCCACTCCGGACAACAAGGGTGACGTCACCAAGGCCAAGGAGCACCTGAAGGCCTGTGGCAAGGAAGGCGGCTTCAAGACCTCCATCTCCGCCCGCACCGACCGTCAGGGCGAGGTCGACGCGGCCACCGCGATCGTCGAGGCGCTGAAGAAGGTCGGCATCGAGGCCGACATCAAGCAGTACCCGTCGGGCAAGTACTTCTCGGACTACGCGGGCGTGCCCGCGTTCAACAAGAAGAACGACATCGGCCTGATCATGATGCAGTGGGGCGCCGACTGGCCGACCGGCTACGGCTTCCTGCAGCAGATCGTGCACGGCAAGGCCATCGGCGAGTCCGGTAACACCAACCTCTCCGAGCTGGACGACCCGGCGATCAACAAGCTGCTGGACGACGCGATCGGCAACACCGACGAGGCCGCCCGCACCGCCGCGTACACCGAGGTCGACAAGAAGGTCATGGAGCAGGCCGCCATCGTGCCGCTGACCTACTTCAAGGTCCTGCTGTACCGCTCGCCGTACGCCACCAACCTGGTGTCGTCCTCGGCCTTCAGCGGTCAGTACGACTACCTCAACATCGGTGCCAAGGAAAAGAAGTAGCCCCGGAAGGCAGGTGAAGGCATTGGCGCCCGCGGGTGAGCACACCCGCGGGCGCCGGCGCCGGTCCTCGTGATCTCGTACATCATCCGCCGGACGATCGCGGCGGTGATCCTGCTGCTCGTCGTCACCGCGGTCACCTTCGGCATCTTCTTCATCCTGCCGAAGCTCGCCGGGCAGACGGTCGACCAGCTGGCACAGCAGTACATCGGCAAGAACCCCACGCCCGAGGACATCGCGGCGGTCAAGCGGAACCTGGGTCTGGACCTGCCGGTCTACGAGCAGTACTGGAACTTCATCAAGGGCATCGTCTCCGGTGCCACGTACGACCTCGGTCCCACCACGGTCCGCTGCGACGCGCCCTGCTTCGGCTACTCCTTCAAGGACCACCTGGAGGTCTGGCCGCAGCTCACCAGCCGCCTTCCGGTGACCATCTCGCTCGCCTCCGGCGCCGCCGTGCTGTGGTTGCTCGGTGGCATCACGGCCGGTGTCATCTCGGCCCTGAAGCCAGGGTCGATCTTCGACCGGGCCGCGATGGGCGTGGCGCTCGCGGGCGTCTCCCTGCCGATGTTCTTCACCGGACAGCTGGCCCTGCTGCTGTTCAGCTACAACCTGGAGATCTTCGGCAGGACGTACGTCCCCTTCACCGAGAACCCCTCGCAGTGGGCCAACACCCTCTTCCTGCCGTGGTGTTCGCTGGCGCTCCTCTACTCGGCCATCTACGCCCGGCTCACCCGCTCGGGCATGCTGGAGACGATGAACGAGGACTTCATCCGCACCGCGCGGGCCAAGGGCCTGCGCGAGCGCAAGGTGGTCGTCAAGCACGGTCTGAGGGCCGCGCTGACCCCGCTGGTGACCGTCTTCGGCATGGACGTCGGTCTGCTCCTCGGCGGTGCCCTGATCACCGAGAGCGTGTTCTCTCTGCACGGCATTGGTGAGTACGCGGTCCAGTCGATCAGCGCCAACGACCTGCCCCCGATCCTCGGGGTGACCCTGCTCGCGGCGTTCTTCGTCGTCTTCATGAACCTTGTGGTGGACCTGCTGTACGCCACGATCGACCCGCGGGTGAGGCTCTCGTGACCGAACTGTCCAAGACCGGGGCCGCCGTCGGCGAGCCCGCACGCGCCGGGGACGCCCCCGAGGCGTTCCTCGAAGTGCGTGACCTCAAGGTGCACTTCCCCACCGACGACGGTGTGGTCAAGTCCGTCGACGGTCTCTCCTTCCAGCTGGAGAAGGGCAAGACCCTCGGCATCGTGGGCGAGTCCGGCTCCGGCAAGTCGGTCACCTCGCTGGCGATCATGGGCCTGCACCGGCTCGGCGCGCGCGGCAAGAACGTGCGGATGTCCGGTGAGATCTGGCTCGACGGCAAGGAACTCGTCGGGGCGAGCCCCGACGAGGTGCGCCGGCTGCGCGGCCGCGAGATGGCGATGATCTTCCAGGACCCGCTGTCCGCGATGCACCCGTACTACAAGGTCGGCAGCCAGATCGTGGAGGCGTACCGCGTTCACCACGACGTCAGCAAGAAGGTCGCCCGCAAGCGCGCCATCGAACTCCTCGACCGCGTCGGCATCCCGGAGCCCCACAAGCGGGTCGACGGCTACCCGCACGAGTTCTCCGGCGGTATGCGCCAGCGCGCCATGATCGCCATGGCCCTGGTCAACAACCCGGAACTGCTGATCGCCGACGAGCCCACCACCGCGCTCGACGTGACCGTCCAGGCACAGATCCTCGACCTGATCCGGGATCTGCAGAAGGAGTTCGGCTCCGCGGTCATCATCATCACGCACGATCTCGGCGTGGTCGCCGAGATCGCCGACGACATCCTCGTGATGTACGGCGGCCGTTGCGTGGAGCGCGGCCCGGTCGACGACATCTTCCACCAGCCCCAGCACCCCTACACCTGGGGCCTGCTCGGCTCGATGCCGCGCATCGACCGCGCGCAGACCGACCGGCTCATCCCGGTCAAGGGCCAGCCGCCGAGCCTCATCAACGTCCCCTCGGGCTGTGCCTTCAACCCGCGCTGCCCCTACGCGGACGTTCCCAAGGACAACGTCACCCGCACCGAGCGCCCCGAGCTGCGCGAGGTCGGCGGCCGCCACTTCACCGCCTGCCACCTGTCGCAGGAGGACCGTACGCGGATCTGGACCGAAGAGATTGCGCCGAAGCTGTGAGCGAGACTGAGACCCGGGCCGCCGTGCCGGCCCCGCGCGCCGACGCCGACGAGAAACCGCTGCTCAGGGTCGAGGGCCTGGTCAAGCACTTCCCCATCAAGAAGGGCCTGCTCCAGCGGCAGGTCGGGGCGGTCAAGGCCGTCGACGGCATCGACTTCGAGGTCCGCCGGGGCGAGACCCTCGGCGTCGTCGGCGAATCCGGCTGCGGCAAGTCGACCATGGGCCGGCTCATCACCCGTCTGCTCGAACCCTCCGGCGGGAAGATCGAGTTCGACGGCACGGACATCACGCACCTGAACACGGCCGGCATGCGCCCGCTGCGCCGCGACGTGCAGATGATCTTCCAGGACCCGTACGGCTCGCTGAACCCCCGGCACACCATCGGCACCATCGTCTCGGCGCCCTTCAAGCTCCAGGGCGTGGAGCCCGAGGGCGGGGTGAAGAAGGAGGTCCAGCGCCTCCTGGAGCTGGTGGGACTGAGCCCCGAGCACTACAACCGCTACCCGCACGAGTTCTCCGGCGGTCAGCGCCAGCGCATCGGCATCGCCCGCGCGCTCGCCCTGAAGCCCCGGATGGTCGTGGCGGACGAGCCGGTCTCCGCGCTCGACGTCTCGATCCAGGCCCAGGTCGTCAACCTCATGGACGACCTCCAGGACGAGCTCGGCCTGACGTACGTGATCATCGCGCACGACCTCTCCGTCGTCCGGCACGTCTCCGACCGCATCGCGGTGATGTACCTCGGCAAGATCGTCGAGCTGGCCGACCGGGACTCGCTGTACGCGGCGCCGATGCACCCGTACACCAAGGCGCTGCTGTCGGCCGTGCCGATCCCGGACCCGTCGCGCCGGGGCACCAAGAGCGAGCGCATCCTGCTCAAGGGCGACGTGCCCTCGCCGATCGCGCCGCCGAGCGGCTGCCGCTTCCACACCCGGTGCTGGAAGGCGACACAGGTCTGCAAGACCACCGAGCCGCCGCTCGCCGAGCTGAAGCCCGGTCAGCGGGTCGCCTGCCACCACCCGGAGAACTTCGAGGACCAGCAGCCGCAGGACGTCGTCCTGCTGACGGCCGCGAAGGAGGCGGGCGAGCTGGTACCGGACACGGTGAAGCAGACGGAGACGCCGGAGGAGCCTGAGGCGTCGGAGGCACCGGCGGACCCGGAAGAGCCCGCGGCGTCCGAGGAGCCCGGCAAAGACTGACGCCAGACGGTGTGCGCCTTGCATTGCAAGGTGCACACCTGTTTGCGGGGCAGAATGTACGGGTGTCCCCATACCCGCTCGACCTGATCGGCATCTTCGTCTTCGCCATCTCCGGCGCACTGCTGGCCGTCCGCAAGAACTTCGACATCTTCGGCATCGCCGTCCTCGCCGAGGTCACCGCGCTCGGCGGCGGGCTGTTCCGCGACCTGATCATCGGCGCCGTACCGCCGGCCGCCTTCACCGACCTCGGCTACTTCCTCACCCCGCTGCTCGCCGCCCTCCTCGTCTTCTTCCTCCATCCGCACGTGGAGCGCATCCAGACCGGCGTGAACGTCTTCGACGCGGCCGGACTCGGCCTCTTCTGCGTCGCGGGCACGACGAAGGCGTACGACTACGGCCTCGGCCTGACCGCCTCCGCCGCCCTCGGCCTCGCCACGGCCGTCGGTGGCGGTGTGCTGCGGGACGTCCTCGCCAACGAGGTGCCCTCCCTGCTGCGCTGGGACCGCGACCTGTACGCCGTGCCCGCGATGGTCGGCGCCGCGACGGTGGTCCTGTGCATCCAGCTCGATGCCCTCACCCCGCTCACCTCCGCCCTCGCCGCGATCGCGGCGTTCGTGCTGCGCCTGCTGGCGATGCGCTACCACTGGCGGGCCCCGAGGGCGTGGAACCGGCGGTCGTCGGCCGTGGAGGGGGAGGCGTAAGGGCCGAGGCGTAAGGGCCGGGGCCACCCCACGGCATAAAGCTACCGCTTAGTAATGAGCTGTTGTACGGTTCATCCATGCCCGAAGCAGCTTCCGTACAGGCCACCGTCGGCGACAGCGAGTTCGACCGGGACACCGCGGTCACCCGGCGGGTCCCCGGCGTCTACGACATCGACCTCTCCGCCGGCTGGACGATCATCGGCGCCGTCAACGGCGGCTATCTCCTGGCCGTCCTCGGTCGCGCCCTCGCCGACGCGCTCCCGCACGACGACCCGTTCACGATCTCCGCGTACTACCTGACCGCGTCCCAGCCCGGCCCCGCGGTCGTCCGCACGGACGTCGTCCGCACCGGCCGGACCCTGTCGACCGGCCAGGCCTCCCTCTTCCAGTACGACGACGAGGGCCGCGAGATCGAGCGGATACGCGTCCTCGCCTCCTACGGGGACCTGGACTCCCTCCCGGACGACGTCCGGACGACGGCGAAGCCGCCCGCGATCCCGCCGATCGAGCAGTGCTTCGGCCCGCAGGACGCTCCCGGCCCCGTCCCCGGCGGCTCCGCCATCGCCGACAGGCTGTTCCTGAAGCTCGACCCGGCGACGCTGGGCTGGGCCCTGGGCGCACCCTCCGGCAAGGGTGAGATGCGGTCCTGGTTCGGGCTCGCCGACGGCCGTGACGCCGACCCGTTCTCCCTGCTCCTCGCGGTGGACGCGCTGCCACCGACCGCCTTCGAGATGGGTCTGAAGGGCTGGGTGCCGACGGTCGAGCTGACCGCGCACATTCGGTGCCGCCCGGCGCCGGGACCGCTCCGGGTCGCCATCACCACCCGCAATCTCGCCGGGGGCTTCCTGGAGGAGGACGCCGAGGTCTGGGACAGCGCGGACCGACTGGTCGCCCAGTCACGGCAGTTGGCGAGGGCCAGGCTGTCGGACTGAGTCGCCGGTCTCCGGGCGCTGGGCCGAGGACCGTTGGTGACCGCTCTGCCCTTCGCACAGGGTCGGCACAGCGCGAACCCAAGCGAGGCCCAAGCTGCCTTGATTCGATGCCGCTCACGAACTCCCCCGTCGGTCTTGGAGTTGTCTCTCATGAAGCGTGCACGTCTCGGCCCCGCCGTCGCCCTGCTGGCGGCCGCACCTCTCTTCCTGGTGGCCTGCGGCTCCAGTGACTCGGCGTCGTCCACCTCGATCAAAGGCAACTCGGGCGCGCGGCAGAGCTGTCAGCCGCCCTCGGGTGCCCTCTCGGGCACACCTTCCGGCGCTCCTTCGGCCAACGGGCAGGCGTCCGGTGCCCCTTCGGGCCCACCCTCCGGTCAGTCGTCGGGCGCGCCCAGCGGTGCGCCGGGCGGTGGCGGCCAGAACGGCGGCCCCGGTGGCGGTGGCGGCTGCGGTGGTCCGGGCGGCGATCAGGGCCAGGGCGGTCAGGCGCCGAGCGGGGCGCCGAGCGGGGCGCCGAGCGGGGCGCCGAGCGGGGCGCCGAGCGGGGCGCCGAGCGGCGTACTGAGCCAGCAGGCCTCGGCGTCGGTGTCCGAGGGCAGCTGACCGGTCGAGTGCGGAAGGCGGAGGGCGCGCCCCGAACGCGGGGCGCGCCCTCCCTCGCGCGTGCGCGGAGGTCTGTCAGTCCAGCCAGTGGTGACAGCCGATGCTGATCAGCCGCATCCGTCGGCCCGCCAGCCGGGTCACCCGCAGGCGCTCCTCCTCCGGCTGGCCCCGGGCCTCCAGGAACAGTGAGGCGGTCATCAGCATCTGGTCGACGTACAGGCCCGCGAGCATCAGCCGGTCGTCGTCCGTCCACCCCGCGGTCTCCGGCCGCTTGGCCAGCTCGCCGCGCACCTCCTCGGCGAACCGGGTCAGTTGGCCCTGGATGGCGTCCCGCACCGGCTGGACCCCGCTGTGCCGTTCGCGAGCGATGAACCGGACGTGTGCGGGGTACCCGTCGACATGGCGGGCGATCAGCTCCACGGCGCGCTCGACGAGTTCGTCACTGTCGCCCACCGCCGACATCAGGTCCGCGAGCACGGGGTGCAGACTGCCGAGCACCTCCTCGACCAGCGCGACACCGAGGTCCGCGGTCGACCGGAAGTGCCGGTAGAACGCGGTGGGGGCGACGCCCACGGCGCGGGTGACCTCGCGAAGTCCCAGGCTGCTGAGGCTCTGCTCCTCCAGCAGGGCCAGCGCGGCGTCCATGAGCGCCCGCCGGGTCTTCTGCTTCTGCGCCTGCCGGACGCCGAAAGTGTGACTCATGCCATGCAGTTAACAACTGTTCTCCGTAATCGCAAAGCCGGGCAGCGCGCTAGACTTGGAAGTCAGTGAACAATTGTAACTACAACCGTTCACCCAACTGTAACGAGAGGCGTTCCCACGATGTTGTTCCTCGTCGCCGCACTTCTTCTGCTGGGTGTCGTCCTGGGCACCGTGGCTCATGTGCCGCCGACCGTCTCGACCGTGCTGGCCGTCGGTATCGCCCTCTGGCTGGCGATCTTCGCGTACCGCGAGCGCCACGCCCGCCGCAGCCGCGGCACGCACTGACCGTCCGCCGCGACGGCCACCGCCACAGCGGCAGCCACCGCCACCGTCGAACGACCGTCCGCCGAGAACCCGTTGGGAGCAGATCGACCATGCAGCTCACCGCCGCACGTCAGCAGACCGGAACCACCACGTCCCGTCCCCGGGGCCGGGACGCCGACGGCATGGCCGTCGCCTCCTTCGTCCTCGGCCTGCTGGGCCTCCTCGTGCTCAACCTCTTCCTCGGCCCCATCGCGATCGTCCTCGCGGCGGTGGCCCTCAAGCGCGGCACGACACGACGGGGCCGCGCCTTCCTGGGCCTCGGCCTGGGCGTCGCCGACCTGATCGTCCTCGCCACCCTGATGCAGACGACGAACACCGTCTCCTGGAGCATCTGACGGTCGAGGGCCGAGAGCGCGGCCGGGAGCACCAGGTGCTCTTACGGCCAAGTCCGGGCCGCACCGCTGAGGCCACCCGAACACGGCCCCGTAGAATCGGCTCACCATGGCTTACCTCGACCACGCGGCGACCACCCCGATGCTCCCCGAGGCGGCAGAGGCCCTGACCGCCCAGCTGAGCGTCACCGGCAACGCCTCCTCGCTGCACGCCTCAGGCCGCCGAGCGCGGCGCACCGTCGAGGAGGCCCGCGAGACCCTCGCCGAGGCCCTCGGGGCCCGGCCCAGCGAGGTGGTCCTCACCTCCGGCGGCACCGAGGCCGACAACCTCGCCGTGAAGGGGCTCTACTGGTCCCGCCGCGACGCCGACCCGGCCCGCACCCGGGTCCTGGCCAGTCCCGTCGAACACCACGCGGTCCTCGACGCCGTCCACTGGCTCGGCGACCACGAGGGCGCCACCGTCGAGTACCTCCCGGTCGACCCGTACGGCCGGGTCCACCCCGAAGCCCTCCGCGAGGCCGTCGCCCGCAACCCCGACGACGTCGCCCTGGCCACCGTCATGTGGGCCAACAACGAGATCGGCACGATCATGCCGGTCCGCGAACTCGCCGACGTGGCCGCGGAGTTCGACGTCCCGCTGCATGCCGACGCGGTCCAGGCGTTCGGTCAGGTTCCGGTCGACTTCGAGGCCTCAGGGCTCGCCGCGATGACCGTCTCCGGTCACAAGATCGGCGGCCCGTACGGCATCGGCGCGCTGCTGCTGGGCCGCGAGTACAGCCCCGTACCCGTGCTGCACGGCGGCGGCCAGGAGCGCCATGTCCGCTCCGGCACCCTCGACGTCCCGGCCGTCGCCTCCTTCGCGGTCGCCGGCCGACTGGCCGCCGAGCAGCGCGAGTGGTTCGCCCGGGAGATCGGCACCCTGCGCGACGCCCTCGTCGAGGCGGTCCGTACGGCGGTGCCGGACGCCGTGCTGGGCGGTGACCCGTCCCCCGCGGGACGCCTTCCGGCCAACGCGCACTTCACGTTCCCCGGCTGCGAGGGCGACTCCCTGCTGCTGCTGCTCGACGCCCAGGGCATCGAGTGCTCCACGGGGTCCGCCTGCACGGCCGGCGTCGCCCAGCCCAGCCATGTCCTCCTCGCCACCGGCACCGACCCCGAGCTGGCCCGCGGCACCCTCCGCTTCTCCCTCGGCCACACCTCCACGGAGGCGGACGTCGAGGCGGTCGCGAAGGCGATCGGCCCCGTGGTGGAACGCGCCCGCACCGCGGGCCTGAGCTGAGCCGATCAGGACCCGGAACCGGGTGCGGGCCCGTCGAGGGTCAGGCCGGCGTCGACGCCCCGGCCTTCGCCGCCGCGCGCACCAGCTTCATGTAGCGGTCCCAGTCCCATCCCTCGCCCGGGTCCGTGTGGTCCGTCCCCGGGACCTCGACATGGCCGAGGATGTGCTCGCGGTCGAGCGGGATGTCGTACCGGGCGCAGATCCGGGCCGTCAGCCGTGCGGAGGCCTCGTACATCTCGTCGGTGAAGTCCTCGGGCTTCTCGACGAAACCCTCGTGCTCGATGCCGACACTGCGCTCGTTGTAGTCGCGGTTGCCCGCGTGGTACGCCACGTCCAGTTCGCGGATCATCTGGGCGACATGACCGTCCTTGCGGACGATGTAGTGCGCCGCCGCGCCGTGCGCCGGGTCCTGGAAGACCTTCACCGCGCTGTCGAAGCTGCCCTGGGTGACATGGATGATCACCATGTCTATGCCGAAGTCGTCCGGCCGGTCCGCCAGTCGCCAGTTCGCGTCCGACGCCGCCACCCACTTCGCACCCGTGTAGTCGACCTCGCCGTCCTTGCGCGGCTTCGCGACCCCCGGCACCCGCCACCACGCGCGCGTCAGCTCGTCCCGCGCCACCACGGCCGTACCGACGGCGGCCACGGCCGTGCCGATGAGCAGCGCGCGGCGGCCGACGCGGCGATCCGCGTCCCCGCCGCCGGAGGCGCTCGCTCCGCCGCTGCCGGAACCGTTCGTCGAAGCCCTTCTCGTTCCCACGAGACCGTCAACGGATACTCGCGGGCTCCGGTTCCCGGAGCCCCGTACCCTGGAAGGGTTATGACTGAGATCTCGCAGCGCCCCCGCCCCCTCCGTGTCCTCGCCGCCATGTCCGGCGGGGTCGACTCCGCCGTGGCCGCCGCCCGCGCGGCGGAAGCCGGGCACGACGTGACGGGCGTCCATCTGGCGCTCTCCGCGAACCCGCAGTCCTTCCGGACCGGCGCGCGCGGCTGTTGCACGATCGAGGACTCCCGGGACGCGCGCCGCGCCGCGGACGTCATCGGCATCCCCTTCTACGTCTGGGACCTCGCCGAGCGCTTCCGTGAGGACGTCGTCGAGGACTTCATCGCCGAGTACGAGGCCGGGCGCACCCCGAACCCCTGCCTGCGCTGCAACGAGAAGATCAAGTTCGCGGCCCTGCTCGACAAGGCCCTCGCCCTGGGCTTCGACGCCGTCTGCACGGGCCACTACGCCCAGGTGATCGTGCGGGAGGACGGCACGCGGGAGCTGCACCGCGCCTCCGACATGGCCAAGGACCAGTCCTACGTCCTCGGTGTGCTCGACGACCGGCAGCTCGCCCACGCTCTGTTTCCCCTCGGCGACACGGTGACGACGAAGGACGAGATCCGCGCGGAGGCCGAGCGCAGGGGACTGGCGGTCGCCAAGAAGCCCGACTCCCACGACATCTGCTTCATCGCCGACGGCGACACCCAGGGCTTCCTCGCCCACCGGCTGGGCCGCTCCGAGGGCGACATCCTCGACGAGTCCGGCAACGTCCTGGGCACCCACGAGGGCGCCTACGGCTACACCATCGGCCAGCGCAAGGGCCTGCGCATCGGTACGCCCGCCCCCGACGGCAAGCCGCGCTACGTCCTCGACATCTCCCCGGTGGACAACACGGTGACGGTCGGCCCGGCCGCCGCCCTCGACGTCGACGCCCTGACCGCGATCCGCCCCCGCTGGTGCGGTGCGGCCCCCACCGGCCCCGGGGCCTACACGGCCCAGCTGCGCGCCCACGGCGGCGAGACCGAGGTCCGCGCGGAGCTGGTCGACGACGAGCTCCAGGTCCGCTTCACCGAGCCGGTCCGGGGCGTGGCCCCCGGTCAGGCGATCGTCCTGTACGACGGCACGCGTGTGGTGGGGTCGGCGACGATCGCGTCGACCACGCGCGCGCGGGCGGGCGTGGTGTAGCTCCACGGCCACGATCGTCCCCCTCCGGGTAGCCGTCCGCGCGTGCGCGGCGCAGGCTGCTTGGTGGGCTCGTCGAGCCCAGCCGGAGGCCCTGACGGGCCGCAGGGGGGGGGGACGTAGGAGGCCGTGATGACAGCCATAGATCCGTCCGGGCAGCCGGGAAACCCGTCCGAGCGGCCCGAAAACCCCTCCGGGGGGCCCGAAAACCCCTCCGGTCGGTCCGGGAACCCCTCTAGGCAGGCCGGGAACCCGTCCGAGCAGTCAGGGAACCCGGCCGAGCGGCCCGGGAGAGCGTCCGGGCAGGCCGTGGACCCGTTCGGGAGGGGTTCCGGACGCGGGCGTCAGTTCAGGAACCGGCGGAGTCTCACCCACCGCGTCCGCTACGCGCTGCGTCACCCCCGGCGCGTGCCCGCGCACGCCCGGCGGGTCGCGCGGGACACCTGGCTTCAGCTCAAGCACCGCGACCACATCTCCTACTACCGGGCCGTCATGGCCGCCGACACGGCGCGCAGCCCGGAGGCCGCCGTCGGGCACAACCCGTCGGTCGAGAAGTGGGAACGCATGGGCCGGATGCAGTTCGAGTACCTCCTGCGGCACGGCCTGGAGCCACGGCACCGGATGCTGGAGATCGGCTGCGGGAACCTGCGGGCCGGGCGGCTGTTCATCGACCACCTGGACACCGGCAACTACTACGGCATCGACATCTCGCCGGCCATCCTCATGGAGGCGCAGCGCACCCTCGCCCGAGAGGGTCTGCAGGCCAAACTCCCGCATCTGGCGCTCGTCGCCGACCTCACCTTCTCCTTCCTGCCCGCCGGGCACTTCGACGTCGTCCACGCGCACAGCGTGTTCTCCCACTCGCCGCCGCACGTCATCGAGCAGTGCCTCGCCCACGTGGGCCGCGTCCTCGCCCCGAGCGGCTTCTTCGACTTCACCTTCGGCCGCACCGAGGGCGCCGAACACCAGGTGCTGCACGAGGACTTCTACTACCGGACCGAGACCCTCGTCGAACTCGCCCGCACATACGGCCTGTCCGCCCGCCTGATGGACGACTGGGAGGACCTGCCGCACCGCCAGTCGAAGATCCGCGTGACGGTGGCGGAGGAGCCCGGTGGACCGGCGGACCCCGGTGTCGGTGCCGCCCCCTAACGTGGACGCATGAACATCTGTGTCTTCCTCTCCGCCGCCGACCTCGCCGACCGCTACACGGGCCCCGCGAAGGACTTCGCCAAGCTGATCGGCAAGGGCGGACACACCCTGGTGTGGGGCGGTTCGGACGTCGGGCTGATGAAGGTGGTCGCCGACGGTGTGCAGGAGGCGGGCGGCAGACTGCTGGGCGTCTCCGTCGAGTTCCTGTCGGCGAAGGCACGGCCCGGCACCGACGAGATGGTGGTCGCCAGGGACCTGGCCGAGCGCAAGCGCCTGCTGCTGGAGAAGGCCGACGCGGTCGTCATCATGGTCGGCGGCACCGGCACGCTCGACGAGGCGACCGAGATCCTGGAGCTGAAGAAGCACGGCCACACCGAGATGCCGGTGGTCCTGCTGAACACCGCCGGTTTCTACGACGGGTTGAAGGAGCAGTTCCGGCGCATGGAGGACGAGGGCTTCCTGCCCCGCCCGCTCACCGACCTGGTCTTCTTCGCGGAGGAGCCGGTGGGGGCGATGGCGTATCTGGAGGAGAGCCGGGGCGTCGCCTGAGGCCGTGCGAGCATGACCGCATGGCTACTCATGTGATCACCGGGGCGGGTTCCGGCATCGGCGCGGCCGTCGCCCGACGGCTGCACGAGCGCGGCGACGACCTCGTGCTGCACGCGCGCGACGCGGGGCGGGCCAAGGAACTGGCGGCGGAGTTTCCGGGGGCGCGGACCCTGGTCGGCGATCTGGCGGACCCGGACAAGCTGTCCTGGGCCTTCTCCCACCAGACGCTGCCCGACCGGGTGGACTCGCTGCTGCACATCGCGGGTGTGGTCGACCTCGGCGCGGTGGGCGACCTGACCCCGAAGACCTGGCGGCACCAGCTCAACGTCAACCTCGTCTCGCCCGCCGAGCTGACCCGTCACTTCCTGCCCCCACTGCGGGCCGCGCGGGGGCACGTGGTGTTCGTCAACTCGGGCGCGGGGCTCAACGCGCACGCGGACTGGTCCGCCTACGCGGCCTCCAAGCACGGGCTCAAGGCACTCGCCGACTCCCTGCGCTGGGAGGAGCACGGCAACGGGGTCCGGGTGACCACGGTCTATCCCGGGCGCACCGCGAGTCCCATGCAGGCGAAGGTCCATCAGCAGGAGGGCAAGGAGTACGACGCCTCGCGGTGGATCGCGCCGGAGTCGGTCGCCACGACGATCCTCATGGCCCTGGACCTCCCCCGGGACGCCGAGGTGAACGACCTCACGGTCCGCCCCGGCGCCTGACAACTCGGGGGGTGCGTGTTTCGTCGGCGGGTGCGGGTGAGCGGGGCTTCTCGCGCAGTTCCCCGCGCCCCTGAAAAGACGGGGCTGCGCCCCAGCCTTTTCAGGCCCGCAGGGCCTGAATCCTTCAGGGGCGCGGGGAACTGCGCGAGAAGCCCCACCCCGCCGCACCCGACAACACATCCGACGCCCCGGCCAACGCCCCCGCAGGGAGCCGTACGCTTCGGTGCGTGAGCGAAGACTTCAGTTTCGGCCCGGCCACCGGCGTGGGATCCATGCCGGGCGGGGACGCCCGAGAAGCCGCCAAGACAGTCACCGGCACCTTCGAGTGGCCGGAGACAGGCATGGCGCACCTCCCCGAACTCCCCGCCCGAGGCCCCGGCGCCGACATGATCGGCAGAACCGCCGGCCTGCTCGTCGAGCTGTACGCCCGCGTGGAACCCAGCGGCTGGCGCATCGGCGACCGCCCGGGCCGGGACACCAAGCGGGCCAGGTCGTGGCTGGGCGAGGACCTCGACGCGCTGGAGGAGTTCACCCAGGGGTACGAGGGCCCGCTGAAGGTCCAGGCCGTCGGCCCCTGGACCCTCGCCACCGCGCTGGAGCTGAAGAACGGTGAGGCCGCCCTCTCCGACCCCGGCGCCTGCCGCGATCTCGCCGGCTCGCTCGCCGAGGGCCTGCGCCAGCACCTCGCCGAGGTGCGGCGGCGCGTCCCCGGCGCCCGGATCGTGCTCCAGCTCGACGAGCCGTCCCTGATCGCCGTCCTGCGCGGCCAGGTCAAGAGCGCCAGCGGCTACCGCACCCACCGCGCCGTGGACCGCCAGCTCGTCGAGGCCACCCTCAGGGACGTCATCGGGGTTCACGCGGAGCACGGGCCCGTCGTCGTGCACTCCTGCGCCCCCGACGTACCCTTCGCGCTCCTGCGCCGCGCCGGTGCCACCGGTATCTCCTTCGACTTCACCTTGCTCACTGAGCGTGACGACGACATGATCGGGGAAGCGGTGGAAGGAGGCACGAAGCTGCTCGTCGGTGTCGTGCCGACCACCGAGGGGGCATTGTCAGAGGCTGCCGGTAGCGTCATGGGGGTCAGGACGCTGTGGCGCAGGCTGGGACTGCATCCGGGGCTGCTCGCGGAGGCGGTCACGGTCACTCCGACGTGCGGACTCGCGGGGGTCTCCCCGGCGTACGCACGCCGGGCGCTCGCCCACTGCGTCAAGGCGGCGAGATCCCTCGCGGACAACCCAGAGTGACGGAGGACAACACGGTGGCCGGCGACAAGGACGCACAGCCCACATCGGTGCCCGCCGAGGCGGCGGTGCCCGCCGAGGCCCGCGAGAAGCACGCGCGGCTCGCCGAACAGATCGAGGAGCACCGCTTCCGGTACTACGTGAAGGACGACCCGATCGTCAGCGACGCGGAGTTCGACGAACTCCTGCGCACGCTGGAGGCGTTGGAGGACGAGTACAGCGAGCTGCGCACCCCGGACTCGCCGACGCAGAAGGTGGCCGTCGAGTACGAGACCGACCTCGCCGAGGTCGAGCACCGCGAGCGCATGCTCTCCCTCGACAACGTCTTCGACGACGAAGGGCTCGCAGCCTGGGCCGAGCGCGTCGCCAAGGACGTCGGCACCTCCGACTACCACCTGCTGTGCGAGCTCAAGATCGACGGCCTCGCGGTGAACCTGACGTACGAGGACGGCAGGCTCACCCGAGCCGCCACCCGGGGCACCGGCCGGACCGGCGAGGACATCACGCCCAACGTCATGACGATCGCCGAGATCCCGCACCGGCTGAAGGGCGACCGCGTCCCTGGGCTCGTCGAGATCCGGGGCGAGGTCTACTTCCCGATGGAGGCCTTCCAGGGCCTCAACGAACGCCGGGTGGCGGCCGGCGAGAAGCCGTACGCCAACCCCCGCAACTCCGCGTCGGGTTCACTGCGCCAGAAGGACCCCAGGGTCACCGCGACCCTGCCGCTGCACATGGTCGTCCACGGCATCGGCGCCCTGGAGGGCTTCGACGGCGGCTTCACCCGCCTCTCCCAGGCCTACGACCTCCTCAAGTCGTGGGGCCTGCCCACCGCCGAGCACAACAGGGTGGTCGACGACCTCGACGGCGTACGGGAGTTCATCGCCTACTACGGCGAGCACCGTCACTCCGTGGCGCACGAGATCGACGGCGCGGTCGTCAAGCTCGACGAGATCCGGCTCCAGGGCCGTCTCGGATCGACGGCCCGCGCACCCCGTTGGGCGATCGCCTACAAGTACGCGCCGGAAGAGGTCAACACCAAGCTCATCGACATCAAGGTGGGCGTCGGCCGCACCGGCCGGGTCACCCCGTACGCCCAGGTCGAGCCGGTCACGGTGGCGGGCTCCGAGGTCGAGTTCGCCACCCTGCACAACCAGGAGGTCGTCAAGGCCAAGAACGTCCTCATCGGCGACACGGTCGTCATCCGCAAGGCCGGGGACGTCATCCCCGAGATCCTCGGGCCGGTCGTGGCGCTGCGCGACGAGAACGAGACGCGTCCCTTCGTGATGCCGAGCGAGTGCCCGGAGTGCGGGACGCCGCTGCGCGCGATGAAGGAGGGCGACATCGATCTGCGGTGCCCCAACGCCCGTAGCTGTCCCGCCCAGTTGAGAGAGCGGGTCTCGTACCTGGCGGGCCGGGAATGCCTGGACATCGAGCACTTCGGCGGTGTCGCCGCCGCGGCCCTGACCCGCCCGCTGGAGCCGGCCGACCCGCCCCTGGTCGACGAGGGCGATCTCTTCGACCTCACCGTGGAGAAGCTGCTCCCCATCAAGGCGTACGTCCTGGACGCGGACAGCGGCCTGCCCAAGCACGACCCGAAGACGGGCGAACCGAAGGTCGCCACGCCCTTCGCCAACAAGGAGGGCGGGCCCCGGAAGAACACGCTCGCGCTGCTCCAGAAGATCGAGGAGGCCAAGAGCCGTCCGCTCGCCCGCTTCCTCAACGGGCTCTCCATCCGCCACGTCGGACCGGTCGCCGCCCAGGCCCTGGCCCGTGAATTCCGTTCGATCGAGCGGATCGAGCAGGCCACGGAGGAGGAACTCACCGCGGTCGACGGGGTCGGCGCCATCGTCGCCACGGCGCTCAAGGAGTGGTTCGCCGAGGAGTGGCACCGGGAAATCATCCGTAAGTGGAAGGCGGCCGGAGTCCCTTTGGAGGACAAGGGCGCCGGCGAGGACGAAGGTCCCAGGCCCCTCGAAGGGCTGACGGTCGTCGTGACCGGCACACTCGAACACCACACGCGCGACGGGGCCAAGGAGGCGCTGCAGAGCCGGGGCGCCAAGGTGACCGGCTCGGTGTCGAAGAAGACCTCCTTCGTCGTGGTCGGTGAGAACCCGGGTTCCAAGTTCGACAAGGCGATGCAGCTCAAGGTGCCCGTCCTGAACGAGGACGGATTCGCCGTCCTGCTCGAACAGGGACCGGACGCGGCCGCGGAAGTCGCGCTCCCGAGCGAGGAGTAGGGGTTGAAGGCCACCCGTTCGGCGCATACCAGATGCATACGGGTGGCCGGTCGCATTCGGGCAACCGACACCGACCGCTGCCCGTGGAAGCCTTGTGCGGCCTACTGTTGAGATGTGCGCCTGCCGTGCCCGGACGCGTGGCGGGTTCTCGGACGCGGTGTCGCCCCGGGTAGTCCGGGAGCAACGGGCCGCGTGGCGTGGGCACCGCCGGCTGTGAGAGGGACGGGAATGGAACCGACCGAGAGCGTCGCCCCGGACTCGCGGCTGCGCCTGCGCCGGGTCTCCGGGGCCTGGCGACGGGGCCGCTCCCTGCTCATGGGAGAACGCCCGTTCGGGGGAGGTCGCGAGTCCGGACCTCGGGAGCCGGGCAGCCGGGGACCCATGAGCCCGGATCTTGGGAGCCGGGAGCGGGGACCCGGCCGGGCGACGGGGACGGAGCCCAGGACCGGGGTCACCTGGCCGCCGGGCCGTGCGGGAGCGAGCGCACGCGGCCCGCTCGTACCGGGCCCGGCACAGCTCACCTCCGGCACCGCGGTCGACGCGGGCCGGGCGCCCGCCCTCACCGGCTCGCTCGGCGAGAGCCGCGGCCACGAGCTACCGGGCCACGAAGCCGACCGGCACCTGTCCTGGCCCGCACTGCCCGCCGTGATCGTGGGCCTGGCCGGCGCCATCCTGGGCGCCGGGTTCTACCGGGCGTTCGCGGGGCAGCACGCCCTCTTCCCGGCCGGAGCGGTCGGCTGGTCCCTCGCCCTGCTCACCGGCATCATCGTCGGCCACCTCGTCGCCATGGGCCGCGCCCGCTGGTGGGGCGGCACCGGCTCCGGAGCCGCCCTCACTCTCGCCGTCCTGCTGCTCTACGGCTGGGTGGCCGCCGGCATGGTCAGCCTCACGGTCGTCGTGCTCGTCGGCGTCGCCCGCCGGGGGCGCTGGCGCCAGGGCGTGCTGCACGGCGCGGTCGACATCCTCGGCATCGGCGCCGCCGCGCTCGTCCTGCGGGTCTTCGGCCGGGTCCCCTCGGTGGAACGCCCCTGGGACCCGGACAGCTGGAACCTCTACTCGGCGCCCCAGGTGGCCCTGGTCGCGATCGCCTATCTCGTGGTCAGCCGCGTCCTGCTCTGGTACCTGGCCGCACCGCGCGGCGGTCTGCCCACCGTCGCGCGCACGGCCCTGGTCAGACAGGGTCTCGTCGCCGTCGCGCTGCTCGGCATCGCCCCGCTGATCTGTGTCGTCGCCCTCGCCCAGCCGCTGCTGCTGCCGCTCTTCGCCATCCCCCTCATCGCGCTCGACTCCACCCTGTGGATCGCCCGCGCCCGGGCCGAGGAACAGCTGCGCGACCCGCTCACCGGACTGCCGAACCGTCAGTGGCTGCTGGAACGCACCTGGACCGCCCTGGACGACGCCGAACGCATCGGGGCGAGATCGGCACTGATGCTGATCGACCTCGACCGTTTCCGGTCCGTCAACGACACGCTCGGGCACCTCGCGGGTGACCGGCTGCTGTTGCAGATAGCCGACCGGCTGCGGGTCGCCCTGCCCCGCGGAGCGGAGGCCGCGCGACTCGGCGGCGACGAGTTCGCCGTCCTGCTGCCCGTCGCCGACTCCACCACGTCCGCGTCGCGCGTCGCCCGCAACCTCGTCGCCGCGCTCGGCTCACCGCTCGACCTCGACGGGCTCACGCTCGTCCTGGAGGCCAGCGCCGGGCTCGCCGTCTTTCCCGACCACGCGCTCGACGCGGAGGGGCTGCTGCGGCGGGCGGACGTGGCGATGTACCAGGCGAAGCGGGACCGTACGGGTGTCGAGGTCTACGAGTCCAAGCGGGACTCCAACACCCCGGACCGGCTCGGTCTGCTCGGCGACCTGCGGCGTGCGCTGGACGCGCACGAGGTCGAGCTGCACTACCAGCCCAAGGTCCGCTTCGACGGGCAGGTCGCCGGTCTGGAGGCGCTGGTGCGGTGGGTGCATCCCGAGCGGGGGAAGGTACCGCCGGACGAGTTCATAGCGATCGCCGAGTCGTCCGGGCTGATGCCGCATCTGACGGAGTACGTCCTGGAGACGGCCCTCGCGCAGGTGGCGAGGTGGCGGGCGCAGGGGCTCCACGTGCCTGTCGCCGTGAACGTGTCCCCGCGTGACGTCCACACCCCCGGGTTCGCGGGGGCGGTGGCCGCGCGCCTCGCCCGGCACGGGGTGCCGGCCGGGGCGCTTCAGCTGGAGATAACGGAACACGTGCTCCTGGAGGACCCGCAGCGGGCCGCGGACACGCTGGCCGGGCTGACCGGGCACGGGGTGAAGATGTCGCTCGACGACTTCGGGACCGGGTACTCGTCGCTGGTGCACCTGCGGCGGCTGCCGGTGAGCGAGCTGAAGATCGACCGGTCGTTCGTGGCGCGGCTGGCCATCGACAACGAGGACGCGGAGATCGTGCGCTGCACGGTCGATCTCGCGCACTCGCTGGGCCTGCTCGTCGTGGCGGAGGGCGTCGAGGACGACGAGACGTGGGAGCGGTTGCGGGACCTCGGGTGCGACGCGGTGCAGGGGTGGCTCGTCGCTGCCGCGATGCCGCCGGAGGAGGCCACGGCGTGGCTGCGGGCGCGGGGGTCTCGGGGGTGGCAGCGGCCGGCGGCGGCGTTGCCGGCCGCTACGGCCGAGGAATAGCCGGGGGGGCGCCTGATGGCTCGGGGGTTCGGGTGGGTTGGCGGGTGCGGCTGAGGAAGAGCGCGCCTGATAGCTCGGGGGTTCGCGTGTTTGGCGGGTGCGGGTCCGGTGGGGCTTCTCGCGCAGTTCCCCGCGCCCCTGAAAAGCAGGGGCTGCGCCCCATGCTTTTCATGCCACAGCCCTGTCGCCTTTCAGTCCCGCGGCCTCGTGGCTTTCCAGTCCCGTAGCCCCGCCGTCTTCCAGGCCCTCAGCCCTGTCGTCGCCTTTCATGCCGCGGCTCTGTCGCCTTCCTGTCCCGTAGTCCCTTCGCCTTCCTGTCCCGTAGTCCCTTCGCCTTCCTGTCCCGTAGCGCCGCCGTCTTCCAGGTCCTCAGCCTTGTCGTCGCCTTTCATGCCGCGGCTCTGTCGCCTTCCTGTCCCGTAGTCCCTTCGCCTGCCAGTCCCGCAGCCGTGCCACCCTCCAGTCCCGGAGCCCCCCGCCTTTCAAGCTGCCGGGGCATGGTCTTTCAGGGGCGCGGGGAACTGCGCGAGAAGCCCCACGCGGCCGAGGTCGCCCGATTACAGTGCACCCCGAGCTACTGGGCGCCCGGCCCAGCGGCGCGGCCAGCGCCCCGCGCCCCATAGGATTGGCGCCAAACCACACACACTCACCCCAGAGGATCGCTGCATGCCTGGCATCACGCGCGAGGAGGTCGCCCACCTCGCACGGCTGGCGCGTCTGGAGCTGAAGCCCGAAGAACTCGAACACTTCGCGGGCCAGCTGGACGACATCATCGGCGCGGTCGCCCGCGTCAGCGAGGTCGCCGACCAAGATGTACCGCCGACCTCGCACCCGCTGCCGCTGACGAACGTCATGCGCGCGGACGAGGTCCGTCCGTCGCTCACCCCCGAGCAGGCGCTGTCCGCCGCCCCGGCCCAGGAGCAGCAGCGTTTCAAGGTGCCGCAGATCCTGGGGGAGGACTGATCACGTCATGACCGACAGCATCATCAAGCTCACCGCGGCGGAGATCGCCGCGAAGATCGCCTCCGGCGAGCTGACCGCCGTCCAGGTCACCGAGGCCCACCTGGCCCGGATCGAGGCCGTCGACGAGAAGGTGCACGCCTTCCTGCACGTCGACCGCGAGGGCGCCCTCGCCCAGGCCCGCGCCGTCGACGAGAAGAAGGCCAGGGGCGAGAAGCTCGGGCCGCTCGCCGGTGTCCCGCTCGCGCTCAAGGACATCTTCACCACGGTCGGGGTTCCCACCACCGTGGGTTCGAAGATCCTTGAGGGCTGGATCCCGCCGTACGACGCCACCCTCACCAAGCGGCTGAAGGACGCGGACGTCGTCATCCTCGGCAAGACCAACATGGACGAGTTCGCCATGGGGTCCTCCACCGAGAACAGCGCCTACGGGCCGACCGGCAACCCCTGGGACCTCACCCGTATCCCGGGCGGCTCCGGCGGCGGTTCCTCCGCCTCGCTCGCCTCCTACCAGGCGCCCCTCGCCATCGGCACCGACACCGGCGGTTCCATCCGCCAGCCGGCCGCCGTCACCGGCACCGTCGGCGTCAAGCCGACGTACGGCGCGGTCTCCCGCTACGGCATGGTGGCGTTCTCCTCCTCCCTCGACCAGGGCGGGCCCTGCGCCCGTACGGTCCTGGACGCGGCGCTGCTGCACGAGGTGATCGCCGGCCACGACCCGCTGGACTCCACCTCCATCGACGCCCCGGTCCCGCCGGTCGTCGAGGCCGCCCGCAACGGCAGCGTCGCCGGGATGCGCGTCGGCGTCGTCAAGCAGTTCCGCGGCGAGGGCTACCAGGCCGGTGTGGTGCAGCGGTTCGACGAGTCCGTCGCGCTGCTGAAGGAGCTGGGCGCCGAGATCGTCGAGCTGGACTGCCCGTCGTTCGACCTGGCGCTGGCCGCGTACTACCTGATCGCACCGAGCGAGTGTTCGAGCAACCTCGCCCGCTTCGACGGATTGCGCTACGGCCTGCGGACCGGTGACGACGGCACCAACTCCGCCGAGGCGGTCACCTCCCTCACCCGTGAGGCCGGCTTCGGCCCCGAGGTGAAGCGCCGCATCATGCTCGGCACGTACGCGCTCAGCTCCGGCTACTACGACGCGTACTACGGCAGCGCCCAGAAGGTCCGTACGCTCATCACCCGGGACTTCGAGAAGTCGTTCGAGAAGGTCGACGTCATCGTGTCGCCGACCACGCCGACCACCGCCTTCCCGATCGGCGAGCGCGCCGACGACCCCATGGCGATGTACCTGGCGGACCTCTGCACCATCCCGACCAACCTCGCGGGCAACGCCGCGATGTCCCTGCCCTGCGGCCTCGCGCCGGAGGACGGGCTGCCGGTCGGACTGCAGATCATCGCCCCGGCCCTCAAGGACGACCGCCTTTACAAGGTCGGCGCCGCCGTCGAGGCCGCCTTCGTGGAAAAGTGGGGGCACCCGCTTCTCGAGGAGGCTCCGTCGCTGTGAGCAAGACACTGTCCAAGGCCAAGGACTTCCAGAAGTCCAAGTCCGGTACGTACGTGTCCATCGCCACCACCGCCTTCGGCGCGTGGGGTATCGCCAAGCGGATCAAGAAGGCTCGCGCCGAGCAGGACACGCTGCGGCTGATCGACGCGTCCGTGGCCGCCATCGGCATCGTCACCGGCCTCGCCGTCCTCTACCGCGAACTGAAGCGGCTGGGCGACGACGACGTCCTGCTGGGCTGAGAGGGAAGTAAGACCGTGACCACCACGACCGACCTGGTGTCGTACGAGGACGCGCTGGCGTCGTACGACCCCGTCATGGGCCTCGAGGTCCATGTCGAACTCGGCACCAAGACGAAGATGTTCTGCGGCTGTTCGACCGAACTCGGTCAGGATGCCAACACGCAGACCTGCCCCACCTGCCTCGGCCTGCCCGGCGCGCTCCCGGTCGTCAACGCGATCGGCGTCGAGTCGGCGATCAAGATCGGCCTCGCGCTGAACTGCGAGATCGCCGAGTGGTGCCGCTTCGCCCGGAAGAACTACTTCTATCCGGACATGCCGAAGAACTTCCAGACCTCCCAGTACGACGAGCCGATCGCCTTCAACGGCTACCTCGACGTGCAGCTGGAGGACGGGGAGACCTTCCGTGTGGAGATCGAGCGCGCACACATGGAGGAGGACACCGGCAAGTCGACGCACGTCGGCGGTGCCACCGGCCGCATCCACGGCGCCTCGCACTCGCTCCTCGACTACAACCGCGCGGGCATCCCGCTCATCGAGATCGTCACGAAGCCGATCGAGGGTGCGGGCGAGCGCGCTCCCGAGGTCGCCAAGGCGTACGTCCGTGAGCTGCGCGAGGTCATCAAGGCGCTCGGCGTCTCCGAGGCCCGGATGGAGATGGGCCAGATGCGCTGCGACGTGAACCTGTCGCTGCGCCCGCACGGCACCGAGAAGTTCGGTACGCGTTCGGAGACGAAGAACGTCAACTCGCTGCGGTCCGTCGAGCGCGCCGCCCGCTTCGAGATCCAGCGGCACGCGGCCGTGCTGTCGTCCGGCGGGACGATCATCCAGGAGACCCGGCACTTCCACGAGGACACGGGGTCCACGACCTCGGGCCGTGTGAAGGAGGAGGCCGAGGACTACCGGTACTTCCCCGAGCCGGACCTCGTACCGGTGGCCCCCTCGCGTGAGTGGGTCGAGGAGCTGCGGGCCGCGCTGCCCGAGCTGCCGCTGGTCCGCCGCAACCGGCTCCGTGAGGAGTGGGGCATCAGCGGCACCGACATGCAGGCCATTCTCAATGCCGGTGCGCTGGAGCCGATCGTCGCCACCATCGAGGCCGGGGCGGACGCCGCCTCCGCCCGCAAGTGGTGGATGGGCGAACTGGCCCGCAGCGCGAACGAGTCGGGCAAGGCGCTGGACGAGCTGGCCATCACGCCGCAGCAGGTCGCCCGCGTCACCGAGCTGGTCACGAAGGGCGACCTGAACGACAAGCTCGCCCGGCAGGTCATCGAGGGCGTCCTCGCGGGCGAAGGCACCCCGGACGAGGTCGTCGACAAGCGCGGTCTGAAGGTCGTCTCCGACGAGGGCGCCCTGACGACGGCGGTCGAGGAGGCCATCGCGGGCAACCCTGCCATCGCGGACAAGATCCGCGGCGGCAAGGTGGCCGCGGCCGGTGCCCTGGTCGGCGCGGTCATGAAGGCCACGCGCGGCCAGGCGGACGCGGCTCGCGTCAAGGAACTGATCCTGGAGAAACTGGGCGTCAGCGCGGGCTGAACGCGACAGCGGGTCACTGCGTATCCCTGAGGGCGGCACATCACGGCGATGGGCCGCCCTCAGGCGTGTCACTGCGGTGACGCGGGGCGACAGAGTGCCGCCGTTTGTCCTGTGAGGTGTCTCCCATCCCATGTGAGGAGACCCTCAAAGGGGCCAAACGATCACATTGTGGTGCAACAGTTGCCGGGAATCACTCAGGCCTCCTCCCCCCCCTCAGGAGCACGATCCGTGGCAGCCCTCGCGCGCTGGTGTGTCCGGCACCGTCTTGTCGCCGTCCTACTGTGGCTTCTCGCCTTCGCCGGCACGGCCGCCGGCGCCGCCGTTGCGGGAGCGGCGTACTCGAACGACTACAAGACCCCCGGAACCGAGTCCAGCCGCGCCACCGAGCTGCTGAACGAGGGCTTCCCGGGCGTCAGCGGGGACAGCGCCACCGTCGTCTGGCACACGAGCGAGGGGGCCGGGAGCGTGCGGGCCGCAGCCGTCGAGCAGACGATGATCCGCACCCTCGACGAGATCGCCGAGCTGCCCGGCGTCGCCGCCGTGACCGACCCCTACGACGGCGCCGACGGCGGCCGGATCAGCGAGGACGGCCGTACGGCGTACGCCACGGTCACCTTCGATCAGCCGGCCGAGGACGTGGACAAGGCGCAGGCCGAGGCCGTCGTCGACACGGCGAAGTCCGCCGAGAGCGACGGGCTCCAGGTGGAGCTGGGCGGCACGTCGATCGGGCTCACCGAGTCCTCCGGCGGTCACCTCGCGGAGATCGTCGGTGTCCTCGTCGCCGTCGTCGTCCTCCTCCTGGCGTTCGGTTCGCTCGCCGCCAGTCTGCTGCCGATCGCGACCGCTCTGGTCAGCGTGGGCACCGCCTACGCGGGGATCACCCTGCTCGGGCACGCGATGACGGTCGCCGACTTCGCGCCCATGCTGGGCACCCTCATCGGCCTCGGCGTCGGCATCGACTACGCGCTGTTCATCGTGACCCGGCACCGCCGAGGGCTGAAGCGGGGCCTGTCCGTCGAGGAGGCCGCGCGCAGCGCCGTCGCGACCACCGGACGGGCCGTGGTCTTCGCCGGCGCCACGGTCTGCATAGCCCTGCTCGGGATGCTGATCCTGCGGCTCGGCTTCCTCAACGGTGTCGCGATCGCCGCCTCCCTCACCGTGGTCCTCACCGTCGCCGCCTCCGTGACGCTGCTGCCGGCCCTGCTGTCGTTCATCGGCATGCGGGCACTGAGCCGCCGCGAACGCCGCCGCCTTGCCGAGCACGGCCCCGAGCCCGAGCTGCCCACGGGCTTCGCCGCCCGCTGGTCCGCCTTCGTCGAACGGCACCCCAAGAAGCTCGGCGCCATCGCCCTCGTCGTCATGACCCTGCTGGCCCTGCCCACCCTCGGACTGCGCCTCGGCACCTCCGACCAGGGCAACGACCCGAAGGCGACGACCACCCGCCAGGCCTACGACCTCCTCGCGGAGGGCTTCGGGCCCGGTGTGAACGGCCCCCTGACCCTGGTCACCGAGGTCGACGGCGCCGCCGACAAACTCGCCCTCGACAACCTCGACACCACGCTCAGGGCCACCGAGGGCGTCTCGGCGGTGACCCCGGTGACCTTCAGCGCCGACGGCGACACCGCGTACCTCACCGTCGTACCCGACTCCTCCCCGCAGTCCGCCAAGACCAGCGAGCTGGTCGGACGACTGCGCGACGAGGTGCTGCCGCGTGCCGAGACCGGCACCTCCCTCGATGTGCACGTCGGCGGGATGACCGCCGGATACGACGACTTCGCGGACGTCATCGTCGGCAAGCTCCCGCTGTTCGTCGGCGTCGTCATCGGCCTCGGCTGTCTGCTGCTCCTGCTCGCCTTCCGGTCCATCGGGATACCGCTCAAGGCCGCCGCGATGAACGTGGCCGCCGTCGCCGCCGCGTTCGGCGTGGTCGTTGCGATCTTCCAGTGGGGCTGGGGGAGCGAGCTGCTCGGCCTCGGCCGGGCCGGGCCCATCGAACCCTTCCTCCCCGTGATCATGGTCTCGGTCCTCTTCGGCCTCTCCATGGACTACCAGGTCTTCCTGGTCAGCCGGATGTACGAGGAGTGGCTGGAGACCGGCGACAACCGGCGCGCGGTCCGGGTCGGCCTCGCCGAGACCAGCCGGGTCATCAACTCCGCGGCGGTCATCATGATCTCCGTCTTCCTCGCCTTCGTGCTCAGCGGCGACCGTGTGATCGCCATGTTCGGCATCGCGCTCGCCGCCGCCGTCGCCCTGGACGCCTTCGTCCTGCGGACGCTCCTCGTCCCCGCCCTCATGCACCTGCTCGGCGGCGCCAACTGGTGGCTGCCGCGCTGGCTCGGCCGCCGCATGCCCCGCATCAGCATCGAACCGCCCGAGACCCGCGCCGCCCATGAGAGGCTCGCGGACGTCGTGGTGGAAGACGTGGAGAAGGAGCGGCCGAAGGATGTACGCGATATCCCTGGGTGACGACGGAGCGCAACTGCGGCTCCTGGAGCCCTGGCACGCCGAGGAGTTCCTCGCCCACCTGGAGCGGGGACGGGACTTCATCAACCAGTACGTCCCCTTCGGGCAGACCGCCACGGACGTCGAGGGCGCGCGTGCCGTCCTCCAGCGGTACGCCGACATGCGCGCCGCCGACACCGGCTCCCTGCACGGGATCTGGCTGGACGGCAAGCTCGTCGGCGGGGTCCTCTTCCTCAACTTCGACGCGGAGAACGCCAACTGCGAGGTCGGCTGCTGGCTGGAGCCCGCCGGCACCGGACGGGGACTGGTCACCCGCGCGATGCGGATCCTCATCGACTGGGCCGTGGACGTCCGGGACATCCACCGCGTCGAATGGATCGCGGCCTCCGGCAACACGGCGAGCCTGAACGTGGCACGGCGGCTCGGCATGGTCAGGGACGGTGTGCAGCGGGAGAGGTATCCCCACCGGGGTGTCCGGCACGACTTGGAGATATGGTCCGTCCTGGCGCCCGAATGGCGTGCGGAACGCGCCCGCGACAGTCACAGCGAGCGTTAAGAAACCTCTCAGACAACATTCGTACGGTGCGAGGTATGGGAACCAAGACAGCTGACGAGACCGGGGCCGACACGGGCGCCGAGGCCAGGAACGACGACGAGTCGGTGAAGGGCACGGATGTCACCAAGGAGGACGCGGCCCGGGAGGAGACCGTGACGCGGGCCGACGACTCGGTCGAGACCGACGGCTCCGACGCCTCCGACGCCTCCGGCGAGGCCGCAGAGTTCGACGAGGAGTTCCCGCCGGCCACCGCGAAGGCGACGCCGGGCGTCGGTCAGGGTGCCGCCGGCATCGTGTCGGTGGTGCTGGGCCTCGTCTCCCTGACGGGCGGCTGGGTCGGCACCGTCGCCTCCGCGCGTGAGGAGATCACCGGGCAGCTGGAGATGCAGGCCGCGACGAACGCGACCGTCGCCACCCAGCTCCAGGCCGTCTACGGCGACGCCTGGCAGGCCTCCGCCCTGTGGGGCGGCATCTTCGCGCTGGTCGGCCTGATCGTCGGCGTGGCCGTGCTGGTGCGTCCCGCGTTCGGCGACCCCGACCAGGTACAGGCACCGTGGATCAAGTCGGTCGCCTGGGCCGGTGTCTCGGTCGGCTTCATCGGGCTGGTGCTGGCCGCCCTGAAGTACTCCGACATCCTGCTCGCACTGCCGAAGACCTGACGCGCCCGCCCGGGCCGGGCGGAGCGGCTGCTTCTGAGGGGCCTTAGGCCCGCCGTAGGCATACCTACGGCGGGCCTAAGGCCCCTCCCGCGTGCAAGATGCGGAACTCTCCCGATGTGACGCACCCCCCTCACGGACGAAGGTTGAGTCATCGCGGCAAGCGAGCCGAGACCGACGCTTCACGAGGGGTAAGAGATGTTCGAGTACGAGCTCCAGCAGATCCGTTCCGCCGAGCTGATCCGCGAGGCCGAGCAGTACCGCCGGGTCCGCGAGGCCCGCCGCGCCCGCCGCGAGGAACGGGACACGGAACACGGAGGGCACGCTGAACGCCCACGCAGGCTCCGCTTCCTCCGCGCCGCGTGAACGCGGGGCGTGGGGGACATGGGGCGTGAGCCCATGCCGCCGAGGGGTGCGGGGAACCGCGCGAGCGACCCCGCACCACCCACGGCCGCCCCACAACCGGACGCCCCGGGCTCTGCTGCGGGAATATTCGGTGCCCGAGTGTCCGAGGGCCGTGCGATGCTCGGCGCTGTGGAGACCAGGTCCGTCAGTCCGGTGTTCGTGGGGCGTACCGACGAACTGAAGGTGTTGCGCGAGGCATTGACCCGCGCCGATGGAGGCGCCGCGAACGCGGCGGGGAACGGGGGAGACGGGGAAATCGGGGGCGGCGGGGGCGGCGGCCCGCAGGCACTGCTGCTCGGCGGGGAGGCCGGGGTCGGCAAGACCCGCCTGGTCGAGGAGTTCACCGGGGAGGCCGCGCGCGGGGGCGCGGTCGTCGCCCTCGGCGGCTGCGTGGAGATCGGTGCCGACGGCCTGCCCTACGCACCCTTCTCCACCGCGCTGCGCGCCCTGCGCCGCAGCCTGCCCGACGAACTGGCCACCGCGGCCGCCGGCCAGGAACAGGAACTGGCCCGGCTGCTGCCCGAGTTGGGCGAGACCCCGCGCGCACGGCACGACGAGGAGGGCACCGCGCGCCTCTTCGAACTCACCGCCCGCCTGCTGGAACGCCTCGCCGCCGACCGCACGATCGTCCTCGTCCTGGAGGACCTGCACTGGGCCGACGCCTCCACCCGCCACCTCCTCTCCTACCTCCTGCGCACGCTGCGCACCGGCCGCCTCGTCGTCCTCGCCACCTACCGATCCGACGACATCCACCGCCGCCACCCGCTGCGCCCCCTCCTCGCCGAACTCGACCGCCTGCGCACCGTCCGTCGCGTCGAACTGCGCCGCTTCAACCGCGCCGAGGTCGGCCACCAACTCGCCGGCATCCTCGCCACCGAACCCGAACCGGAGCGCGTGGACGAGATCTTCGACCGCTCCGACGGCAACGCCTTCTTCGTCGAGGAACTCGCCGTCGCCGTCCACGACGGCGGCTGCCCCGGCCTCACCGACTCCCTGCGCGACCTGCTCCTCGTCCGCGTCGAACGGCTCCCCGAGGACGCCCAGCGGATCGCCCGCATCGTCGCCGAGGGCGGTTCCACCGTGGAGTACGCCCTGCTCGCCGCCGTCGCCGGGCTCCCCGAGGACGACCTCATCGAGGCCCTGCGCGCTGCCGTCGGCGCCAACATCCTGCTCGCCGCCCCCGGCGGCGACGGCTACCGCTTCCGCCACTCCCTGGTCCGCGAGGCCGTCAGCGACGACCTGCTGCCCGGCGAACGCTCCCGCCTCAACCGCCGCTACGCCGAGGCCCTGGAGGCCGACCCGGCCCTCGTCCCCACCGACGGCCGTGCCACCCGCCTGGCCAGCTACTGGTACCACGCCCACGACGCCGCCAAGGCCCTGCCCGCCGTCCTCGACGCCTCCGCCGAGGCCCGCTCCCGGCACGCCCACGCCGAGCAACTACGCCTCCTGGAGCGGGCGATGGAGCTGTGGGACACCGCCCCCGAACCCGTACGAGCCTCCCTCCGCCCCGTCGACTACACCGAGGTCTACCCGCCCTGCGGCTGCGACCCCGCCACCACCCCGCTGCACTACCTCGACCTCATGGCCGAGGCCGCGGTCGCCGGACGGCTGTGCGGAGAGCGGGAACGGGCCATGCGGATCACCCGGCGCGCACTGGACCTGCTCGCGGACGGGGGCGACCCGCTGCGCACCGCCTGGTTCTGGGTCCAGCGCTCCATGCTGACCGAGGGTCTCGCCCGGGGCGACGGCTGGAAGGAACTCGCCACCGCCCAGGAACTCGTCCGCGGACTGCCGCCCTCCGAGGTGCACGCCGAGGTGCTCTCCCGGGTGGCCGGCTGGTCCATGCTGCACGCCCCCGGCCCCGACGCCCTCTCCGACGCCCAGCGCGCCGTCGACTACGCCCGCATGGTGGGCGCCGAGGACATCGAGCTCAACGCCCGCCTCACCCTCGGCGGCCTGATGGTCGACGCCGGTGACGTCGAGACGGGCATCGAGGTGATGGAGGAGGTCCGCCGCCGGGCCCTCGAACGCGGCCCCGCCGCCGTCGTCGGCCGCTCCTATGTGAACATTCCGTCCTGCCTGGAGGGCATCGGACGCTCTCAGGAAGCCGTGCGCCTGCTGAAGGAAGGCATCGACGTCACCCGACGCCGCGGCCTGCTGGAGTCCGAGGCCTGGGTCTGGGGCAACCTCGCCGAGTCCCTGCTCTCCCTGGGCCGCTGGGACGAGGCCCTGGAAGCGGTGCGGAAGGCCCAGAACGTCGTCTCCAGCCACAAGCCCCGAGGCCTCAGCACCCTCATCCACGCCTCCGTCGCCCTCGCCCGCGGCGACGTCGCCGCGGCCCGCGGCCAACTGGCCGCCGCCCGCGGCCATTACGGTCACCACAACCCCATGCCCCAGAACGACCTGCCGCTCTCCTTCCTCGCCCTCGGCATCGCCGCCGCCGAGGGCCGACTCATGGACGCCCGCACGGAACTGACCCGCGTCCTCGACACCGGCTTCGCCGTCGGCACCCAGCGCTACGCCTGGCCCCTGCTGCTCACCGCCGCCACCGCCGAGGCCGACACCCGCGCCCTGGCGGCCACCGGGCCCGGCCGCGCCGAGGTCCTCGACCGGATCTTCACCGCGGTCAGGAAGCTCACCACCGACTCACCGATCTGGCTCGCCCACGAGTGCTGGGTGCGAGCCGAACTCCAGCGCGCCGAGGGCACGACGGCCCCCGACGTCTGGTCCGACGTCGTCACCGCCTTCGAGCCCCTGGAGCGGCCCTACGACCTCGCCCGCGTCCGGCACCGCCTCGCCGAGGCCCTGCTGGCCGACGGCACCGACGACGAGGCCCGGGACCGCGCGACGGAACTCCTGCGGCTGGCCGCCGCCGTCGCCGACCATCTCGGCGCCCGCCCCCTCGCCGACGAGGTCGCCCTCCTCGCCCGCCGGGCCCGCCTCGCCCTGAGCCGCGCCCCCGAGCCGGCTCTCACCCCCGCCGACCCCGTGGCCGCGCTCGGCCTCACCGACCGGGAGGACGACGTCCTCCGCCTGGTGGCCGCCGGCCGCACCAACCGCCAGATAGCCGAGGAACTCTTCATCTCCCCGAAGACGGCGAGCGTCCACGTCTCCAACATCCTCGCCAAGCTCGGCGTCTCCAGCAGGGGCGAGGCGGCGGCGGTGGCCCATCGTGTCGGACTGGCTCCGGCGGGGGCCGGAGAACGGCTGGCAGCGCGATGATGGTGGGGAGGACCGCCGAGGCTCCGCTGTTCGACTGGGACCGACCGCCCGCCGCCTCGTGGCCCTGGGGAAGGGAACACGGTGTTCAACGCTTTCGAGGAACTGTTCGCACCTGGCCGCAAGCACACCCGTGACGAGGAGAACCGGCTGGCACTGACCCGCGAGGACGTCGGGGACAACGATCCGGGACGCGGACCGATAGACCTCGCGTCCGGGAAGGTCGTCGTACGCCCGCCCGAGCCCGTGGAAAAGGAGGCCGAGTCCGGCACGGCAGCCGAGGAGTAGGGGGAGGCCTACGTCACCTCCAGCTCCAGGATCTTGTCGTCGCCCTCCTCCGGGGAACCACGGCCGTCCGTCTCGCTGGTCACCAGCCAGAGCCTGTCACCGCCGGCGGAGACCACGGTGCGGAGTCGGCCGTGGTCGCCCTCCAGGAAGGCCTGCGGCTCGGCGGCGGTCTCGGTGCCGTCGAGGGGGATGCGCCACAGCCGCTGGCCGCGCAGGCCCGCCATCCAGACCGAACCCTCCGCTATGGCGATCCCGCTCGGGGAGGCCTCCTCCGTGCTCCACACGGCCACCGGATCGACATAGCCGGACTCGCCGCCCTCACCCTCCACCTCCGGCCAGCCGTAGTTCCCTCCGGGGCGGATGTGGTTCAGCTCGTCCCAGGTGTTCTGGCCGAACTCCGAGGCGAACAGGCGCTGTTCGGAGTCCCATGCGAGGCCCTGGACGTTGCGGTGGCCGTAGGAGTAGACGACGGAGTCGTCGAAGGGGTTGCCCGGAGCGGGCTGTCCCTCCGGGGTCATACGGAGGATCTTGCCGCCGAGGGACTTCTTGTCCTGGGCCAGGGGGCCCTCGTACCGTTCGCCCGTGCTCGCGTACAGCATCCGGTCGGGGCCGAAGGCGAGGCGGCCGCCGTTGTGGTTGGTGCCCTTGGGGATGCCGCGGAGGATGGTGTCGGGGGCGCCGAGCTGTTCGCCGGCCGGCTTCTCGGGGTCGTACAGCATCCGCACGATGCGGTTGTCGGACTCCGAGGTGAAGTACGCGTAGATCATGTGGTCGGAGGCGTACTCCGGGGAGACGGCGATGCCCATGAGGCCGCCCTCGCCCGCCGGGGCGACGCCGGGCACCTCGCCGAGCTCGGTCCGCTTGCCGGTCTTCTCGTCGATTCTGCTGATCGTGGCCTCGTCACGGGAGGAGACGAGGAGGCCGCCCTCGGGGAGGGGCGCGAGGCCCCAGGGGGTGTCGAGATCCTCGGCGACGGTGCGGACGACCTTCACCGAGCCCTTCGCCGGGGGCGCCTCGTCCGCCGCCCGGTCGGGTGGGGACGAACCGGCACTGCTGCTGCTCGGGGGTGAGCTGCCTGCCGCGTCCGGCTTCTCTCCGTCCTCGGAGGAGCAGCCGGTCGTCACCAGGAGCACGGCTGCGGCCAACGCGGCCGTCACCACTCGACGTTGCACCATCACGATCCCTTCGGCGTGGAACTTCTACTTGTCTTACACCGCGAGTGCCCCACAAGTTCCACCTCCGCCCGAACCAGCGGATCTTTCACCGATGCCGATGCCGATGCCGATGCCGATGCCGATGCCGATGCCGATGCCGATGCCGATGCCGATGCCGATGCCGATGCCAGGCCCGGGGTGGGCCTCAGTCCCAGGATCCCCGCGCGGGCGGAAGACCCGCCACCTCGGCCAGGTCCTCCGGGGTCAGCCGCAGTGCGTGGGCCGCCGCGTTCTCCGTCACCCACCGCGCCTGCTTCGTGCCCGGCACCGGGACCACATGGGGCCCGAGGGACAGGATCCAGGCCAGGGCGACCTGGGCCGGGGTCACCTCCGCCCCGTGCCGGGCCGCGACCCGGCGCAGGCCGACGACGAGGGGCTGGTTGGCCGCCATCATCTCCGCGGTGAAGCGGGGGTGACGGGCACGGAGGTCGTCCGGCTCGAAGCCCCCGCCCGGTGTCAGGGTGCCGGTGAGGAAACCGTTCCCCAGAGGCATGGCGGCGAGAAAACCGATGCCGCGGGCCACGCACCAGGGGAGGAGGGCGTCCAGGGCCTCGCGCGACCAGACCGACAACTCCGCCTGCACCGCGCTCACCGGGAAGACCTGCTGGACCCGCTGGAGCTGGCGCAGCGTGGTGTCGTGCACGCCCGCCCCCGGCCGCCGGCCCGCCCGCGCGCCCACCGCGCAGAGGCCCAACGCCCGCACCTTCCCGGCCTGTACGAGTTCCGCCATCGCACCCCATGTCTCCTCCACGGGCACCTCGGGGTCCGCCCGATGAAGCTGGTAGAGGTCGATGACATCGGTCTGGAGCCGGCGCAGGGAGGCGTCACAGGCACGCTTCACATAGCCGGGACGGCCGTTGGCCACGATGTGCTGCTCGCCCACCAGCAGGCCCACCTTGGTGGAGACGAAGGCCTCCGCGCGGCGCTCCTTCAGTACCCGGCCCACCAGCAGCTCATTGGTGAAGGGGCCGTACATGTCGGCCGTGTCCAGCAGTGTGGTGCCGAGGTCGAGGGCCCGGTGCACTGTCCGCATCGACTCGTCGCCCCGTTGCCGTGACCCGGTGTACGCCCAGCTCATCGGCATGCACCCGAGTCCTACGGCCCCCACCTCGAGCGTTGCCGCGCCGATCGTCCTGCGCTCCACCTGGTCGTGACCCTCCCTCTCCCGAACCCCCAACCTAACCTCTGCCGTAGCGGGTACCTGACATAGCCTCCGGAGCATGACTGCTGACGCGACTGCCCACCCGGTCCCGGACGTGACCGCCGACGTGTGGCTCTCCATCCCGCCGGACGAGATCGAAGGGCTCCCGCAGGGCCCCAACTACCTCTTCTGGGACGGGGGCGAGGACGGCACGCAGCCCTACCCGGGCGACCCCGCCGACTGCGTCCTGTACGTGGTCCCCTACATGAAGCGCCGGGGAGTGGCGGGCAACCCGCTGGCGTCCATGCGGAGCCTGCGGGTCGTCCAGACGCTCACCGCGGGGGTCGACGACATCACCGCCCGGCTGTCGGTGGTCGCTCCCGGTGTCCAGCTGTGCAACGCCCGCGGAGTGCACGAGGCCAGCACGGCCGAACTCGCGCTCACTCTGACCCTCGCCTCGCTGCGCGGCGTCCCCGACTTCGTCAGGGCCCAGCAACAGGAGCGCTGGACGGGCGACTTCCGCCCCGCGCTCGCCGACAGGACCGTGCTGATCGTCGGTTACGGCGCGATCGGCGCCGCCATCGAGGAACGGCTCGTACCCTTCGAGGTTGCGCGGGTGGCGCGCGTCGCGCGCTCTGAGCGCACCACGGCGCGCGGACCGGTGCATTCGTTCACCGAACTGCCCTCCCTGCTGCCGCAGGCGGATGTCGTGATCCTGTCCACGCCTCTCACGGAACAGACGAAAGGCCTGGTCAACGCCGATTTCCTGGCCCATATGAAGAACGGGGCCCTCTTGGTGAATGTTGCCCGCGGAGGCGTCGTCGACACCAAGGCACTGCTGGCGGAACTGGACAACGGCAGGATCACCGCGGCGCTCGACGTCACCGACCCCGAGCCGCTGCCGCCCGGGCACCCGCTCTGGCGCGCGCCCGGGGTGCTCATCAGCCCGCACGTCGGTGGCCCCACGTCGGCCTTCCTGCCGCGTGCCAAAAGGCTGTTGGTGGACCAGTTGGGGCGTTTCGTGAACCGGGAGCCACTGCGCAACGTGGTCCTTACGACAGGCGAGACGGACGACGTGTAATCCACTTCGAGCACCCTCCGCATTCCTTCGGAAGCGGAACGTGCTCGTGTTGCCGAAGGTGGTCACTGAGCGTAGAGGAACTATGTCCCTGAGTGACGAGACTGGTGTATCGTCCCCGACAGGGGCTGCGCCGCGCACCGTTCGGCGCCGGGGACGGACTTGAGACAGCGAGGGGGGCGACGGGCGATGCACGGCCTATGGGCGAACGATCCGACGCGGCGGAGCCGCCGACGGCGGCCCTGGCGAGCTGCGACGCGGAGGCACCCGCACGGGAGCCACGGCGGCCGCGGCGGTCACGGTCAGTACCGCAGGCACAGCAGCCGCAGAAAGCACACGCACCCGACGCAGCGCGACCGGCGGGACACGGGAGCGGCGCTCACCGGGGAGACCCCGTGAGCCCCCGCCCGACCACCGCCTCCACGCTGGACCGCACGCTCCGGGCCGCCAGGCCGCTGTCCGGGTCGCAGTCGACCGGCGGGCGATCGCCCCGCCGTGGCGGCGCGAGCCTGCGGGCCCAGCTCGTCCTCGCCCTGCTCTGCGCGGCCTACGCCGTCGGTGCCGCGTTCGGCTGGGGCAATGAGCAAGTCGCCTTCTTCATGGGCGACTTCGGGCTCAGCGCCGCCGCGGCGGCCGCGGCCGTCTCCTGCTTCCGCTACGCGCGCACCCGCCGCAGCAGCTTTCGACCCGCCTGGCTGCTGTTCGCCCTCTCCTCCGCCATGGCGGCCCTGGGTAACGGCGTCTGGGGCTGGTACGAGGTCGTCCTGGAGCGGCCCGTGCCCGAGCCGAGCTACGCGGACCTGTTCTTCCTCTGCTTCGCGCCACCCGCCATCGTCGGCCTGCTGGTGCTGGCCAAGAGGCCGGTGACCAAGGCCGGCTGGGTCTGCCTCGCCCTGGACTCCTGGCTCATCGGCGGTTCCCTGGTCACCCTCTCCTGGAGCCTCGCGCTCGCCCAGAACGCGCAGCTGGAGGACTCCAACACCGCGCACACCGCGCTCTCGCTGGCCTACCCGCTGCTCGACATCGCCCTGGTCAGCATGGTGCTCGCCCTGCACTTCCGCCGGTCCTCGATGCACCGCTCCGCGGTCAACACGGCGATCGGCGCCCTCGCGCTCACCGTGATGTGCGACGCCCTGTTCACCTCGCCCCTGTTGCACACCAGCTACCAGTCCGGCCAGCTCCTCGACGCCGGCTGGTTCGCGGGTTCCCTGCTCCTCGCCTACGCCCCCTGGGCCGGCCGGCGCGGTGGACAGACGGACGAGGGCGGGCACGGGCGCGTGGTGCACGAGCACATCCCCGGCCAGCGGCCCGACGTGCGCGCGGCACACCGGCACGAGGCGCAGCCGGGCCACCGGCACGACGGCGCTCAGGGAGGGCACGTCCACGTGCTCCTCCAGGGAGGAGGTCACAGTCGCTATCCGGCCAACCGCCCCATCGCCGGATCCCTGGCCGCGCTCACTCCTTACCTGGCCGCCGCCGTCTGCACCCTGGGCATCCTCTACAACGTCCTCAACGGCCGCAGCGTCGACCGCGTGGTGCTCATCACCGCCTGCACCGTCGTGCTCGCCCTCGTCGTCCGCCAGGGCATCATGCTTCTGGACAACATCACGCTCACCCAGGAACTGGCCCAGAAGGAGAACCACTTCCGCTCCCTGGTCCAGGGCTCCAGCGACGTCATCATGATCGCCGCGCCGAACGGCATCCTGCGCTACGTCAGCCCGGCCGCCGCCGGGGTCTACGGACGCCCCGCGGAGGATCTCGTCGGCAAGGAGCTGGCCTCGATCATCCACCCCGAGGACCTCGGCTGCGTCGTCCACGAGGTGCGCCGCTTCCTCGCCGCGGACCCCGCAGAGGAGCCCACCACCCGTATCGAGTGCCGGTTCAAGTCCGGCGGCGGGGGCACCTCCCGGTCGAGCGAGGCCGTGAGCGGGGGAGGCTGGCTGAACGTGGAGTCCACGATCAACCGCCACCACGGCGGCCTCATCTTCAACAGCCGGGATGTGACCGAAAGAGTGCGCCTGCAGGCCCAGTTGCAGCACAACGCCGAGCACGACCCGCTCACCGACCTGCCCAACCGCGCCCTGTTCACCAAGCGTGTCCAGCAGGCCCTCTCCGGCCGCCGCTCCTCCGACCGGGGCGTAGCCCTGCGCAACACCGCGGTCCTCTTCATCGACCTCGACGGGTTCAAGGCCGTCAACGACACCATCGGGCACCAGGCCGGGGACGAACTGCTCGTCCAGGCCGCCCGCAGACTCCAGGACGCCGTCCGGCAGGGGGACACCGCCTCCCGCCTCGGCGGGGACGAGTTCGCGGCCCTGATCGTCGGTGACGGGTCCCGCGACCGCGCCGCCCGGGAACAGCACATCCTGGAGCTCGCCGACCGGCTCAGGGTCGCCCTCTCGCAGCCGTACACCATCGACGGCAACAACGTCCGGGTGGCCGCCTCCATCGGGGTCTCCTTCGCCGAGCCCGGCCTCGGCGCGGGCGAGCTGCTGCGCAACGCCGACCTCGCCATGTACCGGGCCAAGGCGTCCGGCAAGGGCCGCGTCGAGCTGTACAAGCCACAGATGCAGCAGGACGTCGTACGCAAGGCCGAGCTGGCCACCCGGCTGCGGGCCGCGCTGCACGACGGCGAGTTCATGCTGCTGAACCAGCCCGTCGTGGAGCTGGAGACCGGCCGGATCTCGTCGGTCGCCACGGCGGCCCGCTGGCGCTCGTCCCAGGGGGTGCTGTTCACGCCCGCCGAGTTCCTGCGGGTCTCCGAGGACAGCGACAAGACCGCCGAACTGGGCCGCTGGATGCTGGAGCAGGCCGTCGAGCAGGCCGCCGACCGCCTCACCAACGGCCTCAACGTCCCGGTGTCCGTCCGGATGAGCGCCCGGCGCCTGCTGGACCGTTCGCTGCCCCCGGGCTCGGTGGAGGCGCTCCTGACCCGCCACGGGCTGCCCTCCGGCTCCCTGGTGGTCGAGCTCTCCGACACCGAGCTCAAGGGCCCGCTCGACGAGCTGGAGCGCCGCCTGCACCATCTGCGGCGGCTCGGCGTCCGGATCGCCCTGGACGGCCTCGGCAGCGGCCACGCGCCCATCACGGCACTGCGCCGGCTCCCGGTCGACGTGCTGAAGCTGGACCGGAGCCTCGTCGAGGGCATCGTGGAGTCCACCCGACTGCACAAGATCACCCGGGGGCTGCTGCGCATCGCCGACGACCTGGGGCTCCAGTCCGTCGCCGACGGCGTGGACCTGCCCGAGCAGGTGGTCGTCCTGCGTGCCATGGGCTGCACCCACGGCCAGGGCGCGGCCTTCTCCGGACCGCTGGACGAGTACCGGCTCCGCCGGGCCCTCTCCCTCGGGCACTACCCGGTGCCCGGAGGACCCGCCGAACCGGCGTTCGCGGGGGGTGCGAGAGAGTCCGAGGGACGTGTCGGGGGTGAGCGGGCATGGCGGGGCGCGGGGGTGTACACAAGTGGTGTACCCGCTGTCTACGGAGGCGGAAGTGCCCTTCGCTCACATAATGAGACTCCCGTCCCACCCGCTTGACACGTGGTGCGCGCGAGGGAGAGGGTCAGTGCCATGCGCACCCGAATCCTCGTACTTGGAAAGCGCGTCGGCTGAAGCTGGGACCCACCGGACGGCGATCCGGAATCCCCAGCGACCGTACCCGACGCGCTCCCCTCGCTTGCCTCGTGGCAAGGAGGGGTTTTTTGTTGCACGGGCACCAGTCGGCGCGAGCCGCACACCGCACGAACCTCGCAAAACACCCTCAGCATCGAGAAGAGAATGCCGATGACCGAGCAGGCCACCGGGGCCCACCATCCGCAGCCGCGGCCCCGATCCGGAGGACCGACCACCCCCGTCGAGCACGTCACGGGTGCGCAGTCCCTCATCCGCTCGCTTGAGGAGGTCGGGGCCGACACCGTATTCGGCATCCCCGGGGGCACCATCCTGCCGGCGTACGACCCGATGATGGACTCCAAGCGGGTGCGGCACGTGCTGGTCCGCCACGAGCAGGGCGCCGGCCACGCGGCCACCGGTTACGCGCAGGCCACCGGCAAGGTCGGGGTGTGCATGGCGACGTCCGGGCCGGGCGCCACCAACCTGGTCACCCCGATCGCGGACGCGCACATGGACTCCGTCCCGCTGGTCGCGATCACCGGACAGGTCGTGTCGAAGGCGATCGGTACGGACGCCTTCCAGGAGGCGGACATCGTCGGCATCACCATGCCGATCACCAAGCACAGCTTCCTTGTCACCAAGGCGGAGGACATCCCCAAGGCCATCGCGCAGGCGTTCCACATCGCCTCCACCGGCCGCCCCGGTCCGGTCCTGGTCGACATCCCCAAGGACATCCTCCAGGCGAAGACCACCTTCAGCTGGCCGCCCGCCATGGACCTGCCCGGCTACCGGCCCGTCACCAAGCCGCACGCCAAGCAGATCCGCGAGGCCGCCAAGCTGATCACCGCCGCCAAGCGGCCCGTGCTGTACGTCGGCGGCGGTGTCATCAAGGCGCGGGCCACGGCCGAGTTGAAGGTGCTGGCCGAGCTGACCGGCGCCCCCGTCACCACCACCCTGATGGCGCTCGGCGCGTTCCCCGACAGCCACCCGCAGCACCTGGGCATGCCCGGTATGCACGGCTCGGTGGCCGCCGTCACCGGCCTGCAGAAAGCCGACCTGATCGTCGCGCTCGGCGCCCGCTTCGACGACCGGGTCACCGGCAAGCTGGACAGCTTCGCGCCGTTCGCCAAGATCGTCCACGCGGACATCGACCCGGCGGAGATCGGCAAGAACCGCGCGGCCGACGTGCCGATCGTGGGTGACGCCCGCGAGGTCATCGCCGACCTCATCCAGGCGGTGCAGAAGGAGCACAGCGAGGGCGGACAGGGCGACTACAGCGCTTGGTGGAAGGACCTCAACCGCTGGCGCGAGACCTACCCGCTCGGCTACGACCAGCCCGCCGACGGCTCGCTCTCCCCGCAGGCGGTCATCGAGCGCATCGGTCAGCTCGCGCCCGAGGGCACGATCTTCACGGCGGGCGTCGGCCAGCACCAGATGTGGGCCGCCCACTTCATCCAGTACGAGAAGCCCGCCACCTGGCTGAACTCCGGCGGCGCCGGAACGATGGGGTACGCGGTCCCGGCCGCCATGGGTGCCAAGGCCGGCGCCCCGGACCGGACCGTCTGGGCGGTCGACGGCGACGGCTGCTTCCAGATGACCAACCAGGAACTGACCACCTGCGCCCTGAACAACATCCCGATCAAGGTCGCCATCATCAACAACGGCGCCCTCGGCATGGTGCGCCAGTGGCAGACGCTGTTCTACAACCAGCGCTACTCCAACACCGTGCTGCACAGCGGGCCGGACGACGTCAACCCCAACGCCCGCGGCACCCGCGTCCCCGACTTCGTCAAGCTGTCGGAGGCCATGGGCTGCTACGCCATCCGCTGCGAGTCCCCGGACGACCTCGACAAGGTCATCGAGGAGGCGAACTCGATCAACGACCGCCCGGTCGTCGTCGACTTCGTCGTGCACGAGGACGCGATGGTGTGGCCGATGGTCGCCGCCGGCACCTCCAACGACACGATCATGGCCGCCCGGGACGTCCGCCCCGACTTCGGCGACAACGAAGACGACTGAGAGCCGTAGGTAAAGGAACCCGACCATGTCCAAGCACACGCTCTCCGTCCTGGTGGAGAACACCCCCGGCATCCTGGCCCGGATCGCCGCCCTGTTCTCCCGCCGCGGCTTCAACATCGACTCGCTCGCGGTCGGTGTCACCGAACACCCCGAGATCTCCCGCATCACCATCGTGGTGACGGTGGTCGAGGAACTGCCCCTGGAGCAGGTGACGAAGCAGCTCAACAAGCTCGTCAACGTCCTGAAGATCGTCGAACTGGAGCCGGGCTCCGCCGTTCAGCGGGAACTCGTTCTGGTGAAGGTGCGCGCCGACAACGAGACGCGCTCCCAGATCGTCGAGATCGTCCAGCTGTTCCGCGCCAAGACCGTCGACGTCTCCCCGGAGGCCGTCACCATCGAGGCCACCGGATCCAGCGACAAGCTGACCGCCATGCTCAAGATGCTGGAGCCGTTCGGCATCAAGGAGCTGGTCCAGTCCGGCACGATCGCCATCGGCCGCGGTGCCCGTTCGATCACGGACCGCTCGCTGCGCGCCCTGGACCGATCGGCCTGACGCACGAGACGGGCGGCCGACGACGCGCGGCCGCCCGTATGCCGAGACCCGCAGACCTTCATTCCGCCCGCCGTCATACGGTGGGACGCAACACCTGCACTCAAGGAGAGAACCCAAAGTGGCCGAGCTGTTCTACGACGCTGACGCCGACCTGTCCATCATCCAGGGCCGCAAGGTCGCGGTCATCGGCTACGGCAGCCAGGGCCACGCCCACGCGCTGTCCCTGCGCGACTCGGGCGCGGACATCCGCGTCGGTCTGCACGAGGGCTCCAAGTCCAAGGCGAAGGCCGAGGAGCAGGGCCTGCGCGTGGTGACCCCGTCGGAGGCCGCCGCCGAGGCCGACGTCATCATGATCCTCGTCCCGGACCCGATCCAGGCCCAGGTCTACGAGGACCACATCAAGGACAACCTCAAGGACGGCGACGCGCTGTTCTTCGGCCACGGCCTGAACATCCGCTTCGGCTTCATCAAGCCTCCGGCCGGCGTCGACGTCTGCATGGTCGCCCCCAAGGGCCCGGGCCACCTGGTCCGCCGCCAGTACGAGGAGGGCCGCGGCGTTCCGTGTATCGCCGCCGTCGAGCAGGACGCCACGGGCAACGCGTTCGCGCTGGCGCTCTCGTACGCCAAGGGCATCGGCGGCACCCGCGCCGGCGTCATCAAGACCACCTTCACCGAGGAGACCGAGACCGACCTCTTCGGTGAGCAGGCGGTTCTCTGCGGTGGTACGGCCGCGCTGGTGAAGGCGGGCTTCGAGACGCTGACCGAGGCCGGTTACCAGCCGGAGATCGCGTACTTCGAGTGCCTGCACGAGCTGAAGCTGATCGTCGACCTCATGTACGAGGGCGGCCTGGAGAAGATGCGCTGGTCGATCTCCGAGACCGCCGAGTGGGGCGACTACGTCACCGGCCCGCGGATCATCACGGACGCCACCAAGGCCGAGATGAAGAAGGTCCTCGCCGAGATCCAGGACGGCACCTTCGCGAGGCAGTGGATGGACGAGTACCACGGCGGTCTGAAGAAGTACAACGAGTACAAGACCCAGGACTCCGAGCACCTGCTGGAGACCACCGGCAAGGAGCTGCGCAAGCTCATGTCGTGGGTCAACGACGAAGAGGCCTGATCCTGTGAGGCCGGCCGTGGCGGGGTTCACCCGGTGCCACGGCCGGCCTTGTTTCACGTCCGGGTGATCCTTCCGCGGTGGCGTGAGGCGATGCCCCCGACGCCACTACACTGCAGCACTACATACGCGTCGGGCCCACAGCGTCGTGCGTCTTCCACGCGGACACCACCCTCCACCGCCTGCGGCCGTCGGGACGGCCGTCCGCAGCATTGGACTTGTGAGGACTCACGTGAGCTCGAAACCAGTCGTACTGATCGCTGAAGAGCTGTCGCCCGCCACCGTCGACGCGCTGGGCCCGGACTTCGAGATCCGGAACGTCAACGGAGCGGACCGAGCCGAACTGCTTCCGGCCATCGCCGATGTCGACGCGATCCTGATCCGCTCGGCCACCAAGGTCGACGCCGAGGCGATCGCCGCCGCGAAGAAGCTGAAGGTCGTCGCGCGTGCCGGCGTCGGCCTGGACAACGTGGACGTCTCCGCCGCCACCAAGGCCGGCGTGATGGTCGTCAACGCCCCCACCTCGAACATCGTGACCGCCGCCGAGCTGGCTTGCGGTCTGCTCCTCGCCACCGCCCGCCACATCCCGCAGGCGAACACGGCGCTGAAGAACGGCGAGTGGAAGCGCAGCAAGTACACCGGCGTGGAGCTGGCCGAGAAGACCCTCGGCGTCGTCGGCCTCGGCCGCATCGGTGCCCTGGTGGCCCAGCGCATGTCCGCCTTCGGCATGAAGGTCGTCGCCTACGACCCCTACGTGCAGCCCGCGCGCGCCGCGCAGATGGGCGTCAAGGTGCTGTCGCTGGACGAGCTGCTTGAGGTCTCCGACTTCATCACCGTCCACCTGCCGAAGACCCCCGAGACGGTCGGCCTGATCGGTGCCGAGGCGCTGCAGAAGGTGAAGCCCTCGGTGCGCATCGTCAACGCCGCGCGCGGCGGGATCGTCGACGAGGCCGCGCTGTACTCGGCGCTCAAGGAGGGCCGGGTCGCGGGCGCGGGCCTCGACGTGTACGCCAAGGAGCCCTGCACCGACTCGCCGCTGTTCGAGCTGGACGAGGTCGTCTGCACCCCCCACCTCGGTGCCTCCACCGACGAGGCGCAGGAGAAGGCGGGCATCGCGGTCGCCCGTTCGGTGCGCCTCGCCCTCGCCGGTGAGCTGGTCCCGGACGCGGTGAACGTCCAGGGCGGTGTCATCGCCGAGGACGTCAAGCCGGGTCTGCCGCTCGCCGAGCGGCTCGGCCGGATCTTCACCGCGCTGGCCGGTGAGGTCGCGGTCCGCCTCGACGTCGAGGTGTACGGCGAGATCACCCAGCACGACGTGAAGGTGCTGGAGCTGTCCGCGCTCAAGGGTGTCTTCGAGGACGTCGTCGACGAGACGGTGTCGTACGTCAACGCCCCGCTGTTCGCGCAGGAGCGTGGCGTCGAGGTGCGGCTGACCACCAGCTCCGAGTCGCCCGACCACCGCAATGTCGTCACCGTGCGCGGCACGCTCGGCAGCGGCGAGGAGGTGTCGGTCTCCGGCACGCTGGCCGGGCCGAAGCACCACCAGAAGATCGTCGCGGTCGGTGAGTACGACGTGGACCTCGCCCTCGCCGACCACATGGTCGTCCTCAGCTACGTGGACCGTCCCGGTGTCGTCGGCACCGTGGGGCGCGTCTTCGGTGAGGCCGGTATCAACATCGCCGGGATGCAGGTCGCGCGGTCCACCGCCGGTGGGGAGGCGCTGGCGGTGCTGACCGTGGACGACACGGTTCCGCCGGCGGTGCTCGCCGAGGTGGCCGAGGAGATCGGGGCGACGTCGGCGCGGTCGGTCAACCTGGTCTGAGGTCGCTGCTTCGCGCGAGGCGGGGCCTGGTCACCTGAGGTGGCTGGGCCCCGCCTTTTGCGCCCCCGCCGCCCCTACCCGTCCCTCCCCCACTCTCGGCTTCGCTCGAGCGGGAGGTGCCCCCACCAAGGGGCTGCGCCCCTTCTGACCCCAGACGTCCGCCCGGTGGGGCTTCTCGCGCAGTTCCCCGCGCCCCTTGAGGGCCTGCGGCCACTCAGGGGCGAAAGCACGGGGCGCAGCCCCTGCTCTTCAGGGGCGCGGGGAACTGCGCGAGACGCCCCCACGCACCCGCACTCGACGATCCACCCCACGGTCGAAGGGGCGCAGCCGGGCGGCATGCCAGGATGGCCGCGTGGCTCAGAGCATCGTGCACGCGCCGTTCGTCGGGCGGGACACCGAGATGGCCCGCCTACGGGACGTGCTGGACCGCGCCGGCGGAGGCGAACCCCGGGCCGTGCTGGTCGCGGGGGACGCGGGGGTCGGGAAGAGCCGGACCCTGGCGGAGGCCGCGGCGTACGCGGCGCGCAACGGCACCGTCGTCCTCACCGGGCACTGCGTGGACCTCGGCGACGTCGGTCTGCCCTATCTGCCGTTCACCGAGATCCTCGGCGCCCTGGCCGCGGACGAACGGTTCGCGCCGCTCCTCCAGGCGCACCCGGCGACCGGCCGCCTCCTCGGCGGCGGCGCGGACGGCGGGGACCGGCTCCAGCTCTTCGAGGGCATCGCCGCGCTGCTGACGGACCTCGCCGGCACGACCCCCGTCCTGCTCGTGCTGGAGGACCTGCACTGGGCCGACCAGTCCTCACGGGACCTGCTGCGCTTCCTGCTCAGCCGGGCCGTGCTCCAGCGGCCCACCCCCGGCGCCCCGGCCCACCGCCTCGCCGTCTTCGCCTCGTACCGCGCCGACGACCTTCACCGCCGCCACCCACTGCGCCCCCTGCTCGCCGAGCTCGTGCGGCTGCCCGCCGTGGAACGGCTGGAGCTGCGGCCGATGCCGGACCGGGAGGTCGCGCGGCTGGTGCGGTCGCTGCGCGCCGAGCCACTGCCCGAGACCACGGTCGGCCGGATCGTCGAGCGGGCCGAGGGCAACGCGTTCTACGCGGAGGAACTGCTGGCCGCGACCGCGGACGAGCCCGGCGCGGTGCTGCCGAGCGGACTGGCCGACGTCCTGCTGATCCGGATCGAGCAACTGCCCGTCGCCGCCCAGCAGGTGCTGCGCACGGCGGCGGTCGCGGGCCGCAGGGTCGAGCACGAACTGCTGCGGGACGCCGTACAACTCACCGACGACGAGCTGGAGTCGGCCCTGCGCGAGGCGGTCGGTCGGCAACTGCTGCTGCCGGGGCGGGGATCGACGTACGAGTTCCGGCACGCCCTCACCCGGGAGGCCGTCTACGCGGATCTGCTGCCGGGCGAACGGGTGCGCCTGCACGGGGTGTTCGCCAAGCTGCTGGCCCGCAGGGGCCGGGCGGGGGAGAGCGCCGAGCGCGCCCACCACTCGCGCGAGAGCCACGACCTCGCCGACGCACTGACGGCGTCCGTCGAGGCCGCCGACCACGCGCACGGCATCGGGGCGCCCGCCGAGGAGCTGCGGCAGCTGGAGGGCGCCCTCGAACTGTGGTCGTCCGTGGACGCCGGGGCCAGGCCCGGGGACCTGGACACGGTGACCCTGACCCTGCGCGCCTCGGCCGCCGCCGCGCGGGCCGGGGAGAACCACCGCGCGGTTTCCCTCTCCCGCTCGGCGCTCGCCGGAGCGGGCCCCGACGCGGACTCCGAACTGGCCGCCCGGGTGCGTTACACGCTCGCCGGTGACCTGATGCGCGTGGACCATCTGGACGCCGCGTTCCGGTACAGCAGCGAGGCGTTGGCGATGATCCCCGCCGAACCCCCGTCCCGTACCTGGGTGTGGGCGGCGGCCACGCATGTCATGGCGGCCCGGTACGTCGGGGAGGACGAACTGGCGGCGCGGGTGGCGCGGGAGGCGCTGGACGTGGCCGAGCGGCTCGAACTGGCCGATGCGCAGGCCGATCTGATCATCTCCGTGGTGAGCCTCGACTCCCGCCGCAACCGGCGTACGCAGCAGGGCCGCGTGCGGCTGCGTGAGGCCCGTGAACTGGCCCGTGGCGCGGGCAACGTCCCGGTGGAGATGCGGGCCCTGTTCAACCTCGCCGTCGGCTGTTTCGAATCCGGCGACCTCGACGACTGCCTCGCCTGGCTGTCCGAGGGACTGGACCGGGCGGGCCGCGCCGGTCTGCTCTCCTCCCCGTACCCGGTGGAGATGCGTTACCTCCACTCCCTCTGCCTCTACACGCTGGGCCGCTGGGACGAGTGCGTGCGCTCGGCCGCCGACGCCGACCGGCTGCCCGCGGACGCCGGCTACGCGGTCGGTCCCGCCCTGTACGTGGCCCTCGCCCGGGGCGACGAGAGCGCCGTCGACCGGGCGCGGGCGCTCCTGGAGGGGCCGTACGACTTCATGGCGGCCCTCGTCGCGGGCATCATTCTCACGGAGGCGGCCGTCCTGCGGCACGACGCGCAGGCCGCGGTCGAGCAGTTCCGCACGAGTGTCGGCGTCCTCACCGAGCAGGTCGGGGCCCGGCCCGACGCGACCGTCCGGTTCGCCGCCCTCGTGCTCGGGGCGATCGCGGACGCGGTGGCGGAGCGGCGCTCCGCAGGGGACGAGGAGGCGGTGCGGCGCTGGGCCGCCACGGGGGAGGAGCTGGTGCTGGCCGCGCGGATCACCGCTGCCGAGGGCGAGGACGGGGGTCGGCAGGGTCTGGAAGGGCTGGCCTGGCTGGCGCGCGCCGAGGCGGAGTGGACGCGGATACGGACCGGGCCCGATGTGGAGGCATGGCGGGCGGTGGTGGACGCGTTCGCGTTCGGTGATCCGTACGAGCGGGCGCGGTGCCGGCTGCGGCTGGCGGAGGCCCTGCTGGCGGCGGGGGAGCGGCAGGAGGCGGCGGCCGAGGCGCGGGCGGTGGGGGAGACCGCCGACCGGCTGGGCGCCGTGGCGCTGCGCTCGGCCCTGGACGCGCTGGTGCGGCGGGGGCGGCTGGGTGAGGCCCCGGGGGACGGGGGCGTGCCCGCGCTCACCGCGCGGGAGAGCGATGTCCTGCGGCTGCTCGCGCTCGGCCGGACCAACCGGCAGATCGGCGAGGAGCTGTTCATCACCGGGAAGACGGCGAGCGTCCATGTGTCCAACATCCTCGCCAAGCTGGGGGCGACGAGCCGTACGGAGGCGGTGGCCATCGCCTACCGGCAGGGGCTGATCACGGCCGGCACGCCGACCTGATCACGCTGACGCCATGGGACACCGTGAGGATCTCCTCGAAGGCGCCGAGCGCTGTCTGCTGGAGAAGGGGTTCGCGCGCACGACGGCGCGTGACCTCGTCCGGGAGCCGGGGACGAACCTGGCGTCCATCGGCTGTCACTACGGCTCGAAGGACACGCTGCCGGCGCAGGCGTACGTGGCGATGGTCGAGGAGGTCTCGGGCACCTTCGAAGGCGGTGGGGCGGTCGGCGGCGACAGCGAACCCGGCTCGGTCGAGCGGTTCCGCGAGGTGTGGGCGAGCGCCGTGGAGAGCATGCGGGCACCGGGCTCGATGTGGCGGCTCACCATGGAGGTGCCGGCCATGGGGGACCAGTTGCCGGAGGTGCGCGAGCATCTGGCGCGGGCCCAGCGCGAGGCCGCGCGCGGGGCGGAACCCCTCGGTGAGGGCCGCGGCGTCGGGTGCGGTGTCGGGGGCGAAGGCCAGGTGATGGGGGCGGCGGGAGGGCGGGACGGAAGCGTCTAGGCCACCGCGGCCCGCGCCGGGACGATTCTTCCGGCGCGCATCTCGATCGAGCGGTCCGCGAAATGGCGTACGACCGCGCGGTCGTGGCAGATGAAGAGGTACCCGAGGTTCAGCTCGTCCTGGAGGTCGGCCAGCAGGTTGAGGACGCCGGCCCGGATGGACGGGTCCAGGGCGGACACCGGCTCGTCGAGGACCAGCAGACGCGGCTGGGACGCCAACGCCCGTGCGATGCCCACTCGTTGGCACTGACCGCCGGACAACTCGTGCGGGAAGCGGTCGCCGAGGGCCGGGTTCAGGCCCACCCGGTCCAGGAGCGCGGCGACCCGGGCGGGGCCCGTGGCGTCCCAGCGGCCCTGGACGCGCAGGGGCTCCGCCACCGCTTCCCGGACGCGGTGGCGCGGGCTGAGCGAGCCGTACGGGTCCTGGAAGACCGGCTGCATACGGGGCCGGAGCGGCCGCAGCCCGCCCTCGGTGAGCGACGTCAACTCCCTCCCCTCGAAGTGGACTTCGCCTCCGTCCGGGCGGCGCAGGAGGAGCACGGCGCCGACCGTGGAGGACTTTCCGCAGCCGGACGGGCCGTTCAGGGCCAGAGTCTCGCCCGCCTCCACCGCGAAGGACACCCGGTCGACCGCGGTGACCGGTCCGTAGCGGACGACCAGGTCGCGCACGTCGAGCAGGGGGGTGGTTGGGTTCACGCGGGCTCCAGGAACAACTCGGTCGCGGGGTGCGGGACTTCGTCCCATCGGTGGCAGGAGACCTCATGGCCCGCCGCGGCCGGCCACGGCTGCGGTTCCTCACCCCGGCAGCGGTCCTCGGCGAGGGGGCAGCGCGGCGCGAAGGCGCAGCCCGGGGGGAGAGCGTCGGGGGCGGGCGGGGAGCCGGGGACGGAGGGCAGCCGGCGGCGACGCCGACCGGCGGGGCGCGCGCCCTCGCCCTCACCGTCACCGTCGCGGTCGGCTTCGTCCGGCGGCAGCGAGGCGAGCAGGCCCGCCGTGTACGGCGCCAGGGGGCGGTCCCACACGGCCGCCGCCGGGCCCTGTTCGACCTGACGCCCGGCGTACATGACCAGCATGCGGTCGGCGTGCTCCCGGACCGCGCCGAGGTCATGGGTGACCAGCACGAGCGCGGCGCCGACCGCCTCCCGCTGCGCGGCGAGGACCCGCAGCACCTGTTCCTGGAGTTCCGCGTCGAGCGCGGTCGTGGGCTCGTCCGCGACGACGACGTCCGGTTCGTTGATCGTCGCCATGGCGATCACGGCCCGCTGGCGCATACCGCCGGAGTACTCGTGCGGATACGCCCGTGCCCTGCGCGCGGCGTCGGGGATGCCCACCCGGTCGAGCGCGGCGACCGCCCGGGCCCGGGCCTCTTTGCGGGAGACGCGCGCCACCGACCGTACGGCCGCGGCGAGTTGGTCGCCCACCGGGTGCACGGGGGAGAGCGCCGACAACGCGTCCTGGGGGACCAGGGCGATACGCCGGCCCCGCTGGGCGGCGAGATCCGCGTCCCCGCGCAGCCGCACGGTTCCGCTGCTCGTCGCACCCACCGGCAGCATCCCGAGCAGCGCCCGGGCCGTGAGGGACTTGCCGGCGCCCGACTCGCCGACCAGGGCGAGCACCTCGCGCGGCCGGACGTCGAAGGACAGCCCGCGTACGACCTCGACTCCGCCGAACGCGATCCGCAGATCACGGACCCAGAGCAGGGCGTCGGTCTCCGGCGGCACGGGAGACGCCGCCGGCACGCCGGATGCCGTCGGCATGGAGGACTTCGGCGTCACTTCAGACCTTGGCTGCGACTTCAATGGAACCCTTCACCTTTCCCCTGTGTGCACGAGCGGGCCTGCGCGTTTGGCGGCGCCCCGTCCGCGACTGGGCGTACGCCGCCCCGGACACCGCGATACCGGCGAGCAGGGCGAGGGCGACCGCCGGTGCCAGGGCTGCCCACGGCGCGCGTTCCACGTACGCGCGGGACTCGTCGAGGAGCAGGCCCCACTCCGGGGTGGGCGGTTGTGCTCCGAGACCCAGGAAGCCCAGGGACGCGAGGGCCAGGGCGATGCCCGGCAGGCGCAGGACGGCGTGGCGGGCCACGGGCGCGGCGACCGACGGGAGGACGTGCCGGGTGAGGATCCACCACGGGCTCGCGCCGATGGCCCGTTGGGCGGTCAGGAACGCGGACGCGCGGACCTCCTGCACCAGGGCCGCCGCGTGGGCGGACAGGGCGGGCCAGGAGATCAGGGCCACGGCGAGGGCCGCGCCGCCCGTGCCGGGACCGGCTGCCGCGGCGACCAGGATGCCGACGATCACCGGGGGCAGCGCGTTGGCGATGTCCGCCGCGCCCGCCGCGACCCGGGGGAGGAAGCCGAGCGCCAGGGAGACGAGGAGGCTCAGCGCGCAGACCGCCGTCGCCGTGCCGACCGTGGCGGCCGCGCCGTGGCCGAGTCGGGCCAGGACGTCGCGGCCGAGCCCGTCCGTCCCGAGCGGGTGCGCCCACGACGGGGGGAGGAGGCGGGCGGTGGTGTCCACGGTGTACGGGTCGCGCAGCAGACCCCAGCCGATGGTGACCAGGAGGACGGCTGCCAGGGTCAGCGGTACCGCGGGGTGGACACGGACCGGGCGGGGCGGCGGCAGGGTGAGGCCCGCGTCGCGCAGGGCGGGGCCGAGCAGGCGGCGCCGGGCGAGGGCGGCCAGGGCGCCCGCGACCAGGCCCAGGGCGAGGAGGGCGAGGACCGCGCCCTGGAGGAGGGGGAGGTCCTGGGACTTGGCCGCGCCCAGGGCGGTACGGCCGATGCCGGGCACCGCGAACACCATCTCCACGGCGACCGCGCCGCCGGTGAGGCCGACGGCGACCATGCCGAACTGCGGTACCAGGGGCGGCAGTACGCGGCGCAACGCGGCCGCCGCGACACGGGCCCGGCTCACGCCCGCGCCCCGCCACAGCTCCACCCAGCGTTCGTCGAGCACGGCCGGCAGCGCGTCCGCGACCAGACGGCCGAGCAGACCGCCGGCCGGGACACCGAGGGCGATCGCGGGCAGCACCAGGTACTGCGGGCCCGCCCAGCCGGACGTCGGCAGCCAGCCCAGCCAGACCCCGCAGACCAGCAGTGCCACCGTGGCCAGCAGGAACTCGGGGACGGCGGCGAGCATCGCGGCGAACGCGCCGGCCGATCCCCGGCCCCGTACGAGCACCGGGGCGACCAGCGCGCAGGCCAGCAGGAGTGCGACGGCGAAGGCGGTGCCCATCAGGGCGAGGGAGACCTGGAGGCCGGAGACGACCGAGGGCAGCACGTCCGTGCCGGACACCCAGGACGTGCCGAGGTCGCCGCGCAGCAGCCCGGAGGCCCAGTCCCCCAACAGGGAGAGGGGGCCCGCACCGAGGCCCAGGTCCGCGCGGATCGCGGCCAGCGCCTCGGGCGTCGCCTCCTGCTCGGCCGACCGGGCACGCAGCACGGTCAGCGCGGGGTCACGCCCCGACAGCCACGGCAACAGCCCGACGACGGCCAGCACCCCGACGAGACAGCCGAGACGGGTGAGCCCGGCGGGACCGATGACGGGTCCGACGAGGCGTTGCAGCCGCCCAGGCCCGGACTCCCGGCTGCGTCGGCTCCGTCGCGCCGTTTCGACCGGCCTCGCCGTAGGCAGGTCCACGTGCGGCGTTTCGGCGGACTCCCCTGGAGAAGGGACCGCGTGCGCCGTCCCGTCGGACGCCGCCGTGGGTGAGCCGACAGCTCCCGCCGCCGAACGGTCCTCACCCGCTGTTCCGGCCGGCTCCCCTGCCGTTCCGGTCGGCTCACCCGCGGTCCGGTCGTCCCAGGCGGCCTCGCCCAGGTCCGCCACGGCGCGGTTCTCCTGCCTCCCGACCGTCACCTTCTCGACGCCCGTGCTTCCCGCGCCCGTGCTTCCCGCGCCCGTGCTTCCCGCGCCCGTGCTTCCCGCGCCCGTGCTTCCCGCGCCCGTGCTTCCCGCGCCCGTGCTTCCCGCGCCCGTGCTTCCCGCGCCCGTGCTTCCCGCGCCCGTGCTTCCCGCGCCCGTGCTTCCCGCGCCCGTGCTTCCCGCGCCGCGAGCGCCGCGCGTCGCCTCCATCGGTTCCCCAGCGGACGTGCTCACTTGACGTAGGTGTCCGCCGTGACCAGCTCCCGCTCGCGCGGGTCGTGGGCCGCGTCCACGACTCCGGCCGCGTCGCCCTGGATGACGCGCTCGTGGAGCATCGGCACGGCCGCGTCGGTGCCGAGGACGGCGGCCTCGGCCTCGATGACCGCCCTGCGGCGGGCGTCACCGGCGGGCGTGTCGGAGGCCCGGTCGAGGGCCGCGTCGACGGTCTTGTCCGCGAGCTGGGAGAGGTTGAAGGAGCCGTCGGAGGCGAAGTCACTGTAGAGGTACGCGGCCGGGTCGCCGGAGTCGAGGACGGTGGCCCGGGAGAGGATGAAGGCGTCGAACTCGCCCGCGAGCGCGTCCGACTCGATGTTGGCGTACTCGCGCACGTCGAGCTTCACCTTGAACCCGGCCTTCTGCAGCTGCTGTTGCAGCGTGGCGGCGACCTCGGGCAGCTCGGCGCGGTCGGTGAAGGTGCCGATGGTGATCGACTTTCCGGACGGGTCACCGGCCTTGGCGCGCTCGACCGTCGAGCGCAGGTCGGCGGCCCAGGGCAGCGCGGGCCCCAGCAGCCCCTTCGCCACGTCGGCCCGCCCCTCGTACACGCCCTTCACGATCGACTCGGCGTCGACGGCCTCGCGGGCGGCGGCGCGCAGCGAGGCGTCCTTGAACACGCCCTTCTCGGTGTTCAGGTAGAGGGTGTTGGTGCGGGGCATCGGGACCTCTGTGATCAGGTCCTGGTCGAGCACGGCGGCCTGCGACACCGGCACCGCCTCGACGATGTCGGCCTCGCCGGTGCGCAGGGAGGCGGCGCGGGCGGTGCCGTCCGGCACGAACTTCACGTCGATGCCGGGGGCCTTGGCCTTGTCGCCCCAGTAGTCGTCGTAGCGGTCGAGGGCGGCGGAGGCGGTGCCGTTGACCTCGGTCAGCTCGAAGGGGCCGGTGCCGGCGCCGAGCGGGTTCACCGTCTTCCCCTTGTACGCCTTCGCCGCGAGGATCGACAGCTGCGGCGAGCTGAGGCGCTGCGGGACCAAGGGGTCCTCGACCGCCGTGGTGACGGTGACGGTGTCGCCGTCGGCCTTCGCCGTCAGGTCCACGCCGTCGAGGATGCGGGGCTTGGGGGAGGCGGTGGCCGCCTCGGTGAGGGAGTTGACGACCGCATCACCGGTGAGCTTCGTACCGTCGTGGAACGTCACACCCCGCCGGATCGTGAACGTCCACTTCTTGCCCGAGCGCTTCCAGTCGGTGGCGAGCGCGGGCTGCGCGTCCCCCTCGGCGTTCAGGTTCACCAGGGTCTCGGCGGTCGACCAGCGCGACAGCTTGAACGCGTCGTCGGAGAGCGGCGACAGGCCCGAGCGGGGCGGCAGCATCATCGCGATCCGTATCCGCTTGCCCTCGCTCCCGGCATCCTCTGGGCCCGTTGCCGAGAAACAGCCCGTGAGCAGGGCCGAGGTCGCGGTGGTGACCGCGGTGAGCGGGACGAAACGGGCCGGGACGCGCACGGGACACTCCGAGTAAGGGCGTGGTCAAAGATTCAACGGGCCTGACCGTAGCACGATGACAATCATTTTCAGAAGAGCGCTTTGCGCCACCGGTAAGCCGCCACGTGCCCCGCCTTCCGGCCCGGTCCTCGCCCGGAACCGCAGGTCGGCCGCGTTGTCAGTGCCCCCTGTCATGGTGGGGACGTGGACGACGAGACCTTCTGGGACGTGATCGAGGACTGCCGACGGGCGACACCGGACCCCGACGAGCGGTTGGAGTGGCTGTGCGAGCGGTTGCAGGCCCGGTCGGGGAACGAACTGCTGCGGTTCCAGGAGGGCTTGGACCGCGTGTTGGCCCCCACGCTCACCTGGGACCTGTGGGGCGCGGCCGACCGGATCATGGGCTGGTGCTCCGACGACACCTTCTTCTACTTCCGGCTCTGGCTGGTCGGCCTGGGCAGGGACGCGTTCGACCGGGCCGTCCGCGACCCGGACTCCCTGGCCGACGTGCCCGGGGTGCGGCGGCTCGCGGGCCGCCCGCCGCAGGACCGGGAGGACGAGGAGGTGCTGGAGTGGGAGGAGTTGGACTATGTCGCCGTGCGGGCCTGGGAACACGTCACGGGTCGCACGGAGGAAGACTTCTATGACGCCCTGGAGAGCCTCGTCGGCGGCGACGCCGACCTCACGGATCCGGCCGGCGAACGCTGGGACGCCCGCGACGACGAGCAGTCGCACCGCCGTCTGCCGCGTCTCAGCGTGCTGTTCCCGCTCATACAGGTGAGTTGACGTTCCCGGAAGACCTCACCGCCGCGCCCCTTCACGGCCGTGTGCTCCTCACAACCGCGACCCCTTCAGCGCCATGTGCAGCAGCAGCCGGTCCTCGCCGTCGGTCAGCCGTAGGCCCGTGAGCTGCTCGACGCGGGAGAGCCGGTAGTAGAGGGTCTGCCGGTGGATGCCCAACTCGGCCGCCGTGCGCCCTGCTTGGCCCGCGTGGTCGAGGAAGACCTCGGCGGTGCGGGCCAGTTCACGGTGGGCGGGGGCGAGGAGGGCGCGGACGGACGGGTCCTGGGGGAGGCCGGGAGGCAGCGCGGTGAGCATCCGGTACGGGCCGATGGAGCGCCACTCGGCGATCGGGCCCAGCCGTGGCTCGGCCAGCGCCGCCCGGGCGGCCGCCGAGGCCTCCCGCCAGTCGGTGCCCAGTTCTGCGAGGCCCGCGCGTGCCCCGGAGACGCCCGCCGCCGCGTGCGCGCCCGCGCGTTCCAGCAGCCGGGCGGCGGCGGTGAGCGCCGGGGCCGGAGTGTCCGCCGAGCGGAGCCGTACCAGCAGGGCCAGGCCCTGGCCCGCCGCGCCCCACGGCACCGTGCACAGCGCGGTCGCCCCCGGCACCGTACGGAAGGACGGCGCTTCCTCCGGGTCGGTGTACGGCCAGGGGGCCACGCACACCAGCGTGTGGACGCCGTCGCCGCGAGGGCCGAGGGCCGCGCGCAGCTCCGCCACGGCCATATCGCGCTCCCAGTCGCGCTCGGCGGTCAGGACCGCGCGCAGCTCCCGGGTGAGATCGGCGCCGGCCTGCGCCTCGTCCGCGAGGAGGGCGCCGATGCGCGAGGTCACCGCCATGGCGGCGGACAGCTGGGCGGCCGTCGGGCCCGGGTCGCCGTCCAGGAGCCAGACGTAACCGAGGACGACCCCCCGATGGCGTACCGGGAGGCAGATCCGCCCCCGGAGCACCCCCGCCTCCGGTGTCGGCGGGATCCGGACCGGGCCCGTCGCCCGGGTGATGCCGAAGCCCTCGAACCACTCCCGTACCGCCGTCGTCGAGCGGCGGGTCAGGATCGAGCGGGTGCGGACCGGGTCCAGGGCCGACGGATCCAGCTCGCCCTCGCTGTCGTACGCGCCGAAGGCGATCAGCTCGAAGTCGCGGTTCTCCAGCGTCGCCGGGGCGCCGAGCAGCGCGGAGATCTCGTCGACGAGGTCCTGGTAGTCGCCCACGGGGTGGGGGCTCGAGCTTTCCGGCGTCACCCGGGCATTGTCGCGCATCCGCAAGCGGCCTTCATACATCTGTCTGAGATCTGCGGCACGGATACGTGACAGCTGTCGATGGTCGGCGAACGGGGGGATCCTTAGGTTTCACGGTGGTTCTATCTGCTGGTTTGTGGAGGTGCCCCGTGCTGGGTCCCGTGATTCTCGCCGCGTCGCGCAGCGACCGGATACGACGCCTGATCTCGGCGGCGCCCGTGACCAAGCAGGTCGTCGACCGCTTCATCGCGGGTGAACGCGTCGACGACATCGTGCCCGTCATCCGGGAGCTCACCGGCCGGGGTCTCGACGTGACGCTGGACGTCGTCGGCGAGGACATCACCCGTCCGGAGCAGGCGGCCGCCGCGCGTGACGCCTATCTGGAGCTGATCGACCTGCTGAAGGAGCTGGAGCTCGGCGAGCGCGCCGAGATGTCCGTGAAGCTCTCCCTCTTCGGCCAGGCCCTCGACGGCGGCCACGAGCTCGCCCTCGCCAACGTCCGCCCGGTCGTCGAGGCCGCCGCCGCGATCGGCACGACGGTCACGCTCGACGCGGAGGACCACACCACCCTCGACTCGATGTTCGCCATCCACGACGAGCTGCGCCGCGACTTCCCGCAGACCGGCTGCGTCATCCAGGCCTACCTCTTCCGCACCGAGGCCGACGCCCGCCGCCTGGCGGAGAACGGCAGCCGGGTGCGGCTGGTGAAGGGCGCCTACAAGGAGCCCGCCGACGTGGCCTTCCAGCAGAAGGCCGAGATCGACAAGGCGTACGTCCGCGTCCTGAAGATCCTCATGGACGGGGAGGGGTACCCGATGATCGGGTCCCACGACCCGCGCCTGATCTCCATCACGCAGGAACTCGCCCACCGCGCCGGACGCAAGCTCGACGAGTACGAGTTCCAGATGCTGTACGGCATCCGCGGCGACGAGCACCTGCGGCTCGCCGCCGAGGGACACCGGATGCGGGTCTACACCGCGTACGGCACGGACTGGTACGGCTACTTCATGCGCCGCCTCGCGGAGAAGCCCGCCAACCTGCGGTTCTTCCTCCGCGCCATGGTCAGCAAGGGCTGATGCGTCGGATGAGCGGCGGCTGAGCCGGACCCGGTTCCGTGGAAAGGAGTTACGGAACCCGTGACTCCGCCCCGAAGGGCTTCTCCCGAACTCGGCGAGACGAGTTCGGGACGGTCAAGCCCTGACCACTGCTCACCATACGCAACGGCTTCAGCTTCCCCCGGCTGAAGCCGGGGAACAACCCGGAAGAGGTAACCCATGGACGCTGTGACCCAGGTCCCCACCCCCGTCAACGAGCCGGTGCACGGCTACGCCCCCGGCTCGCCCGAGCGCGCCCGGCTGGAGGTCAAGCTGAAGGAACTGGCCGAGAACCCGATCGACCTGCCGATGACCATCGGCGGCGAGCGGCGGATGGGCGGCGGCGACCGCTTCGACGTGGTGCAGCCGCACAACCACAAGGCCCGTCTCGGCACCTACGCCAACGCCACCGCCCAGGACGCCCAGGACGCCGTCGACGCGGCCCTCGCCGCCGCGCCCGCCTGGCGTGCGATGTCCTTCGACGACCGCGCCGCGATCATCCTGCGCGCCGCCGACCTCCTCGCGGGCCCGTGGCGCGAGACGCTGGCCGCCTCCACCATGCTCGGCCAGTCGAAGACCGCCCAGCAGGCCGAGATCGACTGTCCCTGCGAACTGGTCGACTTCTGGCGCTTCAACGTCAAGTACGCCCGCGACCTGCTCGCGGAGCAGCCCCCGGCCAACTCCCCGGGCGTGTGGAACCGCCTCGACCACCGCCCGCTGGAGGGCTTCGTCTACGCGATCACCCCGTTCAACTTCACGGCCATCGCGGGCAACCTGCCGACCGCCCCGGCGCTGATGGGCAACGTGGTGGTCTGGAAGCCGTCCCCGACGCAGACGCACGCCGCCGTCCTGCTCATGCGGCTGCTGGAGGAGGCGGGCCTGCCCAAGGGCGTCATCAACCTCGTCACCGGCGACGGCATCGCGGTCTCCGAGGTCGCCCTCGAACACCCCGACCTCGCCGGCATCCACTTCACCGGCTCGACCAAGACCTTCCAGTACCTGTGGAAGACGGTCGGCGCCAACATCGAGAAGTACCGCTCGTACCCCCGGCTCGTCGGCGAGACCGGCGGCAAGGACTTCGTGGTCGCGCACCCGAGCGCCGACCGCGCCGTGCTCAAGACCGCCCTCACCCGCGGCGCCTTCGAGTACCAGGGCCAGAAGTGCAGCGCGACCTCCCGGGCCTACATCCCGGCGTCGATCTGGAACTCCGGCTTCAAGGAGGAGTTCGCCGCCGAGGTCGAGTACCTGACCATGGGCGACGTCACCGACCTGTCCAACTTCATCGGCGCCGTCATCGACGAACGCTCCTTCGCCAAGAACAAGGCCGCCATCGACCGCGCCAAGTCCGACCCGACCTGCACGATCGTGGCCGGCGGCTCCTACGACGACTCGGTCGGCTACTTCGTCCGCCCGACCGTCGTCGAGTGCACCGACCCGACGAACGAGGTCTTCACCACCGAGTACTTCGGCCCGTTCCTCGCCGTGCACGTCTACGAGGACGAACGCTACGAGGAGATGCTGACCCAGATGGAGTCGGTGTCGGCGTACGCCCTGACGGGTTCCGTCATCTCGGGCGACCGCGCGGCCACCGCGTACACGATGGACAAGCTCCGCTACGCGGCCGGCAACTTCTACATCAACGACAAGTCCACCGGCGCCGTCGTCGGCCAGCAGCCCTTCGGCGGCGGCCGGGCCTCCGGCACCAACGACAAGGCCGGCGCCCCCCAGAACCTGATGCGCTGGACCCTGACCCGCGCCATCAAGGAGACCCTCGTCCCGCCGACCGACTACTCGTACCCGCACATGGGCTGACACCGGCCACCGACAGCGCGCCCGGTCCCTCCGCGACGGAGGGGCCGGGCGCGCTGTCGCATACGAAGGAATCGAGAAACCGCAGGTCAGGGCGGTGTGACTCAATCCACCGTCTCAGATAGTAGGAAGTCCGACTAATTGTGGAGACAGATGCGCCGCGCTCGCCTAGCTTTGTAGGAGCCGAACGTCTCGCTCGATCCAGCGAATGGCGGTCGTGAGCCGGAGCCCTAGGCAGGCAACCCCTGCGGCCCCGCTCCCCGCCCCATCCGGCGTCTCGCTTCCCTCCCGTTTCCGTACTCCGGATTGCCTCGAAGGAGTCGATTCCCCATGGCCGAGACGACCGTCCGCCGCCGAGTCCGTCACGTTTCCCGGACCACCGAGTCCGACCGCAAGAACGCCGCGGCCGCCCTCCAGCGCGCCCTCGACCGCCGGGACAACGGCGGCTCGACCGGGCACTGAGCCCACCCACCCGCCGGGAGCCGCACCCGTTCGGGGTGCGGTGCGGCCGTGGGACGACGACCCGCGCGCCGCGCCGCACCCCGGAACAGACTCACGTGCCGCGCCGCACCTCGAAGTGGTCGACGCGGTCGCCGTTCTGGGCCAGTGCCGACACCTTCAGGGCCGGTCGCGCCCCGCTGACCGCTTCCACCGAGAGCAGCGAGAAGCCCCGGTAGCGCACCCGCGACCACTCCACCGTCTCCGGCTTCGACGCGCGTGACCTGGTCCACTCGAAGGTCTCGACGGCCTCGTGGCGGGTGACGTGTCCCTCGTAGCTCTCCTTCACGCCGGACGGGAAGCCGTACAGATCGCGACCACCGCCGCCCGCCGTCACGTACACGACGCCGTCCCGGGTCGGGTCCGTCGACGCCCCGATGGGCACCGGCCTGCCGACCTCGCCGCCCTTGACGGCGTCGGTGCGCTCGTAGACGTGGTTGTGGCCGTTGACCACCAGGTCCACCTGGTGCTTGTCGAACAGCGGCGGCCACGCGTCCCGGACGCCGCCGTCGGAGGCGTGCGAGGACGTCGAGTAGGCGCAGTGGTGGAAGAAGACGACGATGAAGTCGATGCCCTTCGCGGCCCGCAGCTCCCCCAGCTTCCTGTCCAGCCACTCGGTCTGCTTGCCGCCCGAGTAGCCGAGGTTGGCGGGGATCTCGTACGACACGTCGTTCGCGTCCAGCGCCACGAAGCCGACGTTGCCGTAGGTGAACGCGTACACCCCCGGCGCCGCACGGGGGTCGAAGCCGTTGTCCGGGAGGGACCAGCGGGCGAGCTGACCGCCGTAGCCGTCCGGCGAGTACCAGGCCTCCATGTCGTGGTTGCCGGTCGTCACCATCCACGGCACGGACCTGGCCACCGGTTCGTTCTGCTTGAGGAACAGGTCCCAGAACCCGGGGTCGTAGCCGTCCGACTCGACCCCCTTGCCGTTGCCGTTGGCGTAGCAGATGTCGCCGGCGTGGAGGTGGAAGGCGGGCTTCTGACGGACGATCAGGTTGTCGTTCGCCGCCGCCGCCTTTCCGACGCCCTGGTCGCCGAACGCGGTGAACACGAACGTCTCCGGCGCGGCGGGTGCCGTACGGAAGGTGCCGATCGTGGAGCGGTGGGCCGGGTCGGCCGGGTCGAAGCCCTCGTGGCCGACGCCGTAGTAGTACGTGGTGCCGGGGCGCAGGCCGTCCAGGGCCGCGTGCAGGTAGTACTGGTCGAGCTCCAGGCGCACGCCCTCGACCCCCGGCGTGTGCAGGTCGCGGACCTCCGCCTCGACCTTCCGGGTCAGCTCTTCGGGCCTCGGCCCCACCCGCACGTACGGCTTCTTCACCGCGAACGGCACCTGCCAGGAGATCCGCATCCGGGTCTTCGGGTCCGAGCCGAACGCCAGATGGCGGCCGAAGGGGGTGACGGCGGAACCGGGCGCCTTGGAGGTCGCGGGCGACGGGGCCGAGGTCGTCGCGTTCGGCGAGGCCGGCGAGCCGGATCCGCCGCAGCCGGTCAGCAGCCCGCCGGCCGCCAGCGAGCCCGCCGTCACCAGGGTGCGGCGCCGGGAGAACTTCGTACGCAGGTACTCGTACTGCTCGGCCATGCTCATCCGGCGCGCGAGCCGCGGCGGGATGCCGAAGTCGAGTACGGGAGCTCCGGGGGGTCCGGGGGGTGTGTCCCTGGAAGGGTGGGTCATGCTCTCGAAGTTCCCAGCGAATCCCAACACCCGCCCCCCGTACGGGTGAACGCGTGGTGACGTGTGGGCAGCGTCACCCGATCGCGCGTCCGTATCGCGGACACCTCGTGTCATCCCGTGGGACAAGGAGTACGGTGCCGTCATGTCTCGCAGCCTCAATCTCGCAGTGATCCCCGGTGACGGCATCGGTCAGGAAGTCGTGGCCCAGGGGCTCAAGGTCCTCTCCGCCGTCCTTCCGCAGGATGTGAAGCTGGAGACCAAGGAGTACGACTTCGGCGCCAAGCGCTACCACGCCACCGGTGAGACCCTCACCGACGCCGACCTCGACGCGCTGAAGCGGCACGACGCGATCCTGCTCGGCGCGATCGGCGACCCGAGCGTCCCCTCCGGGGTCCTGGAGCGCGGCTTCCTGCTCAAGCTCCGCTTCGCCTTCGACCACCACGTGAACCTGCGTCCCTCGAAGCTGCTCCCCGGTGTCGCCACCCCGCTCGCCGGCCAGCCCGAGATCGACTTCGTCGTGGTCCGCGAGGGCACCGAGGGCCCCTACACCGGCAACGGCGGCACCATCCGCAAGGGCACCGAGCACGAGGTCGCCACCGAGGTCTCCGTCAACACGGCCTTCGGCGTCGAGCGGGTCGTGCGTGACGCGTTCGCCCGCGCCCAGGCCCGCCCGCGCAAGAAGCTCACCCTCGTCCACAAGAACAACGTGCTGACCTTCGCCGGTCACCTGTGGACGAACATCTTCAAAAAGGTGGCCGAGGAGTTCCCCGAGGTCACCACCGACTACATCCACGTCGACGCGGCCACGATCTACCTGGTCACCGACCCGGCCCGGTTCGACGTGATCGTCACCGACAACCTCTTCGGCGACATCATCACCGACCTCGCCGCGGCCGTCTCCGGCGGCATCGGCGTCGCGGCCTCCGGCAACATCAACCCCTCCGGCGAGTTCCCGTCCATGTTCGAGCCGGTGCACGGCTCGGCCCCGGACATCGCCGGCCAGGGCAAGGCCGACCCGTCCGCCACGGTCCTCTCCGTCGCCCTGCTCCTGCGCCACCTCGGCCACGAGTCCGAGGCCGCGCGCATCGAGGAGGCCGTCTCCGCCGACCTCGCGGAGCGCGTGGGGAAGCCCGCCCGTTCGACGGCCGAGATCGGCGACGCGCTCGCCGTACGAGTAGCCGGCTGACCCGCCGCGCCCACTCGAAATCTTTCGAAGCCGCCGGGTCGCTACCGCACCCGGCGGCTTCCGCATGTTCCCGCCGGGTGCCACCATCATCCCCTGGGTCGCATTCACGCCGTTTTCTTCCGCCGACTCCGCTTGCGATAATCGAACGCGGGGCCGCCGAATGAGGGAATGCTCGGACGTCCTAGCACTCGCCACTGGCAGTACGGATGTGAGCGCGGCCCGTCACAACAACCGGTGAAGGACACCCACTCATGACGCCCACGATCGAGCTCAAGCCCTCCGCCAGTCCGCTCTCCGACGCAGAGCGCGACGCGGTCCTGGCCAACCCCGGTTTCGGCCGCCACTTCACCGACCACATGGTCGTCATCAAGTGGACCGAGGGTCGTGGCTGGCACGACGGCCAGCTCGTTCCGTACGCGCCGCTCTCCCTGGACCCGGCCACCATGGTCCTGCACTACGCGCAGGAGATCTTCGAGGGCCTGAAGGCCTACCGGCAGCCGGACGGCTCCGTCGCCACCTTCCGCCCGGAGAAGAACGCCCGCCGCTTCCAGGCGTCCGCCCGCCGGCTCGGCATGCCCGAACTGCCGGTCGAGACGTTCATCGAGGCGTGTGACGTGCTGGTGCGGCAGGACCAGGCCTGGGTCCCGGCCCACGGCGGCGAGGAGTCCCTCTACCTCCGTCCCTTCATGATCGCCACTGAGGTCGGCCTGGGCGTCAAGCCGGCGGGCGAGTACCTCTTCCTCGTCATCGCCTCCCCGGCCGGCGCCTACTTCCCCGGCGGGGTGCAGCCCGTCTCCATCTGGGTCTCCGAGGACCACGTCCGCGCGGTGCCCGGCGGCATGGGCGACGCCAAGACCGGCGGCAACTACGCGGCCTCCCTCCTCGCCCAGGCCGAGGCGGCGGCCGAGGGCTGCGCCCAGGTCTGCTACCTCGACGCGGTCGAGCGCAAGTGGGTCGAGGAACTCGGCGGCATGAACCTGTACTTCGTGTACGGCGACCGCATCGTCACCCCCTCGCTCACCGGCTCCATCCTGGAGGGCGTCACCCGTGACTCCCTGCTGACGGTCGCCGCGGACCTCGGCTACGCCGCGGAGGAGGGCAGGATCTCCATCGACCAGTGGCAGGCCGACTCCGAGAGCGGCGCCCTCACCGAGGTCTTCGCCTGCGGTACGGCCGCCGTCATCACGCCCGTGGGCACGGTCAAGCGCACCGGCGCCGCCTGGCAGCAGTCCGGCGGCGAGCCCGGCCCCGTCACCCTCAAGCTCCGCGAGGCGCTGCTGAACATCCAGCGCGGCACGGTCGAGGACAAGCACGGCTGGATGCACGAGCTGGGCTGACATCGACGGTGTGTGCGGTAACCGTGAGGTGATCAGCACGCTGTTCGCATCCTGAGACGGACGGTGAGGGCGGGGGCGGTCTGTGCCAGACTGCCCCCGTGCTCTCGTTCGCCATGATTATTGGCAGCAGGCGCGCCGGTCCGCAGTGACCGCCACGTACGACCAGGTACGGGTGGACACCGTCGTCCTCGACCCGCGCGCAGACCTCTCGCACCCGCGAGGGGTTTTTCGCTTTTCTGGCCCACCTTCAGCCGGGAGCGCAGCGCGAGGGACCATTGGGGACGGTGGAGCCGGTCATTCCGGTACAGACCGAGATCCAGCGGGATCCAACAGCAGGAGCCTTGACACCATGACGGAAACCAGCGAACTCGACGACTCCTTCCACGTCTTCGACACCACCCTGCGCGACGGTGCCCAGCGCGAGGGCATCAACCTCACCGTCGCGGACAAGCTGGCCATCGCACGGCACCTGGACGATTTCGGCGTGGGCTTCATCGAGGGCGGCTGGCCCGGCGCCAACCCGCGCGACACCGAGTTCTTCGCCCGCGCGCAGAAGGAGATCGACTTCAAGCACGCCCAGCTGGTCGCGTTCGGCGCCACCCGCCGCGCGGGCGGTAAGGCGAGCGAGGACCCCCAGGTCAAGGCCCTGCTCGACTCCGGCGCTCCGGTGATCACCCTGGTCGCGAAGTCCCATGACCGTCATGTGGAACTCGCCCTGCGCACCACCCTCGACGAGAACCTGGAGATGGTCCGCGACACCGTCGCCCACCTCCGTGCCCAGGGCCGCCGGGTCTTCGTCGACTGCGAGCACTTCTTCGACGGCTACCGGGCCAACCCCGAGTACGCCAAGGCCGTCGTCCGCACCGCATCCGAGGCCGGCGCCGACGTGGTGATCCTCTGCGACACCAACGGTGGCATGCTCCCCGCCCAGGTCCAGGCCGTCGTCGCCACCGTCCTCGCCGACACCGGCGCCCGCCTCGGCATCCACGCCCAGGACGACACCGGCTGCGCGGTCGCCAACACCCTGGCCGCCGTCGACGCGGGCGCCACCCACGTCCAGTGCACCGCCAACGGCTACGGCGAGCGCGTCGGCAACTCCAACCTCTTCCCGGTCGTCGCCGCGCTGGAGCTGAAGTACGGCAAGAAGGTCCTCCCCGAGGGCGCTCTGCGCGAGATGACGCGGATCTCGCACGCGATCGCCGAGGTCGTCAACCTCACTCCCTCCACCCACCAGCCGTACGTCGGTGTCTCGGCCTTCGCGCACAAGGCCGGCCTGCACGCCTCCGCGATCAAGGTCGACCCGGACCTGTACCAGCACATCGACCCCGAGCAGGTCGGCAACACCATGCGGATGCTGGTCTCCGACATGGCGGGCCGCGCTTCCATCGAGCTCAAGGGCAAGGAGCTGGGCGTCGACCTCGGCGACGACCGCGAGCTGGTCGGCCGGGTCGTCGAGCGGGTCAAGGAGCGCGAGCTGCGCGGCTACACCTACGAGGCCGCCGACGCCAGCTTCGAGATCCTGCTGCGCGACGAGGTCGCGGGCAAGCCGCAGCGGTACTTCCGTACGGAGTCCTGGCGGGCCATCGTCGAGGACCGCCCCGACGGCAGCCACGCCAACGAGGCCACGGTCAAGCTGTGGTCCAAGAGCGAGCGCATCGTCGCCACGGCGGAGGGCAACGGCCCCGTCAACGCGCTCGACCGCGCCCTGCGCGTCGCCCTGGAGAAGATCTACCCCCAGCTCGCCAAGCTGGAGCTGGTGGACTACAAGGTCCGCATCCTGGAGGGCAAGCACGGCACCAACTCCACGACACGGGTGCTGATCTCCACGACGGACGGTACGGGTGAGTGGTCCACGGTGGGCGTCGCCGACAACGTGATCGCCGCGTCGTGGCAGGCGCTGGAGGATGCGTACACCTACGGGTTGCTGCGCGCGGGCGTGGAGCCGGCGGAGTAGGTCCGGGCGGGAGGGGGTGCGGTGCGTTGTCGGGTGCGGGTGGTTCGTGGTTGCTCGCGCAGTTCCCCGCGCCCCTAAAGACCCAGGCCCTGCGGGCCGGGAACCCAACGGGGGTGCCGTCCTGGAAGCCAGCGCGGGGGTGCGCCCCTGAAAAGCGACCGGGCCCACCCCTGAAAAGTGGCGGGGCTGCAGGGGGAAAGCGACGAGGCTGCGGGGATGAAAAGCACGGGGCGCAGCCCCTGCTTTTCAGGGGCGCGGGGAACTGCGCGAGGAGCCCCACCGGGCTGGCACACGACAACGCACCCCCAACTTCCGCAGACCTCGACACGCTCCCTCGGTGAAGCTCACCGCCACGGCGGCCGGCAGCACCACCGCCTGCGGACCACAGTCGCTCAGCACCACCGACACCGCCGGCGCACCGATCACGGCGACGTCTCCCCGCAGGCCCTCACGCCACGAAGCGAACATCCTCGCAGTCACCGGCACCGAGGTACTCGCGATCCCATTTGATCGAATCGTCCGTTTTCCTGGCGATCGAGGTAGCTTCGAAGATATGAAAGGCGTACCGAGTCGACGTCGTCTCCTCCTCCGCCTAGTGATCGCGCCGCTCGCCGCGGCGACCCTGGCGGTGCTGGCGGTCGGTGCGCCCGGCGCACACGCGGCCACCGACCTGTCCACGGTGGCCGCGGCCCTGCGCGAGGGCCCCGTCTATGTCGACCCGGCCGCCACCGACCTGCTCTCCTCGACGGACGCCGAGGCCCTCGCGGACAAGATCGAGGACGCGGACGAGCCGATCTTCGTGGCGGTCCTCCCGGCCGGCCACCCCACCGAGGACCTCTTCCAGAACCTCCGCACCGAGACGGGCATCACCGGTCTCTACGCCGTCCGCCTCGGCGACCGCTTCGACGCCCGCGCCGACAGCAGCGTCCTGAGCCAGGACGCCGTCGCCAACCTGGTCACCGCGGTCCAGGGCGCCGGCGATCCGAAGGCCCAGCTCAACGACTTCGTGGACGACGCCCTGCGCAGCAACCCGGGCGGCACGGCCCCGTCGAGCTGGAGCGACGGCGCCGACGCGGGCGTGGACGCCGGCGCCCTGGCGGCGGCGGGCGCGGTCGTGGTCGCGGGCGGCGTCGGCGCGTACGCGCTGGTCCGCCGAGGACGCCGCCGCAAGGAGGAGGAACGCCGCGAGGCGCTGGCCAAGCTCGCCGTGGTGGTCGACGAGGACATCACGGCCTTCGGCGAGGAACTGGAACGCCTGGACTTCCACCCCGCCGAGGCCGGCGCCGACGACGCGATGCGCGCCGACTACGAACGGGCCCTGGACGCCTACGAGAAGGCCAAGTCCCTCATGGCGGCCGCCACCCGCCCCGAGGAGGTCCGCGCGGTGACCCAGACCCTGGAGGACGGCCGCTTCTCCCTGGCCCAGCTCGCCGCCCGCAGAGCGGGCCGCCCCCTGCCGGAGCGCCGCGCCCCCTGCTTCTTCGACCCCCGCCACGGTCCGTCGGTCGCGGACGTCCTGTGGGACCCGGGCGTCGGCACCGCACGCGAGGTGCCGGTCTGCGCCGCCGACCAAGCCCGCCTCGCCGACGGCCAGGACCCCATGATCCGCGAGGTGGAGACGGTCTCCGGCGCCCGCCGCCCGTACTGGGACGCCGGCCCGGCCTACGGCCCCTGGGCGGGCGGCTACTTCGGCGGCGGCATCCTCCCCGGCCTGCTCGTCGGCACCATGCTCGGCAGCATGATGGCCACCCCCTCGTACGCTGCCATGTACGGCTCCGGTTACGGCGACTTCGGCGCGGACCCCGGCTATGGCGGCGGCGACGTCTCGGGCGGCGACTTCGACACGGGCGACTTCACCGGCGGCTTCGGCGGTGGTGACTTCGGCGGAGGGGGCGACTTCGGAGGCGGCGGCGACTTCGGCGGAGGCTTCTGAGAATCGCCCCGGGCCGGGCCCGCCCCGAACGCCGGACCGGCCCGGCCCGGACACACAGACACGAACACGGGCCCGGCGCTGGGAGCCGTCGGGCCCGTGGACGTCGTACGAGGTCATGCGAGGTCGTGCGAGAGACGACGGGCGCTGTCGCGGAGCCTCGTCAGAGAGCCGCCGCGGCCGCCGCGATCTGCGACGCGAAGGTCGACACCTCGCTGTAGACACCGGGGGCGTTGGGCTGGGCGCAGCCTATGCCCCAGCTGACGATGCCGACCTGGATCCACTGGTTGGCGTTGTCCCGGCGGAACATCGGACCGCCGGAGTCGCCCTGGCAGGTGTCGACGCCACCCGCCGCGTACCCGGCGCAGATCTCCTCGGCTGCGATGAGCCCGCCGTAGCCGCTGTAGGAACGACACGTCGCGTCGCTCACGAACGGCACGGTCGCCTTGCGCATGTATCGCTGCTGCGCGCCGCCCTGGGTGGCCGCGCCCCAGCCGGCGACCGTGAAGGTGCCGGAGTTGTACGCGGTGGTCGTGGCGATCTTCAGGGTCGGTAGGTTGATGGGCGAGGCGAGCTTGATGAGCGCCCAGTCCTTGCCGTCGCCGTTGTAGCCGGGGGCCCGGTAGACCTTGGTCGAGCGGACCTGGACCCGGCCGCTGGTGCTCTGGAGGTCCACGACACCGGCCGTGGCCGTGATGCTGGTGTTGTTGCCCGTCGCGCCCACGCAGTGCGCGGCCGTGAGCACGATCTGCTGGGTGTACAGGGAGCCGCCACAGCCCATCGACAACCGGACCATGAACGGGAACTCGCCCTGCGCGGCCCGCGTTCCGCCGACCACCGGCGCCGGCGCGGCCGTCGCCGCCGACACGGGCTGCAGGCTGGCGATCGCGAGCGCGGCGGCACCGACAGCCGCACATCTCTTCAGGGCGGTGATGAGTCGCTTCAACGTGATGCCTTCCGTGGGGGGTTGACATGCGATGAGTCGTTCGATGACACGTACTGCCGAACCGCAGATATGGCATAGGCATGCCAATGAGACGACAGGAAATCGCCTCCGATGGCATGCCCAGGTCAATTTCTGTTGCAGGATTATGAGAACGTCGGCACCGCGCACACAAGAGGTACGAACCAGCCAGCCCGCTTCCCGCCCACGGCCGATCAGCGAACCCTCCCGCGAGAAACGGAGTGCGACGGCGCCGGAGGAGTGCGCACACTGACCTGGTGATCGACACCTCGACCGAGCTCGTACGCGCCCTGATCGCAAGCCAGTTCCCGCAGTGGGGTGACCTCCCGGTCAGAGCCGTCGACCGGCAGGGCTGGGACAACCGGACCTTCCGGCTCGGGGACCGGCTCGCGGTGCGTCTGCCCAGTGCGGAGGGCTATGTGGCCGCCGTGGCCAAGGAGGATCGCTGTCTGCCCGAGCTTGGCCCGGCACGTGCCGTTGCCCGTGCCGGAGCCGGTCGCGGTCGGTGCGCCGGGCGCGGGATACCCGTTCCCGTGGTCGGTGCGGCGCTGGCTCCCGGGGGAGACGGTCGAGGTCGCGACGGGCGTCGACCGGCCGCCGGACGTCACTCGTACTTCCGTGGCTGCCATCCCAGCGTCTACGGCGACGAGGTCGAGGCGGCCCTGGAGCGGCTGGCGGACTCCGTCGACGTCGCGGCCTGCCGGACCGTGGGGGCCGAGGCGCTGACCTCCGCCTGGCCCTCCGCGCCGACCTGGTTCCACGGTGACGTCTCCGTCGGGAACCTGCTGACCACGCAGGGGGCTCTCTCCGCCGTCATCGACTTCGGCTCCTCCGGCGTCGGCGACCCCGCCTGCGACCTCGTGATCGCCTGGAACCACTTCACCGGCGAGGAGCGGAAGGTCTTCCGCGAGGCCGTCGGCCTCCCTGACGACGCCTGGCGACGGGCCCGGGGCTGGGCACTGTGGAAGGCCCTGGTGAGTACGGCGGGACTGTCCAGCCCCGACCCCGAGGGCCGACAGCGCCGCGTGCTCGACCAGGTGCTGGAGGACGCGGTCGTCCAGGGCGTACGGACAAGGCCGAGCCCTCGCCCTCCGACTGCCGCGTGGGCAGTCGGAGGGCGAGGGCTCGGCGGGCGTCGCAGCCGCGTGTCAGAGCGTGTCGGAACCGCGCGGCCGGATCGCCGAAGAGGTCACGCGTTCCGGATCGCCGAGATGTCGAAGGTGAGCTTGATCTTGTCCGACACCAGGACGCCGCCCGTCTCCAGCGCCGCGTTCCAGGTCAGACCCCACTCGGAGCGCAGGATCTCCGCCTTGCCCTCGAAGCCGACGCGCTCGTTGCCGAAGGGGTCCTTGGCGGCGCCGTTGAACTCCAGGTCGATGGTGAGCGGCTTGGTCGTGCCCAGGATGGAGAGATCGCCGGTGATGCGGTAGTCGTCGCCGCCGAGGGCCTCCGCCTTGGTGGAGCGGAAGGTCATGGTCGGGAACTCCTCCGTCCGGAAGAAGTCCGCGCTCTTCAGGTGACCGTCCCGGTCGGCGTTGCCGGTGTCGATGCTCTCCATCTTGACGTCGATGGAGGCGGTGGACAGGGACGGGTCCGTACCGTCCAGGTGCAGGCTGCCGGAGAAGTCCAGGAAGGCGCCCTTGACGTTGGTGACCATGGCGTGGCGGGCCGTGAAACCGATCGTGGTGTGGGACGCGTCGATCGAGTAGTCGCCGGTCAGCGCGGCGAGGTCGGGGTTCACCGCGGAGACGGTCGCCGAGGTGGTGGCGGTGTCGGTGGTCGAGTTGCTGCGGCCGAAGATACCCATGACGTGACTCCTTGAGTGATGTCGTTCAATGTTCAACGAACTGAACACGGCCCACCGTAGACCTATTCCGTTCAATTTTCAACCGTGTCGATTCAGTGATCATTGTGTCACGCGTTGTTGATCCGGTGGCTCCCGAGTGGTACACGGCATGGCCATGACCCCCACACGCCGGACCGTCCTGCTCCTCGCCGCGACCCTGGCGGCCGCGACCGCTCCCGGCCCCGCCCACGCGGCCGAGGAGTACGACACCCTCCGCCGCCGCTGGCTCGCCATCGCGCTCGGCGAGGGCTACGACCCCACCGCCGAGCCCTACGCCACCCGCCTGCGCGAGACCGGCGACCTCGCCCACGCCTTCCGCGCGGCCATGGCGCCCACCGCGAACTCCCTCTGGCCGGGCCACCCCTTCGACCCGCCCGCGGGAATCACCCAGAGCTACAGCCGCCTGTGGACGATGACCCAGGCCTACCTCCAGCCCGGCACCGGCCGTACCGGCGACACCGCCCTCCTCGCGGACGTCCTGCGCGGCCTCGACCACCTCACCGCGACCGTCTACCACCCCGGTACCACCCGCTACGGCAACTGGTGGGAGTGGCAGATCGGCAGCCCGCGCCTCCTGCTGGACATCGTCGCCGCCCTGTACGACGAACTGACCCCCGCCCGCATCGCCGACGCCTGCGCGGCGATCGACCACTTCATCCCCGACGCGATGCTCCGCGACTACAGCGGCACCTCCACCGGCGCCAACCGCGTCGACCTCTGCCGCTCCGTGGCCCTGCGCGGCATCCTCGGCCGCGCCCCCGAGAAGATCGCCCTCGCCCGCGACGCCCTCTCACCCGTCTTCCCGTACGTCACCCGGGGGGACGGCCTCTACGCCGACGGCTCGTTCGTGCAGCACACCTGGGTCGCCTACTCGGGCACGTACGGGCAGGTCCTGCTCGACGGACTGGGCCGGCTCCTCGCGCTGCTGGCCGGGTCGAGCTGGGCGGTCACGGATCCGAACCGGCGGACCGTGCTCGACGGCGTGGAGCGGGCCTTCGCCCCGCTCGTCCTCGACGGACTGGTGATGGACAGCGTCAACGGCCGTGCTGTCAGCCGGGGTTACCTCAAGGGCGACGACCGGCACATCATGCGCAGCGACCACTTCCATGGTCAGGGGATCATCGCCGCGATCGCGCTGCTCGCGCTCGGTGCCGGCCCCGCCGAGCGCGAGCGGTGGCACGGGCGGATCAAGGGGTGGATCGAACGCGACACGGTGACACCGATCCTCACGGCGCGACAGTTCGGTGTCGCGGACCTGGCCCGGCTGCACGCCGTTGCCGCCTCCCCGGTCGCCGCCGCGCCCGAACCCGTCGGCCACCGCCTCTTTCCGGCCATGGACAGAGCCGTCCACCGCCGCCCCGCCTTCACCGTGAACATCGCCATGGCCTCCGACCGCATCGCCCACTACGAGTGCGGCAACGGCGAGAACCCGCGCGGCTGGCACACGGGTTCGGGGACCACCCTGTGGTGGGCCGAGGGGCACGGCGACCAGTACACGAACTGGTTCTGGCCCACCGTCGACTGGTACCGCCTCCCCGGCACCACCGTCTCCACCAAACGGCTCGCCGACCGGGAGGGCGGTGAATGGGGCGCGCCGAAGCCCGCCGTCCGCTGGGTCGGCGGTACGACCGACGGCGAGTACGCGGCCATCGGCCAGCACCTCGCCGGCCTCGGCTCCACGCTCCGGGCCCGCAAGTCGTGGTTCTGCGTCGCGGACGCCGTCATCTGCCTCGGGGCGGGGATCACGTGCGCGGACGGGGCGCCGGTGGAGACGGTGGTCGACAACCGGAACCTGGGGGAGCCGGGGCAGAACGGCGCCACGGCGGCTCCCCAGCCGCTGGTCCGAGGCCGCCGCTGGGCACATCTGGACGGCCACGGCGGCTGGGTCCTCCCCGACGCGCGGTCGGACGGCGCCCTGCGCACCCTCCGCGAGGACCGCACCGGAGCCTGGTCCGACATCAACACCGGCGGTACGACCGAGCGCCGCACCCGGCGCTGGCAGACCCTCTGGCTGGACCACGGCACCGATCCGGTGAACGCCGACTACGCCTATCTGCTCATGCCCGGAGTGTCCCGCCACGCCGTCGAGGCCCGTGCCGCCGACCGGCGCTGGTTGTCGATCTTCACCAACGACAGCACGAGCCAGGCCGTCCACGTCCCCTCGCTCGGGCTGATCGCCGCCAACTTCTGGAGGCCCGGTACGGCGGGCCCGCTCACGGCGTCCGCCGGGGCGAGCGTGCTGGTCCGCCGCCGGGGGAGGAGCGCTACCCTCTGCGTGAGCGAACCGGCGCGCACGGGCGAGCCGGTGGAGATCATCTGGAGTGGCCCGTTCCGTACGGTGACCCGGGCGGACGACCCGGTCGAGGTACTGGAGTCGGCCCCCGGTCGGCTACGGCTCCGCATCACCCCCGGCACGGCCTGCGCCACTCACACCTGTGACCTGATTCTCCCCTGACAGGTCCGAGCCGCCTTTGTGTGACTCCTACAAGCCCCACACCCCCTGAGCAGTCGGTTCGACTGCATGGCGACGAGCTTCTGTTCAGGGGTACCAGGAAAACACGCCGGAGACTGTACGGAGTCGACGGACCGCTTTCCTCGCTCGGCTTCGTAAGGTCACTACATGACCGTTTTGGATGAGGCACCGGGTGAGCCGACGGACGCGCGCGGGCGAGTGGCCGAGCTGCACGAGATTCGTGCCCAGGCGTTGGCCGGCCCCAGCGAGAAGGCGACCGAGGCGCAGCATGCCAAGGGCAAGCTGACCTCCCGGGAGCGCATCGAGCTGCTGCTGGATGCGGGTTCGTTCAACGAGGTCGAGCAGCTGCGCCGGCACCGGGCCACCGGGTTCGGTCTGGAGGCCAAGAAGCCGTACACCGACGGTGTGATCACCGGCTGGGGCACGGTGGAGGGCCGTACGGTCTTCGTCTACGCCCATGACTTCAGGATCTTCGGCGGAGCGCTGGGCGAGGCCCACGCCACGAAGATCCATAAGATCATGGACATGGCCATCGCGGCCGGTGCGCCGCTGGTCTCGCTCAACGACGGCGCGGGCGCCCGGATCCAGGAGGGTGTCTCGGCGCTGGCGGGCTACGGCGGCATCTTCCAGCGCAACACCCGGGCCTCGGGCGTCATCCCGCAGATCTCGGTCATGCTCGGACCCTGCGCCGGTGGCGCGGCATACTCGCCCGCCCTCACGGACTTCGTCTTCATGGTCCGCGAGACCTCGCAGATGTTCATCACCGGCCCGGACGTCGTCAAGGCGGTCACCGGTGAGGAGATCACCCAGAACGGCCTGGGCGGCGCGGACGTGCACGCCGAGACCTCCGGCGTGGCGCACTTCGCCTACGACGACGAGGAGACCTGCATCGCCGAGGTGCGTTACCTGCTGTCGATGCTCCCGCAGAACAACCGGGAGAACCCGCCGCGTGTGGAGTCCTCCGACCCGGTGGACCGCCGCAGCGACGTCCTCCTCGACCTGGTCCCGGCCGACGGCAACCGGCCCTACGACATGACCAAGGTCATCGAGGAGATCGTCGACGACGGCGACTACCTGGAGATCCACGAGCGCTGGGCCCGCAACATCATCTGCGCCCTCGGCCGGCTCGACGGCCAGGTCGTCGGCATCGTCGCCAACCAGCCGCAGTCCCTCGCGGGCGTCCTCGACATCGAGGCCAGCGAGAAGGCCGCGCGCTTCGTGCAGATGTGCGACGCCTTCAACATCCCGATCATCACTCTCCTGGACGTACCCGGCTTCCTCCCGGGCGTCGACCAGGAGCACGGTGGAATCATCCGCCACGGCGCGAAGTTGCTGTACGCCTACTGCAACGCGACCGTGCCCCGGATCTCGCTGATCCTGCGCAAGGCGTACGGAGGTGCCTACATCGTCATGGACAGCCAGTCCATCGGGGCCGACCTCACCTACGCCTGGCCCACCAACGAGATCGCCGTCATGGGTGCCGAGGGCGCCGCCAACGTCATCTTCCGGCGCCAGATCGCCGAGGCCGAGGACCCCGAGGCGATGCGGGTCCGCATGGTCAAGGAGTACAAGGCCGAGCTGATGCACCCCTACTACGCGGCCGAGCGCGGCCTCGTGGACGACGTGATCGACCCCGCGGACACCCGCGCGGTCCTCATCCGCTCTCTGGCGATGCTCCACACCAAGCACGCGGACCTGCCCTCCCGCAAGCACGGCAACCCGCCGCAGTAACCCGCCGGATCCTTCGCGGTACCCCTGCGGAAACCTCATCCACGGAGACTGAATCCATGAAGCTGCCTGATATTCGCGTCGAGAAGGGCCACGCCGAGCCGGAGGAAGTGGCCGCGATCACCGCGCTGCTGCTGGCCCGAGCGGCCGCACGGCCGACCGAGGCCACCCCGGTCCACCGCGGCCGCCTCCGCGCGGGCTGGCGCCGCCTGGAACGCGAGCCGGGTTTCAGGGCGCCGCACAGCTGGCGCTGAGCCTTGGCTTGAAAGGGCCCCTTCCGAAAGGAGGGGGTCCTTTGGCGTGTGGGGTCGGGTGCGGCTCCGGCGGGGCTTCTCGCGCAGTTCCCCGCGCCCCTGAAAAGCCGGGGCTGCGCCCATGCTTTTCAGGCCCGCAGGGCCTGTGTCTTTCAGGGGCGCAGGGAACTGCGCGATCAACCCCCCAACCCGCACCCGACCCACAACGAAGGGGACCCCTCCCGGAACAACAGGAAGGGGTCCCCTTTCGTACTCGGCTGAGCGCCGCAGGCCTACCGCAGGCGAGCCATCAGCGCGTGCTCGACCAGGGTGATCAGGGCCGACTTGGCGTCCGAGCGGTGGCGGGCGTCCGTCGTGATGATCGGGGTGTCCGGGCCGATCTGCAGCGCCTCACGCACCTCGTCCGGGTTGTAAGGCTGCTGCCCGTCGAAGCCGTTCAGGGCGATGACGAAGGGGAGCCCGCTGTTCTCGAAGTAGTCGACGGCCGGGAAGCAGTCGGCGAGACGACGCGTGTCCACCAGGACGATCGCACCGATCGCGCCCCGCACGAGGTCGTCCCACATGAACCAGAAGCGGTCCTGCCCCGGCGTGCCGAAGAGGTACAGGATCAGGTCCTGGTCGAGGGTGATACGGCCGAAGTCCATGGCGACCGTGGTGGTCGTCTTGTCCCCGGTGTGGGTGAGGTCGTCGATGCCCGCGGACGCGGACGTCATCACGGCCTCGGTACGCAGCGGGTTGATCTCCGAGACGGCCCCGACGAACGTGGTCTTGCCCACGCCGAAGCCACCCGCCACCACGATCTTCGCCGAGGTGGTGGAGCGGGAAGGACCGCCGCTAGAGCTTGCGAAGTCCACTGAGCACCCTTTCGAGCAGTGTCACGTCTGGCTGGCCGCCGGCGTTCTCGTCGCCGCCGGGCTGATGGATGGCGACCAGGCCCGCCTCCGCCAAGTCGGCGACGAGGATCCTGGCCACGCCGAGGGGGATGGTCAGCAGCGCCGAGATCTCGGCGACCGACTTGATCTCTCGGCAGAGGTTGCAGATCCGCTGATGCTCGGGCAACTGGCCCTGCATCTGGTGCGGCTGCGCGGTGGTGTGCACCAGCGCCTCGATGGCGAGCTGGTAGCGCGGCCTGGTGCGGCCGCCCGTCATGGCGTACGGGCGCACCAGGGGGTTGTGCGCCGCCCCCGCGGGCGACGGCTCGGGGCTGCGGCGTTGCGGCTGCACGGGCTGGATGCGCGGCGCCGGCGGCTGGTCGTACGGTGAAGGACCGGGGCCCTGCGGTGCGTACGGCTGCTGACGGCTCGGTGCGGAGGGGAAGTTGTACCGGTTCTGGTCACCCTGGCCCGGCCCCTGACCAGGGTAGGACCAGTTGCCCGACGATGAACCGCCTGGTGGTGTTGCCACGTTCTCTCCTCCTCCGACTGTGCTGGCATCCATGGCTCATTGGAAGCCGCGTCCCGAAACCTTACGGCCCCGGGACGCCAAAACGCACCGTCTGACTGTTAGTTGAGCAGGCTGCCCTGGAGCTCCGCACGAAGATCGGGCGTCAGGACCGTACCGGCACGATCCACCAGAAGCGCCATCTCGTACCCGATGAGACCGATGTCGGCTTCCGGATGTGCGAGTACGGCGAGCGAGGAACCGTCGGAAATGGACATGATGAACAGGAATCCCCGCTCCATCTCCACGACCGTCTGATTGACGCTGCCACCTTCGAAAATGCGGGAGGCACCCGCGGTCAGAGAGGTCAGACCCGACGCGACGGCCGCCAGCTGGTCGGCACGGTCGCGGGGAAACCCTTCGGACATCGCCAGAAGGAGTCCGTCGGCGGAGACCACCACCGTGTGCGACACCCCGGGGGTGTTGTCCACGAAATTGGTGATCAACCAGTTCAGGTTCTGTGCCGCCTGGCTCATCGGGCTCACACTAACGCTCCTGGTTGTAGGTGCTGTCAGGACCGAAGCCCTGGCCGTTCGTTTCACTGCCTGCGTTGCGCCCACGCTGGACACCTCGGCGCAGGTTGCTCAGTCTGCCCCGGACGTCCTCGGGAGCGCGGGAGATCTGTGGACCTCCCTGCGGGGTCGTCTGGGCGGCTCCCTCGACCAGGTTGGCCTTGGGCACCCGCCGCGGCAGACCGGAGGAGGTGACCCCGCCTGCCTTGGGCTTCTTCAGCTGGGAGGCCTGCTGCCAGCGCTCGTCGTTGGCCGAGCGCCAGTCGCCGTTCGGTCCCCCGGCCGTCGGCTGGTCCTGGGCCACTTCCTGCCGTCCGGTCGCGGCGCCCGCGCTCGTGCCGCCCGCGCTCGCGGTGGAGCCGCGGCGGGGAAGGCCGGCGTCGGTCAGCGTGTGGCCGGCGGAAGGGGTGGATCCCGGACGGTCGAAGCCTACGCGGTCCGGCTCCTTCACGTCAGCGGCCTGCGCAGATTCCGGTTCCGGAGCGTACTCGGAGCGGTACGAGCTCTGGTAGTCCTGCTGCTGCGGCCAGTCGTCCTGATAGGACTGCTCTTCGAAGCCCGCGTACGTCTCCGGGGCGTTCGCGGCGGTTGCCGCGTGCTCCTCCTGGACGGACTCCGCATAGGCGGGCTCAGGATAACCGCCGGTAGCGGTGAACGTGTCGTTCCCGCCCGGCAGGTGCCCGTTGCCGTTCGCCACGCCGTTGTTCTGGTCGAAGTACGCCTCGTCGTACGACGGCTGCTGCGGCTCCTCGTACGCCGTCTGCTGGTCGTAGGACCGCTGCGGGTCCACGTACGCGCTCGCGCCGTTGTCGTAGGACGGCTCGGGCGACTGGAAGTCGTCGCCGTAGCGCGGTGCCTCGGCCCCGGGCAGCTGCGGGCTCTGGTGCGCCTGGGACTCCAGGGCCGCCCGACGCTCCTCACGCATCAAGGAACGGCCCACGGGGTCCAGGTCGCGGATGTCGTCCGGAACCTCGTACCGGCTGTCGTCGAAGCCCAGCTCGGCGGCGGTCCGCATCGGGGCGATGCCCGGCTGCTGGAACGAGTGCTGCTCCGGGATGATCTGCGAGACCGTGAACTCGTCGCCCTGCGGCTGGTGCTGCTCGCCACCGCCACCGTGGGTGATGACGTCGGGCAGCATGACCAGCGAGGTCGTACCGGCCTGCTCGCCCGAGGGGCGGAGCTGGACCCGGATGCCGTGCCGGTCGGACAGCCGGCCGACCACGAACAGACCCATGCGCTGCGAGATCGCGGCGTCCACGGTGGGCGGGTTGGCCAGCTTGTGGTTGATGTCCGCGAAGTCCTCGGCGGTGAGGCCGATGCCCTTGTCGTGGATCTCGATCATCACGCGGCCGTCGGGGAGACGGGTCGCGGTGACGCGGACCTTGGTCTGCGGGGAGGAGAACGTGGTGGCGTTCTCCAGGAGCTCGGCCAGCAGGTGCACGAGGTCGGTCACGGCGCGGCCGTGGATCTCGGCCTCCGGGACGCCGGAGAGCTCGATGCGCTCGTACTGCTCGACCTCGGAGGAGGCGGCGCGCAGCACGTCGATCAGCGGGACCGGCTGGTCCCAGCGACGGCCGGGCTCCTCGCCGGCGAGAACAAGGAGGTTCTCACCGTTGCGGCGCATACGGGTCGCCAGGTGGTCCAGCTTGAAGAGGTTCTCCAACTGGTCCGGGTCGGCCTCGTTGTTCTCCAGGTCGGTGATCAGGGTCAGCTGGCCCTCGATCAGCGACTGGTTGCGGCGCGAGAGGTTGGTGAAGATGGCGTTGATGTTGCCCCGCAGCAGGGCCTGCTCGGCGGCGAGCCGGACGGCCTCGCGGTGGACCTGGTCGAAGGCGCGGGCGACTTCGCCGATCTCGTCCGTGGTGTTGATGGGGATCGGCGCGACCCGCGTGTCGACGCGGCCGGGGTCGGTGCGCGAGAGCTGGTCGACCAGCATCGGCAGACGCTGCTCGGCGATGCCGAAGGCGGCGTTGCGCAGCTGGCGCATCGAGCGGCTCATCTGGCGGGCCATGATCCCGGCGATGATGAACGCGGCGAGCAGGGCGACGATGACGATGGCGCCGTTGATGTAGGCGTCGCGCTGGGCGTCGGAGGCGATCTGGCCGGCCTCGGACACCGCCCTGTTGATCAGCTCGGTCTCGACCTCGCTGTAGCCCTCGAACTTCAGCGTGGAGGCCGCCATCCAGTTCTGGTAGGTGACGCCCTGCTTGGCGAGGTCCGCGGGGGAGGCGCCGCTGCCGATCGCCTGGACCATCTTCAGCATGGTGTCCGGCGGCGCGACGTAGTCCGGGTCCTTCGCGGCGGCCTCGGCCGCCTGCTTCTTGCCCTCTTCGGTCTTCTGCGCCATGACGGACTCGAGCCGCGCGGCGTCGGCCTCGGTGCCGCCGGAGATGTACTCCTGCACGGCGATGTTCTCCAGGTACGCGTACGAGGTGAACGCGGTGACCTGCTGACGGAAGACCCTCTCGTCCTCGCTGGGCCGGACCAGCAGGTGGGTGCCGATCGAGCGCTGCAGAGAGGCGGCGCCCTTGGCGAGCGTGACCGCGTAGACCGTACGACCGTACGCGGTGATGTTGCCGGTACCGAGGCCGAGCTCGTTGGAGAACTCCGCCAGGAGGTGCTCGACGGTGACGTAGCCCTCTTCGGTCTGTACCGGGTCGGCGGCCCGGGTGAAGGCCGTCTGCCGGAGTTTCTCCAGCGACGGCTCGGCCTCCTCGACCAGGCGCAGACGGCGCTCCAGGCCCTGCCCGGCGGGCATCCCGACGACCTCGGCGTGGAAGGCATCCGCCTTCTCGTCGGTGAAGGCGCGGGCGTCCTTGACGACCTCGCTGTCCCGGTCGCCGTCCAGTAGCGGCTGGGCGGAGAGGTCACGCTCGTTGAGCAGCGCCTCGGCGTAGATGCCGGCGGCGGCCACGATCTTGGCGACCTTCTCGGCGTCCTTGGCCTCCTGCCAGGTGTCGATCGAGCCCTTCACCTGGAAGCCGCCCATGACCAGGCCGACCAGCACGGGTATGAGGAGGATCGCGTTGAGGCGAGTGGGTACACGCCAGTTGCGGGGGGAGAGACGACTGCCGCTGGGCGCGGGAGCTGCCGTCGGCTCCGGTCCGGTCACTTGTGCGGGTGCCGCTCCGCGCGGCGGCGGGGTGAAGTTGCCCCGCGCCGACGGCTCGGGACCTTTCTTGCTTCGCCTCACTCGACCAACAACCTCTCGGCGCCGGCACCTACGTCGTGCCGCGGGTGACTCCACGCCCTAGTACGTCTTTGACTAATGGGCAGTTCAGGCATTCCAGCACGTCACGCTGAGGACTTCCAAACACTGGGAGGCAACGATTCCGCGTGATGTAAGTCCCAGATAAAACGGTCATAAAGAGCGAGCCCCGGCAAAAAGCGGGGGCATTGTGAGCGCAGCGGCACTGATCGACCGCGACGCGTGGTCGTACCACCCTATTTCTCTGTCGAAACGTTATGAACACCGGGGCCGACCGTGTCAAAGGACACAGCCGGCTCCGGTGTAACTACGACAACTGCCGTATGACGTTGTGGACTTGGGTCCTGTTTTGGGCCCAGTCGTGGCGCTTCGGCGCCTGTTCCCTAGCGCAGCCGCGCCATGAGCGCGTGCTCGACCAGGGTGATCAGGGCCGACTTGGCGTCCGAGCGGTGGCGGGCGTCCGTCGTGAGGATCGGGGTGTCGGGCCCGATCTGCAGAGCCTCACGCACCTCGTCGGGCGTGTACGGCTGGTGCCCGTCGAAGCCGTTGAGGGCGATGACGAAGGGCAGGCCGCTGTTCTCGAAGTAGTCGACGGCCGGGAAGCAGTCGGCGAGACGACGGGTGTCGACCAGCACCACGGCACCGATGGCGCCGCGGACCAGGTCGTCCCACATGAACCAGAAGCGGTCCTGCCCCGGCGTGCCGAAGAGGTACAGGATCAGGTCCTGGTCGAGGGTGATACGGCCGAAGTCCATGGCGACCGTGGTGGTCGTCTTGTCCCCGGTGTGGGTGAGGTCGTCGATGCCCGCGGACGCGGACGTCATCACGGCCTCGGTACGCAGCGGGTTGATCTCCGAGACGGCCCCTACGAACGTGGTCTTGCCCACGCCGAAACCGCCCGCCACCACGATCTTCGCGGAGGTGGTGGCCCGTCCCGCTTCAGAGCTTCCGAAGTCCACTGAGCACCCTTTCCAGCAGAGTCACGTCCGGAGCGCCACCGGCGTTCTCGTCGCCACCGGGCTGATGGATCGCGACGAGTCCGGCCTCGGCGAGGTCCGCGACCAGGATCCGTGCCACACCGAGCGGCATGGACAGCAGGGCCGACACCTCGGCCACCGACTTCACCTCGTGGCAGAGGTGGCAGATCCGCTGGTGCTCGGGGAGCAGCCCCATCAGGTGCGCGGGGTCTGCCGTCGTGCTGATCAGCGCCTCGAGGGCGAGCTGGTAACGCGGCCGCGTCCGGCCACCGGTCATGGCGTACGGCCGTACCAGCGGCTGGTCGCCCTCGTCTCCGTACGGCTCTGCGTACGGATCGTGAGGAGCGGTGGGCGGGGTCATTGATCCTCCGGGCGGGACAGCAAGTCGGTCAGTCGTGCCGTCTGACGGGGGCCGGTGGGGGGACTGTGTCGGCCGGACGGTGATGTGGTGAGTTCTGTGGATCCGCAGGCGTCAGTGGAGCAGACTGCCTTGGAGTTCGGCGCGCAGGTCGGGCGTGAGCACGGCGCCCGCGCGGTCGACGAGCAGCGCCATCTCGTAACCGACCAGGCCGATGTCGCACTCGGGGTGGGCGAGGACGGCCAGGGACGATCCGTCGGAGACGGACATGAGGAAGAGGAATCCGCGCTCCATCTCGACCACCGTCTGGGCCACGTCCCCGCCCTCGAAGATCCGGGAGGCCCCGGCCGTGAGCGAGGTGAGTCCCGAGGCGACGGCCGCGAGCTGATCGGCACGGTCGCGCGGAAAACCTTCCGACATCGCCAGAAGAAGACCGTCGGCGGACACGACGACGGTGTGGGACACCCCGGGGGTGTTGTCCACGAAGTTGGTGATCAACCAGTTGAGGTTCTGTGCCGCCTGGCTCATCTGGCTCAACTAACGCTCCTGCTGGTGAGTGGGGCTCGGGAAGCTGCCGGTCTGGCCGTTGCCGGCCTGTCGACCCTGCGCGATGCCCCGACGGAGATTGGTCAGCCGGCCGCGAACGTCGTCAGGCGAACGCGAGACCTGCGGACCGGTTTGGTGCTGTTGCTGCTGAGCCGTGCCCGGCACGAGGTTGGCGCGCGGGACCCGGCGCGGCAGGCCGGAGGTGGTGACCCCGCCCGCCGAGGGTTGACGGGCTCGTTCGGCCTGGCGGACCAGGTCGTCGTTGGGAGTGCTGCGCCAGTTGGAGGAGGCCGACGCGGCGGGAGCGGCAGGACGCTGGGGAGCGGTCGCAGGACGCTGGGGCGCCGGAGCGGTGTGCTGCTGAGGCGCGGAACCGTTGCCCTGCTGCTGATGACCGCCCTGGCTGTTCTGACCGTTCTGGCCGCCCTGACCGTGGAACCAGTTGGTCTCCAGCGTGTCGTACAGCGGTGTACGGCCGTCCATCGGGCCCGTCGCCGGGGGCAGTGCCTCCGGCTCCGGCGGGCGCGCGGGACGCTGCGGGGGCACCGGGGGACGCTGCGGCGGAACCGGCGGTCGGGGCGCGCCGTAGTTCTCGCCGTTGACCTGCGGCCGCTCGAACTGGCCGGTGTCCTGCGGGTTCTGCCGCCCCGGCGCACCGTACTGCCCGGTGCCCTGCGGGTTCTGCCGGCCCGGAACCGGGAACTGGCCCGTGCCGGAGCCATCGTAGCCCGGCGTGGCGAACTGGCCGGTGGAGGACGGGTCCTGCGGGGCGCCGCGGGACGGACCGTTGGGCGCCGGCGGAGCACCGGCCCCGCCGAACACGTCGGAGCGGACGTAGGAGCCGGTCCCGTTCTGCGGGGTGCCCGCACCGGGGCGTCGGCTGTCGAAGTCGCCCTGCGGCGCATGCGGGAAGTCGTTGGACGGGCCAGGACCCTGGTGGGGGTCGACGCGCGGCATCGGGGCGGTGACGTCCGGCTGCTCCTCGTGGCCGCGCGGGGCGTCCAGCGAGGCGCGCGGCACCTGCGGCTGCGCGTTCTCGTCGCTCCAGCTCGGCCGCGCCGGGGAGTTGCCACCGGGCAGCTCGGCGCGTGCGCCACCGCGGCCGGGCAGCTGCGGGCGACGCCTGCCGGAACGTTCCTTGCCCTGCTTGGGCGGCACGGCGCCGGGGCCGTTGTCGGCCCCGGCCGGCCGTCCCGCACCGGTGTCACCGGGCCCGGCCGGGCGCAGGCCCGCGCCGGTCGGGAAGCCGCTCTGGCGTCCGGAGTCGTCGAAGTTCTCGAAGCCGCCCGGACCACCGGTCCCGGCAGCCTGCAGTCCCTGCGGGGCACCCGGCGCCTGACCGCCGCCGAACCCACCGCCGCCGAACCCACCGGCACCGGCACCCGCCGGAGCCGGCCGGCCGGCCTGCGGGGGCGCCGGCGGACCACCCTGCGGCCCACGCGGGGCGCCGGGGTTGCCGAAGCCGCCAGGGCCACCGGGGTTGCCGGGCAGCGCGGCCCGCGGACCCTGGCCCGCGCCGACCTGCCCACGCTGCGGCGCTCCGCCCAGGAGGCCACCACCGGCGGAGGGGCCGCCGAGCGGCGGACCCGACTGGTTGCCCGCCTGGCGACGCGCGGCCGCGGCACCGGCCGCGGCCTGCGCGGCGGCGGGGCCACCGGTGGAGGGGGCACCCTGACCGGACTTGCCCGGGGTGGGCTTCTTGTTGCCCTGGGCCACGTCGACGGGAAGCATGACGAGCGCGGTCGTACCGCCAGAGTCGGACGGACGCAGCTGGATACGGATGCCGTGGCGCTGCGACAGCCGGCCGACCACGAACAGACCCATGCGGCGGGAGACCGAGACGTCCACGGTGGGCGGCGAGGCGAGCCGCTCGTTGATCGCCGCGAGGTCCTCGGGGGAGAGGCCGATACCGGTGTCGTGGATCTCGATCAGCACCCGGCCGTCGGGCAGGGCGTGACCGGTGACCTTGACCTTGGTCTGCGGCGAGGAGAAGGAGGTGGCGTTCTCCAGCAGCTCGGCGAGGAGGTGCACGAGGTCGTTGACCACGCGGCCGGCGACCTCGGTCGTCGGCACGGAGGCCAGTTCGATGCGCTCGTACTGCTCCACCTCGGACGCGGCGGCGCGGAGCACGTCGACCAGCGGGACCGGACGGGTCCAGCGGCGGCCGGGCTCCTCACCGGCGAGGACGAGGAGGTTCTCACCGTTACGGCGCATGCGGGTGGCGAGGTGGTCGAGCTTGAACAGGGAGGACAGCTGGTCCGGGTCGGCCTCGCGCGACTCCAGTTCGGAGATGAGCGACAGCTGACGCTGGATGAGGCCCTGGGAGCGGCGCGAGAGGTTGGTGAACATCGCGTTGACGTTGCCCCGCAGGAGGGCCTGCTCGGCGGCGAGGCGGACGGCCTCGCGGTGCACGTCGTCGAAGGCCGCGGCGACCTGGCCGATCTCGTCCCGGGAGTGCACACCGACCGACTCGACGGAGGTGTCGACGTCCTGCGGGTCCGACTCCGAGAGCTGCTTGACCAGCTCGGGCAGCCGGTCCTGGGCGACCTTGGTCGCGGTGTCCTGCAGCCGCCGCAGCGAGCGGATCATGGACCGGGCCACGACGAAGGCGCCGACCAGGGAGACACCGAGCACGAGCAGGATGAGCGCACCGGAGATGATCGCCTCTTGCTCGGCGTCGGCGCGCAGGTTGCGAGCGGTCTGTTCCATCTGCTCGAGGAGCGAGCCCTCGATCTTCTTCATCTGCTCGATCTTGGCCGACGAGTCGTCGGTCCAGTCCCGGTACGAGCGGTTGTCCTGGCCGCCCAGACCGCCGGCGCTGGCGAGCACCCGGTCTGCGTAGAGGTCGGCGGCCTCGATGGTGGGGCTCGCGTCGTCGATCGGCTTGGTCAGCTCCTCGGCACCGGATCCGTAGATGTCGGAGAAGGTGCTGCGGTCCGACTCCTCGTTCGACAGCGCCGAGTTCGCGTAGAGCCGGTCGTTCTCGGAGAGCTTGCCGGCCTTGTCGTCGGTGGCGGGGAGCGCCGCCGCGATGACCGCGCGCTGGATGGAGGCGTACTCCTTCGCGGAGGAGAAGGCCGCCAGGGCACGGGTCCGCTTGATCATGTCCGGGTTGCTGGTGGCCTCGGCCATGTCCGTGGACAGGTCCAGCAGCTGGGAGATCAGTCGGTGGTAGGCCTCGACCGTCTGCGTGGAGTTCTTGGGGTCCACGTAGGCGTTCTTGCGGATGGTGCTGAGGTTGTAGAGCTCGCGCACCACCCGGACGAGGCTGTCGCGGACGCCGGGCATCTTCGCGGTGGTGCTCGCGGCATCGGCGGCCTGGGTCGCGTCGGTGAACTGGATGCGGGCCTGGTCCGTCTTCTCGCGGGTGCCCTTGACGGTGAAGTCGGTGGCGTCCAGACCGTGCGCGAGGGGACCGGCCGACAGGTCGCGCTCCTGCTGGAGCGCGGCGGCGAGTTCGGTCGCCTGCTTGGTCATGTCGGTCAGCAGCCGCATGTTGTCGAGCTGCTGGATGTCGTCCACGTTGTCGCCGATGCGCAGGGCACCGAGCGAGGTCGCCGCCACCACGGGGAGCGCGAGCAGCGACACGAGACGGGTCGAGATGCGCCAGTTGCGCAGGGCTATTCGGGAGCCGTTGCCGACTCCGGTCTTGGTGCCGCCCTTGGGCTTCCCGGGCGGCACGGGAGCAACTGACGAGCCGGGGCGCCCGGAGCGCTCCCCGCCGTCGCCGATCTCCGCCGGACCCGGGTTCTGGGCGTGCTGGGGGGAGGAACCGTTGCCGGTTCCGTTGTGTGGCTCCGGCTCCGCCGAAGCGCTGCCATCCCTCTTGAAACGTCCCTGCACTAGCGTCGCAACCTCTGGACCAGGCGCCCCACCGCGTGAACGGCGGGACGGTGTCGGCGTCTTCGGGGGCGCCCTGAATACGTCCCCAATTGGTGGTCGTGAGTGACCGGCGCTGGCTCCCCCTTCCACCGCCACCAGGCGCTGTTCTTGCGCCTCTGCGCGCCGGCACGATCCGGCGGCGGTCCGTGGAATTCCAGCACAGTGCCGGATCTCCAACAAGGCCAATGGGTAACGGTCTGTTCACTGTGACAGACTGTGAGGGCTACGTCACCAGGCGTGGAAGGTGTTTCCGTTCATTACGGACATACCCGTGCGATCCAGGGGTATGAGTGGGGTGTCCCAGTCGCCATGATCAGGAGCGGAATGCGTGCTTCAGGTCGCTTATGTCCGTTTCGAGGGGGCGAGTTGATGGCCGGGATTGCCCGTTTTACCCATGACTGAGTGAGCAAACTCACACGCCGATCATGCCTTCTTCACGACTTGACCCGGGAATCGGATGTTTAGCCTGACGCTTTACAGGGATGGCGAATCCGACAACCCGCGCTTGTGGGACGGCCCTTCCGGCCCGCCCGGCGCCCGTACACGACGAGGTCCAGGACAACAGTGAAGACGACGACGATGTTCCGCACGATAGCCAACCCCCGGCGCACGACCCTGGCCCATCTCGAAGACGCCGAGGACCTGCGTACGCCGGAGCAGGAGCACTCCGTCGACCTCCCCTCCGTGACCGCCAACCCCCGCCGGACGGTCCTGATGACCATCCCGGTCCTGGCAGCGGAGTAGTTGCAGGCTCAAGTACGCGCGGAATCCGCCGATCACTCAAGTCGGTTCCGGTGAAGAATCGGCGGATTCCTGTGAGGGCTCCGCGGAAGGGCGCCCGGCACGTGCCGGGCGCCCTTCCGCGCGACTGCCGGGTCAATACGCGAGGCGGCCACCTCGCCCCGCGTTAGCCTGGACCGTCAGACTCCAGCCAGCTCAGTTAAGGGGCGCAAGCATCCCGTGCGCATCGCCAGGTTCTCCATCGACGGGAACGTAGCCTTCGGCGCGGTCGAGGGCGACAAGCCGGACGAGCTCGTCCTCGACATCATCAAGGGCATCCCGTTCGCGGACTTCGAGCTCTCCGGGACGAAGGTCCCGGTCAACAAGGTCAGGCTGCTGCCGCCGGTGCTCCCCAACAAGGTCGTGGCCTTCGGCCGCAACTACGCCGAACACGCCCGCGAGCTGGGCAACGAGGTCCCTGACGCCCCGTTCGCCTTCTTCAAGCCCGCCACCTCGGTGATCGGCCCCGGCGACGAGATCCAGTACCCCTCCTTCTCCGAAGACCTCCACCACGAGGCCGAGCTCGCCGTGGTCATCGGCCGGATGTGCCGCGAGGTCCCGCGCGAACGCGTCAAGGACGTGATCTTCGGCTACACCTGCGCCAACGACATCACCGCCCGGGACGTCCAGAAGCGCGAGAAGCAGTGGGCCCGGGCCAAGGGCTTCGACACCTCCTGCCCGCTGGGCCCCTGGGTGGAGACCGACCTCGACCCGAGCGACCTGACCATCCAGCTCACCGTCAACGGCGGGCAGCGCCAGCTCGGCCGGACGAGCGAGATGATCAACTCCATCGAGGACCTGATCGTCAACATCACCGAGGCCATGACGCTGCTCCCCGGCGACGTGATCCTCACGGGCACCCCGGCAGGGGTCGGCCCCCTCAACGTCGGCGACGAGGTCGCCGTCACCATCGAAGGCATCGGCACTCTCACCAACAAGGTGATCAAGCGTGGCTAACGGCTCCGTCCGCGTACGTTTCTGTCCGTCCCCGACCGGCAACCCCCATGTGGGCCTGGTCCGCACGGCCCTGTTCAACTGGGCGTTCGCCCGCCACACCGGCGGCACGTTCGTCTTCCGCATCGAGGACACCGACGCGGCCCGCGACTCCGAGGAGTCCTACGAGCAGCTCCTGGACTCCCTGCGCTGGCTGGGCTTCACCTGGGACGAGGGGCCCGAGATCGGCGGCCCGCACGCGCCGTACCGCCAGTCGCAGCGCATGGAGACGTACCGGGAGGTGGCCGAGAAGCTCAAGGACGCCGGCCACGCCTACTACTGCTACTGCACCGCCTCCGAGCTGGAGGAGCGCCGCGACGCCGCACGCGCCGCCGGGAAGCCCTCCGGCTACGACGGCAAGTGCCGCGAGGTCACCCCGGAGCAGAAGGCCCAGTACGAGGCCGAGGGCCGTGAGCCGATCGTCCGCTTCCGGATGCCCGACGAGACGATCACCTTCACCGACCTGGTCCGCGGCGAGCTGACCTTCACCCCGGAGAACGTGCCGGACTACGGCATCGTCCGCGCCAACGGGGCCCCGCTCTACACGCTGGTCAACCCGGTCGACGACGCCCTGATGGAGATCACCCACGTCCTGCGCGGCGAGGACCTGCTCTCCTCCACCCCCCGCCAGATCGCCCTCTACAAGGCGCTGATCGAGCTGGGCATCGCCAAGGAGGTCCCCTCCTTCGGCCACCTGCCGTACGTGATGGGTGAGGGCAACAAGAAGCTGTCGAAGCGCGACCCGCAGTCCTCGCTCAACCTCTACCGCGAGCGCGGCTTCCTCCCCGAGGGCCTGCTCAACTACCTCTCCCTGCTCGGCTGGTCGCTCTCCGCCGACCAGGACATCTTCACGATCGAGGAGATGGTCGCCGCCTTCGACATCGCCGACGTGAACCCCAACCCGGCCCGCTTCGACCTGAAGAAGGCCGAGGCGATCAACGCCGACCACATCCGTCTGCTGGATGTGAAGGAGTTCACCGAGCGCTGCGCCCCCTGGCTGAAGGCCCCCTTCGCCCCCTGGGCGCCGGAGGACTTCGACGAGGCCAAGTGGGAGGCGATCGCCCCCCACGCCCAGACCCGCCTCAAGGTCCTCTCGGAGATCACGGAGAACGTTGATTTCCTGTTCCTGCCGGAGCCGGCCGAGGACGAGGCCAGCTGGACCAAGGCCATGAAGGAGGGCTCCGACGCCCTGCTCCGCACGGCCCGCGAGAAGCTGGAGTCCGCCGACTGGACCTCGGCCGAGTCACTGAAGGAGGCCGTCCTGGCCGCCGGCGAGGCGCACGGCCTCAAGCTCGGCAAGGCCCAGGCCCCCGTCCGCGTCGCCGTCACCGGCCGCACGGTCGGCCTCCCTCTGTTCGAGTCCCTGGAGATCCTGGGCAAGGAGAAGACGCTGGCGAGGATCGACGCGGCGCTGGCCAGGCTGGCCGCGTGACGCGCGCCCGCGGCGCTCTTGTGTGACGAACGGCGCAGGTGAGGGGCGGCACTCGGAGGACCGGGTGCCGCCCTTCGTCGTCCCGTCTCCCGTCCTCCGGACAGGACGGCCGCCCTGCGGCTACCGTCGGATCATGGACATCAAGGCGGTGCTCTGGGACGTCGACGACACCCTCTTCGACTACACGGCGGCCGACCAGGCCGGAATGCGGGACCATCTCACCGCCGAGGGCCTGCTGCCCGGGCACGAGTCGGTCGAGGAGGCCCTGACCCGCTGGCGCGACCTCACCAGCCTGCACTGGCGGCGGTACGCGGCGGGCGAGGGCGACTGGGAGTCCACCCGCCGCGACCGGGTGCGCGATTTCCAGGGCCGGCCCCTGACCGACGCGGAGGCCGACGCCTGGTTCGAGCGCTACGTCGCGCACTACGAGCGGGCCTGGTCGCTCTTCCCGGACGTCCTGCCCGTGCTCGACGCCCTCGCCGCCAGCCACCGGCACGCGGTCCTCTCCAACTCCAGCCTCCCCGTCCAGGAACGCAAGCTGCGCACCCTCGGGGTGTGGGACCGCTTCGAGACGGTGCTGTGCGCCGAACAACTGGGTGTCCACAAGCCGGCCGCCGAGGCCTTCCACGTCGCCTGCGAGGCCATGGAACTGCCTCCGCACGAGGTCGCGTACGTCGGCGACCACCCGGAGATCGACGGCCGGGGCGCCGCCGACGCCGGTCTGCTGTCCGTCTGGATCGACCGCGGCGGTCTCTACGCGACCGTCGACCCGCCCCTCGGGCCGCACCGGATCGCCACCCTCGCCGAACTCCCCGCGATCCTCGGCTCGGATACCCGTTTTGGAGCGCCGTCCACCTTCGGGTAATGTTCTTTCTGCGCCGCCGGAGAGCGGGCCGAAAGGCCGGAACCGACGGAGCGAACTAGAACAAGATCCCCTCAGGGGCTTGCGTTCCAGTGGCCTATGGTGTAATTGGCAGCACGACTGATTCTGGTTCAGTTAGTCTTGGTTCGAGTCCAGGTAGGCCAGCTCGCAGAGCTCATCTGCAGGCGGAGATCAACTCCGCGAAGCCCCCGTTGTGTAGCGGCCTAGCACGCTGCCCTCTCAAGGCAGTAGCGCCGGTTCGAATCCGGTCGGGGGTACAGATCCTTCCCGCGGGGAGAGTTCGGGTCGCACCCGCTCACCTCGATGCAGGATCGCTAGGGCCCCCGTTGTGTAGCGGCCTAGCACGCCGCCCTCTCAAGGCGGTAGCGCCGGTTCGAATCCGGTCGGGGGTACTGACTGGTCTAAACCATATTGGTCTATGGTGTAATTGGCAGCACGACTGATTCTGGTTCAGTTAGTCTTGGTTCGAGTCCAGGTAGACCAGCTCGGACCTGCGGCGGTGCAGTACTCAACGCTTGCAGGATCCATGCCCCCGTTGTGTAGCGGCCTAGCACGCCGCCCTCTCAAGGCGGTAGCGCCGGTTCGAATCCGGTCGGGGGTACGTTTCAGGAAGGCCCTCCACTTCGGTGGAGGGCCTTCTTCGTGCGTCAACTCGCCGTACGGGGAAAGGAGTTCGACGTCGACGGCCCAGAGGTCGCGCGTACGAGAAGAGGCCTGCCGCGGCGTTGAGGCAGGCCTTCTTCGTGGTCGGTCGGGAGCTTCGAGGGATCAGCCTGTGCGGCGCAGGGCCTCCGAGAGGCGACCCGCGGCGTCGATCACCGCCTGGGCGTGCATACGGCCGGGATGGCGGGTGAGGCGCTCGATGGGACCGGAGACGGAGACCGCGGCGACCACACGGTTCGACGGCCCGCGCACGGGGGCGGAGACCGAGGCCACGCCCGGCTCGCGCTCGCCGATGGACTGGGCCCAGCCCCGGCGCCGTACGCCCGAGAGGGCGGTGGCGGTGAAGCGGGCGCCCTGGAGGCCGCGGTGCAGGCGCTCGGGCTCCTCCCAGGCCATCAGGATCTGCGCCGAGGAGCCGGCCTTCATCGTCAGGGTCGAACCGACCGGGACCGTGTCTCGCAGGCCGGACAGGCGCTCCGCCGCGGCGACGCAGATGCGCATGTCGCCCTGGCGGCGGTAGAGCTGCGCGCTCTCGCCCGTCACGTCCCGTAGATGGGTGAGCACCGGGCCCGCTGTCGCGAGGAGGCGGTCCTCGCCGGCGGCCGCGGCCAGCTCGGCCAGCCTGGGGCCGAGGATGAAACGGCCCTGCATGTCGCGTGCCACCATGCGGTGGTGTTCCAGAGCCACGGCCAGGCGGTGGGCCGTGGGTCGTGCGAGTCCGGTGGCGCCGACCAGACCCGCGAGGGTGGCCGGACCGGACTCCAGGGCGCTCAGGACCAGGGCCGCCTTGTCCAGAACGCCGACGCCGCTACTGTTGTCCATGCAACGATACTTGCGTCTCACTCTGTGAAACGCAAGTTCAATTTCGCGTGGACCTTGCCACTCTGGAAGCAGAACAACAACGGCTCGCGGACCGACGAGCCCGGCGGCCGGCGCGCGCCACGAGGGGATACGCGCGCTCGCCACCTCCGATATCTCTAGTTGGGCCGGCGCGCAGGCGCGTCGGCCGGAGGGAAAGCGATGGGTAGGACACTCGCGGAGAAGGTCTGGGACGACCATGTCGTCCGGCGCGCCGAGGGCGAGCCCGACCTCCTCTTCATCGACTTGCACCTGCTGCACGAGGTGACCAGCCCCCAGGCCTTCGACGGTCTCCGCAAGAGCGGGCGGAAGGTTCGCCGGCTCGACCTGACCATCGCGACCGAGGACCACAACACTCCCACCCTCGACATCGACAAGCCCATCGCGGACCCGGTCTCCCGTGTCCAGCTGGAGACGCTGCGCGCGAACGCCGCCGAGTTCGGTGTGCGTCTGCACCCGCTGGGCGACGTCGAGCAGGGCGTCGTGCACGTCGTCGGCCCGCAGCTGGGTCTGACCCAGCCCGGTATGACGGTCGTCTGCGGCGACTCCCACACCTCGACGCACGGCGCCTTCGGCGGTCTGGCGTTCGGTATCGGCACCTCCCAGGTGGAGCATGTGCTGGCCACGCAGACGCTGCCGCTGGTCCGCCCCAAGACCATGGCGATCACGGTCGAGGGTGAGCTGGCCGAGGGCGTCACCGCCAAGGACCTGATCCTGGCGATCATCGCCAAGATCGGTACGGGCGGCGGCCAGGGCTATGTCCTGGAGTACCGGGGCCCCGCCATCGAGAAGCTCTCGATGGAGGCCCGCATGACCATCTGCAACATGTCGATCGAGGCCGGTGCCCGTGCGGGCATGATCGCTCCCGACCAGACGACCTTCGACTACCTCAAGGGCCGTCCGCACGCCCCCGAGGGCGAGGACTGGGACGCGGCCGTCGCGTACTGGAAGACGCTGAAGACGGACGAGGACGCCGAGTTCGACGCCGAGGTGATCATCGACGGCGCCTCCCTGTCGCCGTTCGTCACCTGGGGCACCAACCCCGGCCAGGGCGCGCCGCTTTCGGCGTCCGTCCCCGACCCGGCTTCGTACGAGGACGCTTCGGAGCGCCTCGCCGCCGAAAAGGCCCTGGAGTACATGGGGTTGGAGGCCGGCCAGCCGCTGCGCTCCATCAAGGTGGACACCGTCTTCGTAGGTTCGTGCACCAACGGCCGCATCGAGGACCTGCGCGCCGCCGCCGAGCTGGTCAAGGGCCGCAAAGTCGCCGACGGCGTACGGATGCTGGTCGTCCCCGGCTCCGCGCGGGTCGGTCTGCAGGCCGTCTCCGAGGGCCTGGACGTGGTCTTCAAGGAGGCCGGCGCCGAGTGGCGGCACGCGGGCTGCTCGATGTGCCTGGGCATGAACCCCGACCAGCTGGCCCCCGGTGAGCGCTCCGCGTCCACCTCCAACCGCAACTTCGAGGGCAGGCAGGGCAAGGGCGGCCGTACCCACCTGGTCTCGCCGCAGGTCGCCGCCGCGACCGCCGTCCTGGGGCACCTGGCGTCCCCCGCGGACCTGACCGACGTCGACACCCCCGCGCCCGCTGGAGTCTGAACAGCCATGGAAGCATTCACCACGCACACCGGCCGGGCCGTCCCGCTGCGCCGCAGCAACGTCGACACCGACCAGATCATCCCCGCCCACTGGCTCAAGAAGGTGACCAGGGACGGCTTCGAGGACGGGCTGTTCGAGGCCTGGCGCAAGGACGAGACGTTCATCCTCAACCAGCCCGAGCGACGCGGCGCCACCGTCCTGGTCGCCGGCCCCGACTTCGGCACCGGCTCCTCCCGTGAGCACGCGGTGTGGGCGCTGCAGAACTACGGCTTCAAGGCCGTCATCTCCTCCCGCTTCGCCGACATCTTCCGCGGCAACTCGCTCAAGAACGGCCTGCTCACGGTCGTCCTGGAGCAGAAGATCGTGGACGCGCTGCAGCAGCTCACGGAGAACGACCCCGAGGCTGAGATCACCGTCGATCTCGAGGCCCGCGAGGTGCGCGCCGAGGGCATCACCGCCTCCTTCGAGCTGGACGAGAACTCCCGCTGGCGGCTGCTGAACGGGCTCGACGACATCTCCATCACCCTCCAGAACGAGGCCGACATCGCCGCGTACGAGGCCAAGCGCCCCTCCTACAAGCCGAGGACGCTGAAGGTCTGATCCACAGCGCGGACCCATCCCTCGGGCGGGCCGCGCAAGGCGGATTCCAGCCACCGCGACACCCTCAGGTACCCCCAATCGGGCACGGTTGGGGGTACCTGCATGTCCGGGTCCGGGCACCTTCGAAGTCATCTGCAGAAAGGTTTCAACTCCCCTAGTTACAAAGGTGATTGCCGGGGTACGCGCATCATGGTGAGGCATCTGCCCGGGGTGCTCCGGGGGCCCCGGGGAGACGGCAGTTGCCCCCTGCGCAGGCGACAACTCGCCCCAGATGGCACAATCTGTGCATGGAACACGACGGCCAACTCGAGCTCTATGCGGCGGTCGCGAGCCAACTCAAGGAAGCGCACGCAAGGGTGCGCGCACTGCAAGTCCCGGAGGGCGTACGCATGGCGCTGACCCGGAAGCTGCTGGTCATTACGGCCGTGGCCAAGCACGATCTCGCCGACGCGGCAAGGCGTCTGGAGAGCTTCACGACGGACCTCGACGCTGGGCGAATGCCCGCGGAGGAACGCTGAAGGAACTCCATGACCGTCCGAGTTCGTTGCGGCACAAGGGTGATAAGCCCGTTTCGTGTTTGATTTGCGGTATATATCTGCCTAACGTGCGAAAAAGCTTGAACACTATCGTTCGGGCGATGTCTCCGAAGGGGAAGACGTGAACAAGGCGCAGCTCGTAGAAGCGATTGCGGACAAGGTCGGCGGGCGTCAGCAGGCCGCCGACGCGGTCGACGCCGTTCTGGACGCCATCGTCCGCGCGGTCGTCGGCGGGGACCGGGTGTCGGTCACCGGCTTCGGTTCGTTCGAGAAGGTCGACCGGCCTGCCCGTTACGCCCGCAACCCGCAGACGGGTGAGCGGGTTCGGGTCAAGAAGACCTCCGTGCCGCGTTTCCGCGCGGGTCAGGGCTTCAAGGACCTGGTGAGCGGGTCGAAGAAGCTTCCCCGTGGTGGCGAGGTCGCGGTCAAGAAGGCGCCCAAGGGCAGCCTGAGCGGTGGGGCTTCGGCGACGGTCAAGAAGGCGGCGGCGAAGAAGACCACCGCCAAGAAGACCACCGCCCGCAAGACCACGGCCGCCGCCAAGAAGACGACGGCCGCCGCGAAGAAGACCACGGCGAAGAAGGCAACCGCCAAGAAGGCCACCACGAAGACGGCGGCGGCGAAGAAGACGACCGCCAAGACGACGGCGGCGGCGGCGAAGAAGACCGCGGCGAAGAAGGCCCCGGCCAAGAAGGCCACCGCGAAGAAGGCGCCGGCCAAGAAGTCGACGGCTCGCAAGACGACCGCGAAGAAGACGGCCGCGCGTCAGGCCTAGGGCGCCGGGTACTCACACACACGCGCCGGGCCGGGTTCCTGAATGGGGAGCCCGGCCCGCGGCGTGTTCTGGGGCAGAGCAGGGAGGAAGGGCAGAGGCGCCTGTTCGCCGTGGGGGACTTGTTCGCGGGCGGGTGCGGCTGGTGTGGTTGCTAGCGCAGTTCCCCGCGCCCTTTGGGGCGCGGCTTGGTGCGAGTCTGTTCAGAAGGTCTGCAAGGTGATCAAGGTGATGCGCAGGCTCTCCGCCTCGCCCTCCGTCTCGATCCTGACGCGCTGGCCCGGGCGCAGCAGGCGCAGGGCGCCCGCGTCGAAGGCCGGGGTGTCGAAGGGGAGCGGGGTGCCGTCGTCGAGAAGGACCTGGCCGCTGCGGGTGGCGGGGTCGTAGGTGTACGCGGTGGCCTGCATGGCCGCAGCCTACTGGCCGGGGATCAGCAGGCGCGCGGCCGCCGCGGCCGTACGGGGGCCCACGCCGAGGCCGAGGGCGGCGCGCAGGTCGTCCCCGGTGTCGACGTCCTGGCGTACGGAGTCGACGTCGGCGAGAGCGAGTTCCACGGCACCGGAGCGGCGGTGGCGTCGACGGGAGTCGGGGCCGAAGGCGGGGGAGAGGTCATGGCCGGGGGTCGCGGCGAGCAGGGTCGTACCGGTGCCCGCGGCATCGGGGAGAAAAGCGCGGGGGAATTCGGCGGCCGCGTTCAGTACGCGGGTCAATTCCCCGGAGCGCAGAGCGGGCAGATCCGCGTTCAGCGCCACCACAGGGCTTTGCGGGCGTACACCGCGCACGACGGCCGCCGCGTGCCGCAGAGCGGCGTTCAGGCCGTCCCCGGAGCCCTCGTGCGGATCCTCGGGGACGGTGCGGGCGCCCAGGGCCGCCAGCTCGCGCGCGGCCAGCGGGTCGTCCGTGACCACCACCACACTCCGGACCGCCGCGGCGGCCAGGGCCGCTGCCACCGTGTCCTGCGCGAAGGCGAGGGCCAGACCGGGGCGCACCCCGTCGTCGGCGGTGTCCGAGAGCCTGCTCTTGGCCCGCGCCAGGGGCTTCAGGGGTACGACCAGGGTCCACTGCACGGGCGTTCCGTCCCTCTCTTGTCGCGGCCATTGTCACCTGGGCGCAATGGACGGCCGCAGGGCGGGGCGTACGGTGTTCTCGACAGACCGGCAGCCCGGGGCGACACTTGTGCGGCTCCGGGCCCCCGGAGCAGGCCCTGGGAAGTCCTAGAGGAAGGTGTCCGCGTGCCCCGCCGGAGAATCGGCTTCTGGTACCGCCTCGCCGCGGTGATCGCCAAACCACCCCTGGTGGTGCTGATCAAGCGGGACTGGCGTGGAATGGAGAACATTCCGGCCGAGGGTGGATTTATCACTGCCGTGAACCACAATTCGCATGTCGATCCCTTTGCGTACGCCCATTATCAGTACAACAGCGGCCGGGTTCCGCGATTTCTCGCGAAGAGCGGTCTCTTCGGCAAGGGATTCATCGGCGCCGTCATGCGCGGCACCGGTCAGATCCCCGTCTATCGCGAGAGCACCGACGCGCTGAGCGCGTTCCGGGCCGCGATCGACGCCGTGGAGCGCGGCGAGTGCGTCGCCTTCTACCCCGAGGGCACCCTCACCCGCGACCCGGACGGCTGGCCGATGACCGGCAAGACCGGTGCGGCGCGGGTCGCCCTGCAGACCAGGTGCCCGGTGATCCCCGTCGCCCAGTGGGGCGCCAACGAACTGCTGCCGCCGTACGCGAAGAAGCCGAACCTCCTGCCGCGCAAGACCCACCACGTCCTCGCGGGCCCGCCCGTGGACCTCTCGCGCTTCTACGGCCGGGAGATGAGCCCCGACCTGCTGAGGGACGCGACGGAGGTCATCATGGCCGCCATCACCCACCAGCTGGAGGAGATCCGCGGCGAGAAGGCCCCCGCGACGCCGTACGACCCCAAGCGGGAGCGGATCGAGCAGCGGCGCAGGAGCGCCCGGGCTGTGCTCGACAATGGGAAGCGGCAACAGCACAGCCCGGTCCAGCGGGCCCAGGAACATCAGGAAGAGGGGCAGGGCAAGTGAGCAAGCCGGTCAAGGCGGCCGTGTTCAGCGCCGGTTCATGGGGTACGGCCTTCGGTACGGTGCTCGCCGACGCCGGGTGCGAGGTCACCCTGTGGGCGCGCCGTCCGGAGGTCGCGGACGCGATCAACTCCACTCGGACCAACACCGACTACCTGCCGGGCCTGGAACTCCCGCAGAACGTGCGGGCCACCACGGACCCGGCCGAGGCCGCCGCCGACGCCGATTTCACGATCCTGTCCATCCCCTCCCAGACCCTGCGCGCCAACCTCGCCGAATGGGTGCCCCTGCTGGCCCCCGGCACGGTCCTCGTCTCGCTGATGAAAGGCGTCGAACTCGGTTCCGCCATGCGGATGAGCGAGGTGATCGAGGACGTCGCCAAGGTGGGTCAGGACCGCGTCGCCGTCGTCTCCGGGCCCAACCTGGCACGGGAGATCGCCTCCCGCATGCCGGCCGCCTCCGTGGTCGCCTGCACCGACGAGGCGGTCGCCCAGAGGCTCCAGACCGCCTGCCACACGCCGTACTTCCGCCCGTACACCAACACCGACGTCGTCGGCTGCGAGCTGGGCGGCGCGGTGAAGAACGTCATCGGTCTCGCCGTCGGCATCGCGGACGGCATGGGCCTCGGCGACAACGCCAAGGGATCGCTCATCACCCGCGGTCTCGCGGAGACGACCCGGCTCGGTCTCGCGATGGGCGCCGACCCGCTCACCTTCTCCGGACTCGCGGGCCTCGGCGATCTGGTGGCGACCTGTTCCTCGCCGCTTTCCCGCAACCACACCTTCGGCACCAACCTCGGCAAGGGCATGACCCTCCAGGAGACCATCGCGGTCACCAAGCAGACCGCCGAGGGCGTCAAGTCCTGTGAGTCCGTGCTGGACTTGGCCCGCCGGCACGGTGTCGACATGCCCATCACCGAGACGGTCGTCGACATCGTCCACGACGGCAAGCCGCCGGTCGTCGCCCTCAAGGAAATGATGTCGCGCAGCGCCAAGCCGGAGCGACGCTGAGCGAAAGCGACCGTTCGGGCACTGACTCGCGCCCTACCACCGGGTACTCTCGTCGCGATATGAGCAGCGAGAACCTCCCCCAGAGCCCTGAGCAGCCGTCCCGCAAGCCGCGCGTGGCCGTCGTCTTCGGCGGCCGCAGCTCGGAACACGGGATCTCCGTGGTCACGGCCGGCGCCGTACTGCGAGCCATCGACCGGACGAAGTACGACGTCCTGCCGATCGGCATCACGCGGGACGGCCGTTGGGCGCTCACCGCCGACGAACCGGAGCGGATGGCGATCACCGACCGCCGTACGCCGAGCGTCGAGGAGCTCGCCGAGTCCCGGGAGGGCGGCGTGATCCTGCCCGTCGACCCCGCCAACCGCGAAGTCGTCTACAGCGAGCCCGGTTCGGTGCCCAAGGCCCTCGGCGAGGTCGATGTCGTCTTCCCCGTCCTGCACGGCCCGTACGGCGAGGACGGCACCCTCCAGGGCCTTCTGGAACTCTCCGGCGTCCCGTACGTCGGCTCGGGCGTCCTCGCCTCGGCCGTCGGCCAGGACAAGGAGTACATGAAGAGGGTGTTCACCTCCTTCGGGCTCAAGGTCGGCCCGTACGTGGTGATCAGGCCGCGCGAGTGGCAGCTCGACGAGTCGGCCGCCCGCAAGAAGATCATCGATCTCGCCGGTGAGCACGGCTGGCCCCTCTTCGTGAAGCCCGCCCGCGCGGGCTCCTCCATCGGCATCACCAAGGTCGACGACATCGTCGGCCTCGACGAGGCCATTGCCGAGGCCCAGCGCCACGACCCGAAGATCCTGGTCGAGGCGGCCCTGCGCGGCCGGGAGATCGAGTGCGGCGTCCTGGAGTTCGAGGACGGCCCGCGCGCCTCCGTCCCCGCCGAGATCCCGCCGCCCGAGGCCCACGCCTACTACGACTTCGAGGCGAAGTACATCGACTCGACCCCGGGCATCGTCCCGGCCCCGCTGACCCCGGAGGAGACCGCCGAGGTCCAGCAGCTCGCGGTCGACGCCTTCGAGGCCGCCTCCTGCGAGGGTCTGGTGCGCGCCGACTTCTTCCTCACGGAGGAGGGCGACTTCGTCATCAACGAGATCAACACGCTCCCCGGCTTCACACCGATCTCGATGTACCCCGCGATGTGGAAGGCGAGCGGGGTGGAGTACGGCGAGCTGGTGGACCGCCTGATCCAGGCGGCGCTGCACAGGTCGACGGGCCTGCGCTGACCCGAGCCCCACAAGGGGCGCGGGGCTGTGTCGATGTGCGGCTCCGCCGCGTGGGCGCGACCAGCCACGACGGCGTCGCAGCCTCCAGACGGCCTCCTGAGGCACCCCCTCAGGAGGCAACCCCTTCAGGAACCGCCTTCTTGATGGCGGGCGCCAGCCCCACCAGGATCGGCGAGGTGTCGTCCCTGGCCCGATCCGCGGTCACCGACACCTCCACATACACGGAGCGATTGGCCGTGGTGAAGCGGTAGGCGCCCCCGTCCCGCTTCTCCATCAGCCAGTCCACCCCGTCGACGGCCCCGGCGACCGCGTCGGCGTCCCGTCCCTCCGCCACCCCTGGGTCGACCATCTTGGGCGGCCGGGGCACCCCACAGCGCAGTATGATCACCGCGTCGCCCCAGCCCGCCGTCAGCGAGGAGGCGGGCTGAGGATCCCGGCGGCCGAGACCGTCCACCGTCCGCGGCAACACCTCGTCCAGGTTCCGGCACAGTTTCGTGGCGGCGGCCCCCGGGCTGGGAACCGCCGCCGAGCCGCTGTCGTCTGCTGAGGAGCAGCCCGCGACGGCGATCAACGAAACAGCCAGGACGGGCAGCCCGCGACGAGCGGGGCCCCGGTGACGCAACGAGTTCACCGGGCAAGGGTAGACGGGGGCTACAGGTGAACGACCGGGCAGGTCAGGGTACGGGTGATCCCGTCCACTTGCTGGACCTTCGCGACCACCAGCCGGCCGAGGTCGTCGACGGTGTCGGCCTGGGCGCGCACGATGACGTCGTACGGGCCCGTCACGTCCTCGGCCTGGATGACCCCAGGGAGCTTGCTGATCGTGTCGGCGACGGTCGACGCTTTGCCGACCTCCGTCTGGATCAGGATGTACGCCTGTACCACGGAACCTCCAGGGCGGCCACGAGGATCATGTGGATCATGTCGGGAAAAGGAACGCCACGGTATCGCGTCGCCGAGCGCCAGGGGGAGACCCCGGGGGGCCGCGCCGCACGCACCGGGGTGCGGGGACGACGGAAGTTGACGGTCCACTCGACCGTACCGAGGACGAGAACGGCCCGCGACCGGGCGCCTGTGACACTGGAAGCGGCACAAGAAGGGGCGATACGACGATGAAGGGCACCGTGGGAGAGCTGGGGGAGTTCGGGCTCATCAGGGAGCTCACCTCCCGGCTCACCACCACCCCGGCGGTCCGGGTCGGCCCCGGCGACGACGCCGCCGTGGTGGCGGCGCCGGACCGCAGGGTCGTGGCGAGCACCGACATCCTCCTGGAGGGGCGGCACTTCCGGCGCGACTGGTCCACGGCCTACGACGTGGGGCGCAAGGCCGCCGCGCAGAACCTCGCGGACATCGCCGCCATGGGTGCCGTGCCCACCGCGCTGCTGCTCGGCCTGGTCGCGCCCGTCGACCTGCCGGTGACCTGGGCCACCGAGCTGATGGACGGCCTGCGTGACGAGTGCCAGGTGGCCGGAGCTGCCGTGGTCGGCGGTGACGTCGTCCGCGGTGACACCATCATGATCTCGATCACCGCGCTCGGTGATCTGCGCAACCACGAGCCGGTGACCAGGGCGGGCGCCCAGCCCGGCGACGTCGTGGCCGTCACCGGCTGGCTCGGCTGGTCCGCCGCCGGGCACGCGGTGCTCTCCCGGGGCTTCCGCTCGCCGCGCGCCTTCGTGGAGGCCCACCGGCGCCCCGAGCCGCCGTACCACGCGGGCCCCGCCGCGGCCGCCCTCGGCGCGACCGCGATGTGCGACGTCAGTGACGGGCTGATCGCGGACCTGGGACACATCGCCGAGGCGAGCAAGTGCCGGATCGACATCCGCTCCGGTGCGATCGACATCCCCACCCAGATGCACGACATCGGTCAGGCCGTCGGCGTCGACCCCCTCCAGTGGGTGCTCACCGGCGGCGAGGACCACGCGATCGTGGCCACCTTCCCGCAGGACGTGAAGCTGCCCGCGCGGTGGAAGGTGATCGGCGAGGTGCTCAACCCCTCCGCGTTGCCGCAGGTCACCGTGGACGGGGCGCCCTGGACCAGCAAGGGCGGCTGGGACCACTTCGGGGACATCGAGTCATGAGTCCGGCTCCCCCGCGGGTCCTGACGGTGGCCGGGTCCGACTCCGGGGGCGGGGCGGGGATCCAGGCCGATCTGAAGACGATGCTCGCGCTCGGGGTGCACGGCATGAGCGTCGTCACGGCGGTCACCGCGCAGAACTCCCTCGGTGTGCGGGGCGCTTGGGAACTGCCGGTGGAGGCGGTGCGCGCGCAGTACCGCAGTGTCGTCGACGACATCGGCGTCCAGGCCGTCAAGACCGGCATGCTCGCCTCCGCCGAACTCGTCGAGACCGTCGCCGATTTGCTGGCCGCCACGGACGCGCCGGTCGTCGTCGACCCGGTGGGCGTCTCCAAGCACGGCGACCCGCTGCTGGCCGCCTCCGCGCTGGACTCCGTACGGACCCGGCTGCTGCCGGTGGCCACCGTGGCGACGCCGAACCTCGACGAGGTGACCCAACTCACCGGGGTCACGGTCGAGTCGGAGGCCGGTATGCGCGAGGCGGCCGAGGCCGTGCTGGCGTACGGGCCGCGCTGGGCCCTGATCAAGGGCGGCCACCTCCCCGGGGAAGCCGTCGATCTGCTCACCGACGGCTCCGAGGAGCACTGGCTGCGGGCCCCCAGGTACGACAACCGGCACACCCACGGCACGGGCTGCACCCTCGCGTCCGCGATCGCCTCCCACCTCGCCCTGGGACGGACCGTGCCGGAGGCCGCCCTGGCCGCCAAGGAGTACGTCACGGGGGCGATCGCCGCCGGGTTCGCGCTCGGCGGGGGGATCGGACCGGTGGACCACGGGTGGGCCCTCGGGCGGGGCGCTCGGCCGGCTTGATCCGCGGTGTGTCAGGGACAGCAAAAAGCCGGTCCACTCCAGGTGGACCGGCTCGATGCAGCGAACCAGCAGTGGCCGCGCGCTTAGCTGTGCGTCAGCGCGAGACCTTGCCGGCCTTGATGCACGAGGTGCAGGCGTTCACGCGCTTCGGCGTCCCGCCGACCACGGTACGGACGCGCTGGATGTTCGGGTTCCAGCGACGGGACGTACGGCGGTGCGAGTGCGAGATGTTGTTGCCGAAGCCCGGCCCCTTGCCGCAGACGTCGCAGTTGGCAGCCACGGGTCACTCCAAAGACTTCAGATGCACTTACGGATGATCCCGGCAGGCCGGGATCGAGATCAGAGATCTGAGTGGCGTTGCCAGGGGAATGGCCCGATGTGGATCGGGCAACCGGAGCAGCATACAACGACTGCGCCAGTACAACGAAACTACCATGGCTGCTCAGGAGCACTGCCCCGCCCCCTTCCGGCGGACACCCCTCCAAGGTCTACTCTGCGTCCATCCCAGCAGCTCAAGGAGGCGCAGGTGCCGCAGGTGCCGCAGACATTCTTCGATGCTCTCGCGGTGCGCACCTGGTGCGGACTCGCGCTGGCGGCGCTGGGACGCGCGCGCGAGGAGATCGACGCGATCAACGTGTACCCGGTGGCCGACGGCGACACCGGCACCAACCTGTACCTGACGATGGAGTCGGCCGCCGGGGCCGTCGAGGCGGTGTTCGCGGGCCACGAGACGGCGGGTCCGCCCGTCGGGGAAGGGCGGTACGCCGGAGGGGGCCCGTCCGCCGGAGCGGGGCAGCCCACACTCGCCGAGGCCGCGCGGGCCATGGCGCACGGCGCGCTCATCGGTGCCCGGGGGAACTCCGGGACGATCCTCGCCCAGCTTCTGCGGGGCATGGCCCAGGTCCTCGCCGACGACGGCGAGGCGCCCCGCACCGACGGCCGGGGGCTGCGGCTCGCCCTGCGGCACGCCGCCGACTCCGCCCGGGACGCCGTCGCGCACCCGGTCGAGGGCACGGTGCTCACGGTAGCCTCCGCCGCCGCCGACGCGGCCGGCGACGCCGAGGACGACTGCGGGACCGTCGCCCGTGCCGCCTACGAGGGCGCCGGCCGGGCCCTGGCGGCGACCCCCGCCCAGCTGGCCGCCCTGGCCCGCGCCGGCGTCGTGGACGCGGGCGGACGGGGCCTGGTGGCGGTGCTGGCGGCGCTGGTGGAGACGTTCACGGGGGAGGCGCCGAGGGCGGTGGCCGTGCCCGCTGTGCACGCGCGCGTGGCCGTCGCCGAAGCCGTGGCGGAGGTCTGCGACGGGGACGACCGGCCCGAGGCGGGCGGCCCGGCCTTCGAGGTGATCTACCTCCTGGAGGCGGAGGACGCGGCGGTGGCCCGACTGCGGCGGTGCCTGGACGAGCTCGGGGACTCCCTCGTCGTGGTCGGCGGCGACGGGCTGTGGAACGTCCATGTGCACGTCGACGACGCGGGGGCGGCCGTGGAGGCCGGGGTCGAGGCCGGGCGGCCGTACCGGATCCGGATCACCCACTTCGGGGCCGAGGACGCCCACATGACCGGCGAGGCCGGGCGGCAGCCGCGCGAGCGCGCCCAGCGGGCCGTGGTGGCCGTCGTGCCGGGGGAGGGGCTGGCCGGGCTCTACGCCGAGGCCGGCGCGACCACGGTGCTGGCCCGGCCCGGGGAGCCGCCCGCCAGCGGCGAGCTGGTGGAGGCCGTACGACGTGCCCACGCGCGTGAGGTGGTGCTGCTGCCCAACGACGCGGATCTGCGGCACACTGCGGCGGCCGCCGCCGAGCAGGCCCGCGCCGAGGGTGTCCGGGTCGCCCTCATCCCCACCCGCTCGGCCGTCCAGGGCATCGCCGCCCTCGCCGTCCACGAGCCCGACCGGCGCTTCGACGAGGACGTCGTCTCCATGACCTCCGCCGCCGGTGCCACCCGGTACGCCGAGGTCGTCATCGCCGAGCGTGAGTCCTGGACCATGGCGGGCATCTGTCAGGCCGGTGATGTCCTCGGTCTCGTCGACGGGGATGTCGCCGTCATCGGCTCCGACGTGACGGTGACCGCGGCGGCGGTGGTCGACCGGATGCTGGCGGCGGGTGGTGAGATGGTCACGCTGGTCCTGGGGGACGAGGCGCCCGCGGAGGTCGTGGAGCACGTGGAGGCCAGGGTGCGTGAGGGGTATCTGGCGGTGGACACGGTGGTGTACCGGGGTGGGCGGCAGGGGGCGTTGCTGCTGATCGGAGTGGAGTAGCGACTCCTTCGCCCCCGCCGCCCCGGACCCCGTTCGCGCAGTTCCCCGCGCCCCTAATAGGGGCGCGGGGAACTGCGCGAGAAGCCCCACCAGGCCACGGACGACCGACAAGCGAGCGGGGTCGAAGGGGCGAAGCCGAGAGTGGGGGAGGGACGGGTAGGGGCGGCGGGGGCGAAGGACATCGGAGGCGCCCCCGGCCACTCAGCCCCGCTCCGTCGCCTCCAGCAGCCGCCCCGCCTCCACCCGCCGAGCCACCACCGTCTCCTCGCCGTCACTCCCGTCCGCGAACACGGACAACACCTCCCGGGCCCGCGCGGCCGCCGCAGCACCCCGCCGAAGGTCCACCTCCAACCACCCCGCCGCCAGCTCCGCGGCGGTACGCGCGTCGACGAAGTCCGGCCCCAACGACCCGTACACCGACACCGCCCGCTCGACGAACCCCAACGCCTCCTCGAAGACCGGCCCGAACGAGGCGAGTTCCGCGTCCTCGGCCACGGACCGGGCGAGCAGGTCGCCGAACTGCCGGTAGGTCTCGCCGAGCTCCGCGAAGATCCGCCGCCGGTTCTCCTCCCCGGTCACGTCGGACAGGGCCGCCTCGCAGCCCGCCACCGCGTCCCCCATCAGCTCCCGGGCCTCGTCCAGGTCCGCGGGCCCGGGAGCCTCACCGCTCTCCCGCGCCGCGTACCACGCCCGCGCCCGCAGCGCCCGCACGTACCCGTGGACGTTGCCCAGCTCGCCCCAGAGGTCGACCGCGCGTGCGTACGCCCGGTCGGCGTCGGCGGACAGCCCCGCGCGCGCCAGCGCCTCGGCGGCGAGATGGGCGAGCATGGCGTGGTCGCGCTGCTCGGGCCAGTGCCGGGCGATGTCGGCGGCCCGCAGCCAGCGTTCCGCCGCCTCGCGGTGCTCGCCCAGCTCGGTGTGGCAGTCCCCGAGCCACCACAAGGTCTGCGCGACCGCCCCGTCCCCGTGGGTCTCGGCCGTGAGGTCGGGGAGCGCCGACTCCAGCACCTCGGCCGCCTCCGCCCACCGCCCCAGCCGCAGCAGGAACCCGCCGAGCAGGTGCCGGGCCCAGGAGCCGAGCGTCGGACCCTCGCCCGCCTCGTCGGCCCAGTGCGCCGCCTCCAGGGCCTGCTCGGCGGCCTCCTCGACCCGTTCACCGGAGCCCAACAACTCGGCCAGCTGGAGGCGCAGCTGGGCGTGGCCCACCAGCTCCAGCTCGGACCCGCCGTGCTCCAACGCCGCCCGGGCCGCCCGCTCCGCGGTCGCCAGGTCCCCCAGGTGGTGCGCCACCCCGGCGAGCCGCGCCTCGTACTGCACCGCGAACCACGGCAGCCCCGCTGCCACGTACCGTTCCGCGGCCTCCGCGAACAGTTCGGCGGCCGTCTCGGCGTCACCGCCGCGCGCGGCCAGTTCCCCGAGCATGCCCCGCGCCTCCGCGGCCCGCGAGGCCAGCCGTACGTCCTCCGCGCGGCGCGGCTCGACGAAGTCCGCCAGCTCCCGCACGGCCTCCTCGGCCAGGGCCACCGCGTCGGCCTCCTCGGACTCGTGCGTCCGCTGCACGAGTATCCGTGCCCGCCCGACCAGCACGGAGGCCGTCTGCGGCGCGCCTGTCCCGCCGGCCGACCAGAGGGCGAGGATCCGCTCGTACGGCTCGACCATCAGCTCCACGGCGGCGTCCACCTGGCCCGTGAGGGCGTGGACGTTCGCGGCACGCGCGCGTGCCGCCAGTGCCTCGCCGGGGTCGCCCGCCGCCTCGTACATGTCGGCCGCGCGTTCGAAGAGAGGGCGGCCCTCCGGCCCGAGGCCGATCGCCTCGTGGTCCACGATCTCCGCGCGGTCCCAGGCGTCCAGCTCCGCGCCCTCGGTGTCGGCGGCCCGCGCCACGGCGGCCCAGGCCTCGACGGAACCGGGGTGCAGGGACGCCGAGAGCCGCCGCGCCTCGGCGAGGAGCGCGGGCAGGCCCTGGGGAGCGGCGGCGGTCTCCGTGTTCTCCCCGGCGGCGGGCTGCCGGGGCGCGGGCACGGTCACGGCGGTCCGCTTCGCGCGCACGCCCAGCGGCAGCCGATCCAGCAGGGGGCGCCGGTCCATCCGCTCCCGAACGTGCGTGCTGACGTACGCCGTGCCGTTGCGCGCGTCGAAGAGCGCGGCCAGCGCGAAGGCCTCCTCGCGCGCGTGCGAGGCCAGTTCGCGGGCGGTCCACTCCCGGCCGGCGGGACCGGGGACGCTCTGCTCGCCCAGCCCGCGCGCGGTGAGGCGGTCCATGAGCAGGGCCACCACGCTCAGGTAGTCGAGCTTGCTGCGCGGGTCGCCGGAATCGGTGAAGTACGCCGGACGCTCGGCCAGCAGCTCCAGGCCGCGCGCCTCGTTGCCGGTCAGGGCGCAGAACTCCACATGGTCCGCGTACGCGCCCCGCATGCTCTCCATGGCCCGCACCATCCGGAAACCCCGCAGATGGTGGGCCCGCGCCTCGTCCGGGCGCCCCAGGCGCAGCAGCGGCACCAGCGAGGACGCGAGGACGGTGTGCGGCTCGTGGGCGCAGGTGTACTCGCCCTCCAGGACCGGCGCCCACAGCTCCAGCGCCTCGGCGTCCTCCCGGCGCCGCGCCCGCCACCAGCCCTGCCCGTGCAGCTCGCAGGCGTGGCAGTCGGCCATCGTGTCCCGGTCGGCGGCCAGCCACGCCCCGTACGCCCGCTCGGCCCGCTCCAGGTCACCGATGTGCGCGGCCACACTGAACTCGGCGCTGCGCACGGCCCGTTCCGAGTGCCCGGCGAGCCGGTAGCGGTGCTCCATCTCGCCGAGCCACTTCTCGATGGAGGCCAGCGGAATGTGCGGCTGGTTCAGCATGCCGGCCGACATCCACTTGAACACCCAGTGCAGGGAGTGGATCTCGTACTCGTCGAAGTCCTCCGGCCGTTCGTCCCACATGCGCAGCAGGCGCGCGAAGGGGACGAACATCTTGGCTTTCTCGGAGCTGTAGTTGTAGACCTTCAGCTGGTGCCCGAGCGCCTCGATCACGGCGAGCGGCTCGTTCAGCTTCTCGGCCTCGGCGAGCAGCCGCTCCGCGCGCGCGTTGCGCGCCGGGCCCTCCGGCTGCTCGTGGTTCTCCGCCATGGCCCGGCGGAGTTCGTCGAAGTCCATGGAGTCCACGAGGTCGGTCACCGGCGACCACCCTCCCCGAAGCCCGGACCGGACCCGTTGCCCGGACCGGCCCCCGGATCGGTGTGCGTGGCCCACTCCAGGAGGCCGATGAAGGCGCGGTTCAGGAGCGCCGAGTCGGCGGGTCTGAGCGGCCGCTGGGCCATCAGCAGGGCCTGCCCGTACAGGGACTCCGTGGCCGTACCGATCAGCTCCCGGTCGGTCAGCGAACTGATCCGCCGGACCAGCGGGTTGAGATGGTTGAGCACCAGCCGCGCACGCGGCGCGCTGCCCCGCAGCGAACCCAGGATGCCCGCCCACAGATCGTCGGCCTGCTCCTCCGCCTCCGCCCGTGCCTGCTCGTGCCGGGAGGACCGGTCGTCCAGGTGCAGCGCGGGCACCGAGAGCGGATGGAAGGCTCGCAGCACCACGTCGCAGCCCAGGGGGTCGAGCTTCGCCCGCGCGGCCGACAGGAAGCCCGCCAGCGCCAGCTCCTCGTCCGGGTCCGGCACGTCCAGGTGCGCGGTCACCGTGTCGGCGTCCAGCTCGGCGACCACCGTCCCCGGACGCACGGACGGCAGCGCCTCGACCAGCTCGCTGTCGTACGTGTAGCCGCCGTTGACCACCCCGACGCCCTGCGCGGACGCGATCGGCGCGACCTGCCGGTACTCCTCGACCGTCCGCGTGAAGTGCACCACCGGGTGCCGCTGCGCGAACTCCTCCAGCGACAGCCGCCCGTCGGTGGTCTCGAAGGGCAGCCACGGCAGCATGGTGCGCAGCATCTCCCTGTCGTGCCGCGCCAGCGACTTCACGCCCAGGTAGTGCACCGACAGGAACGCCGCCAGCCGCTCCGGATCACCCGCGGCGAGCCCCGTGAGCCAGCCCCGGATCCGCTCGCCGAGCGCCTCCCGCACGGCCGCCAGCGTCTCGTCCTCGTACAACGACTCCCGCGACGCCGTGGGCCGCAGGCTGTCCGTGTCGAGGACACAGCGCACGAAGAACGCCCAGTCCGGCAGCAGCTGTTCGGCCCGCTCGGTGAGCAGCATGCCCTTCAGATGCACCCGGTGGCTCGCCCGCTGCGCCGGGCTGACGGCGGTCGGCAGGACGTACGCGACGCCCCGGATCCCGGCCAGCGGCACGTCCAGCTCGATCGAGTCCAGCGGCGTGAACCCGAACAGGGCGTGACAGTGCCGGGCCAGGGCCACCCGCCGGCCGGCCGGGGAGGCGTACGCCCGGTCCCAGGGCGCCGGCAGATCGGTGACCGCCTCCTCGCCCACCCGTACGTCGTACGGCAGCAGCGACCCGAAGTCCCGCGCCAGTGTCAGCACACGCGCGGGGGAGAGCCATTCGGCGGCCCCGGGCCGTGCGACCAGATGCACGGTCGTACCCGGTTCGGGGCGCGCCTCGTCGGGCAGTGTCCGCACGGTGTACGAGCCGTCGTCGGCGGCCGTCCACTCCACGGGTGGCGCGTCCGGCGTACGGGCGCTGCGGCTGACCACCCGGATGCGCTCGGCCACCACGAAGCAGGCGAGCAGTCCGATGCCGAACTGTCCCAGGAAGTCCGAGCGGACCTCCTGGATGCCTCCGTCGTCCCGCTTGGAGCTGCGGCCGATCGTGGCGAGCAGGTTGTGCACATCGGTCTCGGTGAGCCCGATGCCCGAGTCCTCCACCCGCAGCGTGCCGGCCTCGGCGAACAGCCGTACCCGGGCGGGCGCGTCGGGCTGCTCGGCGCGGCGCGCGGTGATCGCGTCCACCGCGTTCTGCAGCAGTTCGCGCAGATAGACCTTCGGACTGGAGTACAGGTGGTGCGAGAGCAGATCCACCAGGCCACGCAGATCGACCTGGAACGTGTGAGGCGACTGGGGCGCCTGAGGAGTCTGGGGTGCCTGGGATGACTGTGAGGTCATTGAATCCATCGTCGCAGCGCCGGTGGGAAGGGATTCTGGCGACGGCGGCGGGGTCGGGCGGTCCCGTCGGACGGTGACCGCGGACGGCGGCGGCAGGGCCTGACTGCTGGGCCCCGGGAGTGCGTCATCCTAGGCGCGAACGACCCGCCTGACCAGCGGATTTCAAGGACGTATACGGGATTGTCAGTGGCGTGGTGTGCAATGGATCTCGTGCCCGCGCTCGAAGAACCGCTCAAGAACACGCTCGGCGCCGCCACCGCGAAGGTGATGGCCGAGCACCTCGGCCTGCACACCGTCGGCGATCTGCTGCACCACTACCCCCGCAGATACGAGGAGCGCGGCCAGCTCACCCACCTCGCCGACCTGCCGATGGACGAGCACGTCACGGTGGTCGCCCAGGTCGCCGACGCCCGCCTGCACAGCTTCGCCTCCGCCAAGGCCCCCCGGGGCAAGGGGCAGCGCCTCGAAGTCACCATCACCGACGGCAGCGGCCGCCTCCAGCTCGTCTTCTTCGGCAACGGCGTGCACAAACCCCACAAGGATCTCCTCCCCGGCACCCGCGCCCTCTTCGCCGGCAAGGTCTCCGTCTTCAACCGCCGCCTCCAACTGGCCCACCCGGCCTACGAACTGCTGCGCGGCGACGACGTCACGGAGACCGTCGACACCTGGGCCGGCGCCCTCATCCCGATCTACCCGGCCACCGCCAAGCTGGAGTCCTGGAAGATCGCCAAGGCCGTCCAGACCGTGCTGCCGAGCGCCCAGGAGGCCGTGGATCCCCTCCCCGACTCCCTGCGCGAGGGCCGGGGCCTGGCCAACCTCCCCGAAGCCCTCCTGAAGATCCACCGTCCGCACACCAAGGCCGACATCGAGTCCGCCCGGGACCGCCTCAAATGGGACGAGGCCTTCGTCCTCCAGGTCGCCCTGGCCCGCCGCCGCCACGCCGACACCCAGCTGCCCGCCGTCGCCCGCCGCCCCGCCCCCGAAGGGCTCCTCACCGCGTTCGACGCCCGCCTCCCCTTCACCCTCACCGAGGGCCAGCAGAAGGTCTCCAGGGAGATCTTCGACGACCTGGCCACCGAACACCCGATGCACCGGTTGCTCCAGGGCGAGGTGGGCAGCGGAAAGACCTTGGTGGCCCTGCGCGCCATGCTCGCCGTCGTCGACGCGGGCGGGCAGGCGGCCATGCTCGCGCCCACCGAGGTGCTCGCCCAGCAGCACCACCGGTCGGTGACCGAGATGATGGGGGAGCTGGCCGAGGGCGGAATGCTGGGCGGCGCCGAGCACGCCACCAAGGTCGTCCTGCTCACCGGCTCGATGGGCGCTGCCGGCCGTCGGCAGGCGCTGCTCGACCTGGTCACCGGCGAGGCCGGGATCGTCATCGGCACGCACGCGCTGATCGAGGACAAGGTCCAGTTCCACGACCTGGGCCTGGTCGTGGTGGACGAGCAGCACCGCTTCGGCGTCGAACAGCGCGACGCCCTGCGCGGCAAGGGCAAACAGCCGCCCCACCTCCTCGTCATGACGGCCACCCCCATCCCGCGCACGGTCGCCATGACCGTCTTCGGCGACCTGGAGACCTCGGTCCTGGACCAGCTGCCCGCCGGCCGCTCACCCATCGCCAGCCATGTCGTGCCGGCCGCCGACAAGCCCCACTTCCTCGCCCGCACCTGGGAACGCGTCCGCGAGGAGGTGGCGAACGGCCACCAGGCGTACGTCGTCTGCCCGCGCATCGGCGACGACGTCGACGAACCCGGCGACCCGAAGAAGGCCGGGATGTCCCCGGAGGGCGAGGCCGAGAAACGCCCGCCCCTCGCCGTCCTCGACGTGGCCGACCAGCTCGCCAAGGGCCCCCTCCAGGGCCTGAAGGTCGAGGTCCTGCACGGCCGGATGCACCCCGACGACAAGGACGCGGTCATGCGCCGCTTCGCCGCCGGTGAGACCCAGGTCCTGGTCGCCACCACGGTCATCGAGGTCGGTGTGAACGTCCCGAACGCCACCGCCATGGTGATCATGGACGCCGACCGCTTCGGCGTCTCCCAGCTCCACCAGCTCCGCGGCCGGGTGGGCCGGGGCTCCGCCGCCGGCCTCTGCCTCCTGGTCACCGAGATGCCCGAGGCCAGCGCCGCCCGCCAGCGCCTGGGCGCCGTCGCCTCCACCCTCGACGGCTTCGAACTCTCCCGCATCGACCTCGAACAACGCCGCGAGGGCGATGTCCTCGGCCAGGCCCAGTCCGGCGCCCGCACCAGCCTCCGCATGCTGACCGTCATCGACGACGAGGAGATCATCGCGGAGGCGAGGGAGGAAGCGGCGGCGGTGGTCGCGGCCGACCCGGACCTGGAGCACCTCCCGGCGCTGCGCACAGCCCTGGACGCCCTCCTGGACGAGGAGCGGGAGCAGTACTTGGACAAGGGCTGAGCTGCAGCGCTCCCGAAGGGGCGCGGGAACTGCGCGAGCAACCACGAGGGACCCGCGGTGGCTTACGCCGCTCGGCAGGCACCCCACCAGGCGAACCCGCCGCCGTCCCGCAGCCGCCCACGGCAGAACGCGCCCCTCCCCTCCGACTGCCAGACTGGACCCACAGTCGCCTCCTCCTCACCAAGGACCCAAGATGACCCGCGTGATCGCCGGCGCCGCCGGCGGACGCCGCCTCGCCGTCCCGCCGGGCAACGGCACCCGCCCCACCTCCGACCGCGCCCGCGAGGGCCTCTTCTCCACCTGGCAGTCCCTCCTCGGCGGCCCCCTGGACGGCGAACGGGTCCTGGACCTGTACGCCGGCTCCGGTGCCGTGGGCCTGGAGGCACTCTCCAGAGGCGCGGCCCACACCCTGCTCGTGGAGGCCGACGCCCGCGCCGCGAAAACCGTCCGCGACAACGTCAGATCGCTCGGCCTCCCCGGCGCCGAGGTGAGATCGGGCAAAGCCGAGCAGATCATCCAGGGCCCGGCGCCGGACGAGCCGTACGACCTCGTCTTCCTGGACCCCCCGTACGCCGTCTCGGACGACGATCTTCGGGAGATCCTGCTCACACTCCGTACCGGGGGCTGGCTCGGCGACGAAGCCCTCGTCACCGTGGAGCGCAGCACCAGAGGCGGTGAATTCGCCTGGCCGACCGGTTTCGAAGCCATCAGGGCCCGTCGCTACGGCGAGGGAACGTTTTGGTACGGTCGCGCCGCCTCTACGTGCGAAGACGCACGATGACCGGACCGGAGAGCGAGGGACCTCAAGTGCGCCGTGCCGTCTGTCCCGGGTCGTTCGACCCCATCACCAACGGACACCTCGACATCATTGGCCGCGCCTCCAAGCTGTACGACGAGATCTACGTCGCGGTGATGATCAACAAGTCCAAGAAGGGCCTCTTCGAGGTCGAGGAGCGGATCGAGCTGATCCGCCAGGTCACCGCCGAGTACGCGAACGTACGGGTGGAGGCCTTCCACGGACTGCTCGTCGACTTCTGCAAGCAGCGCGACATCCCGGCCATCGTCAAGGGCCTGCGCGCGGTCAGCGACTTCGACTACGAACTGCAGATGGCCCAGATGAACATCGGCCTGTCGGGCGTGGAAACCCTCTTCGTCCCCACCAACCCCACCTACAGCTTCCTGTCGTCCTCCCTGGTCAAGGAGGTCGCGACCTGGGGCGGCGACGTCTCCCACCTGGTGCCCCCGCTGGTCCTCGAAGCGCTGGCCGAGCGACTGAAGCGGGACTGAAGCGGGACTGAGCGGACGAACGTCCCCCGCTGGCCGTACAGTCGACCCGACCGTCTCCAACACAGCTGTAGAGAGTGGCGAGCACACGGTGGACCACACGGTGGACGTGCAGAAGAAGCTCGACGAGATCGTCTCGGTGGTCTCCGGCGCCCGGGCCATGCCCATGTCGGCCTCGTGCGTGGTCAACCGCGCCGAACTGCTCTCCCTGCTCGACGAACTGCGCGCGGCCCTGCCCGACTCCCTCGCCCAGGCACAGGAGCTGATCGGCGATCGGGAGCACATGGTCGAGCGGGCCCGGCTGGAGGCCGAGCGGATCATCGAGAACGCGCACGCCGAGCGCGGCTCCCTGATCTCCGACACCGAGGTCGCCCGTCGCTCCCAGAACGAGGCCGACCGCATCCTCGGCGAGGCCCGCCGGGAGGCCGAGGAGGTCCGCGCCGAGGCCGACGACTACGTCGACTCCAAGCTCGCCAACTTCGAGGTCGTCCTCACCAAGACCCTCGGCTCCGTCGGCCGGGGCCGCGAAAAGCTCCTCGGTACCGGCCCGGGAGCCGACGAGCGGGGATACGAGAACCCTGAGGACGACGATGCCCCCGAGCGCAGCCATGACCCCGAGACCCTGCGCCGCGACGCGGACGCCTATGTGGACGCCAAGCTCGGCGCTTTCGAGGCCGTCCTCGCCAAGACCCTGGAGGCCGTAGGCCGCGGCCGGCAGAAGCTGCACGGCCGGATCGCCACCGACGACCTCGGCGCCCTCGCCCTGAACGACGACGGCACCTCCCCCCGCCCCACCAGCGACGCCGACTACCTGGCCGAGCTCGCCGCCTTCTCGGACACCCCCGCCCAGCAGTCCCCGTCCGTGCCGGAGCAGCCGTCGTACGGGCAGCAGCAGGACTCCTACGCGGCGACGGCGTACCAGCAGAACCCGTACGGCTACCAGCAGCAGTACGCGCAGCCCCAGCAGTCCGCCGACCCCTACGGCTACCAGCAGGCCGACCCGTACGCGGCCGGGTACCCGCAGCAGCCCGCGTACGACCCGAACCAGGGGCATATGGATCCGCAGGGGCACCCGGACCAGCAGGGGCACCCGGACCAGCAGGGGCACCAGGGGTACGCGCAGCCGCAGGGGAACCAGCTCGACGAGACCAGCCTCTTCGACACCACCATGATCACGGCGGAGCAGTTGCGCCGCTACGAGCAGGGCCGCTGACAGCGGATTGGGCCGATAGCGAAAGGTCCAGTATCCTGGCTCTTCGGTCGCGCGTGCGTTGATGCTGTCCGCAACAGACGCCCGCGATCGAGCGCTGCCCGGAACACCAGGGGCGGCGCCCTCCTCCGAGCTCCGAAGACCGAAAGCAGAAATGGCTCTGAACGCCCGCCTCGACCACCGCAACCCCCTCGTGTTCGACACGCACGAGCTGGGTCGGCGGCCCGGTGCGCAGCAGCGCCTGACGCGTTCGGTCGACGCTCCCAAGGAGCTCGGGATCAAGGGGGTCGTCGGAGTGCCGGAAGGCGCCCCGGTGGAGCTCGAACTCCGTCTGGAGTCGGTCATGGAAGGGGTGCTCGTCACAGGCACCGCTCGTGCCGACGCCAAGGGGGAGTGCGTAAGGTGTCTGGAGCCGCTCGAGCTGGAGCTCGAAGCGGACTTCCAGGAGATGTTCTCGTACCCCGACGCCGATGAGCGGGGCCGCGTGATCGCGGAACCCGACAGCGACGCCGAGGACGACGAGGACAGGCTCTTCCTCGAGGACGGCCTGTTCGACCTCGAACCCGTGCTGCGCGATGCGGTGGTGCTCGCACTGCCGATGCAGCCGGTGTGCCAGGACGACTGCCCCGGCCTGTGCTCCGAATGCGGAGCCCGGCTCGCGGACGACCCGGACCACCACCACGACGCCGTCGACATCCGTTGGGCGGCACTGCAGGGACTCGCCGGTTCACTCGAAGACGGCGAGAAGGACGAGATGAGCGGCGCCGAATCCGGTGTCGACGAGAAGCAGGAGAAGTAGCCGTGGCTGTTCCGAAGCGGAAGATGTCGCGCAGCAACACGCGCCACCGCCGGTCGCAGTGGAAGGCTGCGGTCCCCACCCTGGTTGCGTGCGAGCGCTGCCACGAGCCCAAGCTGCAGCACATCGCGTGCCCGTCTTGCGGCACCTACAACAAGCGCCAGGTCCTCGAGGTCTGAGCGGCTGGTGAGAGGCACTGTGTCCAGCCCCAAGAAGGCGGATGACGCCAAGGCGGAGACCAACGCCAAGAAAAAGGCGGAGAACACAGCCTCGTCCCACACGCTTCTGGAAGGGCGGCTCGGCTATCAGCTCGAGTCCGCCCTTCTGGTGCGTGCGCTGACGCACCGTTCGTACGCGTACGAGAACGGCGGTCTGCCCACCAACGAGCGCCTGGAGTTCCTCGGGGACTCCGTACTCGGCCTCGTGGTGACGGACACGCTGTACCGCACCCACCCCGACCTGCCCGAAGGCCAACTGGCCAAGCTGCGGGCCGCGGTGGTCAACTCTCGTGCGCTGGCGGAGGTGGGCCGCGGGCTCGACCTCGGCTCCTTCATCCGGCTCGGCCGCGGTGAAGAAGGCACGGGCGGCCGGGACAAGGCGTCCATCCTCGCCGACACCCTCGAAGCGGTGATCGGCGCGGTCTATCTCGACCAAGGGCTGGACTCGGCGGCGGAGCTGGTGCACCGCCTGTTCGACCCACTGATCGAGAAGTCCTCGAACCTCGGTGCCGGCCTGGACTGGAAGACCAGTCTCCAGGAGCTCACCGCGACCGAGGGGCTCGGCGTGCCCGAGTACCTGGTCACGGAGACCGGCCCCGACCACGAGAAGACCTTCACCGCTGCCGCCCGCGTCGGAGGCGTCTCGTACGGCACCGGCACCGGCCGCAGCAAGAAGGAAGCGGAGCAGCAGGCGGCCGAGTCCGCCTGGCGTGCGATCCGCGCCGCGGCGGACGAGCGGGCGAAGGCGGCGGCCGAGGCCGTGGCTCTGCCCGACGAGCCCGCGGAAAGTCCTTCGGACACGGCCCCGGCGTAACGGCTCCGCCGGGTGCGGTGCGGTGTGGTGGGGGCGCGTGGTCGGGTGCGGGTGGGTGGGGGCTGGTCGCGCAGTTCCCCGCACCCTGAAAGCCCAGGCCCTGGGGGCCTGGGAAAAGCACGGGGCGCAGCCCCTGCTTTTCAGGGGCGCGGGGAACTGCGCGAGAAGCCCCCACCCACCCGCACCCGACCCACGACCTCACGCCCATTACCTTCTTCGTAGAGCCCGGTTCGGGTTCGTGGCCATCGGGGCCGGTATGACTCTTTGCCCCTGTCCTTGATGATCCGGGGGGTGCTGTCACTGGTCCCGGCGGCACCGGTTGATCGCTGATGGAAGCGTGTCCGCCCATGGGCAGGGCTGCGTAATGTGGCTGCCGATCTCCGGTGTCCCGGCAGGCCACCCATTGTGCCGGGAGGGGAGGGAAAGCCCGGTGACCAGCAACGACTTCCCATCGATCGATGTCTTCTGCGCCCTGGACGTCGGCAAGTCCGAGCATCACGGCACGGCCCTGCTGCGTGATGGCCGCACGGCCTTCGACAAACCGCTGCCCAACAACGAGCCCCAGCTGCGCGAGCTGTTCAACCGCCTGGGGCGCAAGGGGAAGGTCCTGGTCGTGGTCGACCAGCCGGCCTCCATCGGCACCCTGGCGGTCACCGTCGCCCGCGCCTGTGGATGCGAAGTCGCCTACCTGCCCGGCCTGTCGATGCGCCGGCTGGCCGATCTGCACCCCGGCACCGGCAAGACCGACGCTCGCGACGCCTACGTCATCGCCGATGCCGCCCGCACCATGCCCCACCTGCTGCATTCCATCGATCCCGACGAGAGCGTGCGGGCCGAACTGACCATGGTCCTGGGCCACGACGACGACCTCGCCCAGGACGCCACCCGCACCTCCAACCGGCTGCGCGGCCTGCTCACCTCCGTCCACCCCGCACTCGAACGCGTCCTCGGGCCCCGCCTGCGCCACCCGGCCGTCCTGGCCCTGCTGCAGACCTACGGCTCCCCCACCCAGCTGGCCCAGGCCGGCACCGAGCAGATCGCGCAGGTCATGCTCCAGGCCGCCCCGCGGATGCGCAGCGCTCACACCCTGGCCGACCAGATCACCACCGCCCTGGCAGAGCAGACCGTGCAGGTTCCCGGCACAGCCTCGGCGGGGGAGATCGTCTCCGGTCTGGCCGAGGCCCTCGCCGTGCTCCTCAAGCGCCGGGACGTCCTGGAGACGCGGGTCGCCGCACTGCTGGAGGCCCACCCTCTCGCGAAGGTCCTGACCTCCATGCCCGGGGTCGCGGTCAGGACCGGCGCCCGCATCCTGGCCGAGGTCGGCGACGCCAGCGCGTTCCCCACCGCCGCCCACCTGGCCTCCTACGCGGGACTGACCCCCACCACACGCCGCTCCGGAACCTCCATCCGGGGCGAAGGACCACCCCGCGGCGGCAACAAGACGCTCAAACGGGCCCTGTTCCTGGCCTCGTTCGCTTCCCTGAGCAGCCCCGAATCGCGGGCCTACTACGACAGGAAACGCGCGGAGAAGAAGCGCCACAACGCCGCCCTCATCTGCCTCACCCGCCGCCGCGTCGACGTCCTGCACGCCATGCTCAAACACCGCACCCTCTACCAGCCCGGGCACGAACAAACAGCCTGACCAAGCCCACAGCCCTTGACCGAACAGATAGAAGCACCCCCCCACCCCCCGCTCTCCCCGGAGGACCCCGTGCCAGAACTCCCCGAGGTCGAGGTCGTGCGGCGCGGTCTGGAGCGATGGGTGGCCCATCGGACCGTCGCCGACGTCGAGGTCCTCCACCCCCGGGCGATCCGTCGGCACCTGGCCGGCCCGGAGGACTTCGCGCACCGGCTCAAAGGCCATCGCATCGGCGAGCCCAGCCGCCGGGGGAAGTACCTGTGGCTGCCCGTGGAGGACACCGGCATCGCCGTCCTGGCCCACCTCGGCATGAGCGGCCAACTGCTCGTGCAGCCGCACGACGCGGCCGACGAGAAGCACCTCAGGATCCGCGTCCGCTTCGCGGACGACCTCGCCACCGAACTGCGCTTCGTCGATCAACGCACCTTCGGCGGACTGTCGTTGCACGACACCACCCCGGACGGTCTGCCCGACGTCATCGCGCACATCGCCCGCGACCCCCTCGACCCGCGGTTCGACGCGGAGGCCTTCCACCAGGCGCTGCGGCGGAAGCGTACGACGATCAAACGGGCCCTGCTCGACCAGTCGTTGATCAGCGGAGTCGGCAACATCTACGCGGACGAGGCGCTCTGGCGCGCGCGGATCCACTACGAGCGCCCCACGGCCGGTTTCACCCGCCCCCGCACCACCGAACTCCTCGGCCATGTACGGGACGTGATGAACGCGGCCCTCGCGGTGGGCGGCACCAGCTTCGACAGCCTCTACGTCAACGTCAACGGTGAGTCGGGGTACTTCGACCGCTCGCTGGACGCGTACGGCCGTGAGGGACTGCCCTGCCGCCGCTGTGCCACGCCGATGCGGCGGCGGCCGTGGATGAACCGGTCCAGCTACTTCTGCCCGACGTGTCAGCGGGCGCCACGCGTCGCGTCGTAGCGCTCGCGGGACCGGAGCACCTCCTCCATGCGGCCCTCCACGAAGGTGATGAGGGACAGCAGGCGCTCGGAGATCTCGCGGCCGAGCGGTGTGAGGGTGTAGTCGACGCGTGGCGGGTTGGTGGGCTGCGCGTCGCGGTGGACGAGGCCGTCGCGCTCCAGGGCGTGCAGGGTCTGGGAGAGCATCTTCTCGCTGACGCCGTCGACGCGGCGGCGCAGCTCGTTGAAGCGGAGCGAACTCTCGTACAGCGCGCCCATCGTGAGCGCGCCCCAGCGGCCCGTCACGTGCTCCAGGGTGCCCCGCGAGGGACAGTTCCTGGCGAACACGTCGAAGGCGAGGTCGTCGAAATCCACAGCGCCCGTACCCGCGGCGGCCCGCTTGGACGTCACGCCGGTCTGCGCGGCTGATTCCATACCACCGAGGATACTCCGGCACAGCGCTGGCCAGAAGACCGCACTAACTGGTGGTTAGTGGACGGTAGGGGAGGGGGTGGCGGGCCTGCCAGGGGTAGGCGGGCCGGCCCAGGGAAGGCGGGCCGGCCGGACCGGGCGGGTGCCGTTCGGGCCTAGTAGCCGAAGTCCTGCGTCCACCACGGTCCGCCGTCGCCCAGGTGGACGCCGACCCCGAGGGTCTTGAAGTCGCAGTTCAGGATGTTCGCCCGGTGGCCGGGGCTGTTCATCCAGGCCTCCATGACCGCTTCGGCGGTGGCCTGGCCGCGGGCGATGTTCTCGCCGCCGAGGCCGGTGATCCCGAGGGTGGCCGCGCGGTCCCACGGGTCGGAACCGTCGGGGTCGGTGTGGTCGAAAAACCCGCGCAGGGCCATGTCCTCGCTGAACGCCTCGGCCAGTTTCGCCAGGTCGCTGTTGGCCGCCACCGGCTGGCAGCCCGCCTTGGCCCGCTCCTCGTTGACCAGCAGGAGGACCGCGGCCTCGGCCTGGGTCTCGGAGGAGAGCTCCGCCGGAGAAGTGGAGTCCTTCTCCTTGCCCTTCTCCTTCTCCTTGATGGGCTTGTCGGAGGGCTTCTTGGTCTTCTGGGAGCCGGAGCCCTTGTCCGCATCCTCGGCGGGCTTCTTCTCGGACGGGGGCGTCGAGGGGGCCGGGGTGTTCGACGGAGAGGCCGCGCGCTCGGCGTCCCGGCTGGTGGACTCGTCCTCGCGCTGTTGCTGCGCGGCGCCGTCCGTACCGCCCTGCTGAGTGGCCGCACCCGTCGGCGAGCCGGCGGGCACCACCGTCTCGTTGGCGTTGCCACCGCTGATCGTGTACTGGTCGCCGCCCGGCAGCACCCCGGTGGCCACCGCGACGGTGCCGAGGGCGACGGCGGCGGAGACACCGAGGAGACCGGTCTTCACAGGCGTCACGGTCTTCTTCTTGCGGCGGCGCGAGCCACCGTTTCGCGAAGCAGCCTGGGCGTCGGCCTCCAGGAACGCGGCGAACCCGTACAGGTTCTCCGGACCGTAGTGCGGCTCCTCGGGAACGAAGCCCCTGTCAGTGACCCCGGCGGCGCGGCCCCCCCTGGCGGCGCGGCCGGCGGCGGAGCGTCGGTGGCGTCCCATGTCTTGGCCTTCCTCGTCCTTGCGGTGTCCTGCGGTCAACGTTGGGGAGTTCGTCAACGTTGTGATCGTCGTCTTCACGAATCTCACACGAAGGAGTGAGTTTCATATGAGATTCATTGGGTGGGGACGGTACAGCATGGCGCCTGGGGAGGGAGAGACCCGGGAGACATTGGCCCGTTAGCGTGCAGTCATGAGCGAGGATGTACGACTGGTCGCCTGGGTGCGTGGGCGGGTGCAAGGTGTGGGTTTCCGCTGGTTCACCCGGGCCAGGGCGCTGGAGATCGGGGGCCTGAGTGGTTTTGCTCTCAATTTGGCCGACGGGCGGGTCCAGGTGGTCGCCGAGGGGCCGCGCGAGGCGTGCGAGGGACTCCTGGAGTGGCTCCAGGGTGACGACACGCCCGGGCGCGTGGCGGGTGTGACCGAGATCTGGGACACACCGCGTGGGGGGTACGAGGGCTTCGCCATCCGCTGATCCCCCCGAGGGGGTGAGTCGCGCGGGAGCGGAGGGGAGCGCCACCGGCATATGCCAGGAGCATGCACAAACCAGAAATGTGCAGGTGATTGCCAAGACAGGTTTGTCATGGCAGGCTCCGAAGAGAGGAGGATCCCCTCGCTCCGCCGGTCAGGAGAGGTCCCGGAATCACCGCAGCGTCGCCCGTTCGGGGCCGCGCGGCAGAGGGATGCCCGCCATTGCGGGGCGTGATCGTGTTGACCGTCAAACTTTTTGGTGAGACGCTAAAAGCAACCCCGCGCACCTTAGCTGTTTGGCATGAAGACGGCAGCAAAAACTCAACAGTGCCAAGCAATGCGGGTGCGATTCCCTCACGACCCACACCGCTTCGGTCGGTCACTCAGTGTGGAGGACCATCCATCATGGCAAAGGCGCTTCTCGGTTACGTCGGCGGCTCCGACCCGCGACTCCTCGCCGAGATGCGACGGCTCCAGCAGCGTGTCCAGGACCTGGAATCCGAGCTCGGACGCATCCAGGCGGAGAACGACGCGCTGACGGCTGCCGCTTCTCACGACTCGCTCATGGAGCTCGACGCACGCCAGGCGGAGCCTGCGCTCACCTGATCACTGCATCGCACCACGACAGACAGCAGTGGTTGGGCTGCCCGTATCAACCGCTAAGTTGTCAGATCTGCAAGGGACGCCTTCTCTCGAGGCGTCCCTTCTTTCTGTCCCCGAGCCCCGGCTCGGCTCCTGACTCCCCGCCTCGGCCCCCGACCCACCTCACCCTCATTAACGTCTGATGTGCCCTGCACGTTCATGGGCGAAACCGCGGGTTCATGGAGTGAGACAAGGCCGGAAGGTAGAGTCCAGCGCCGTGCACCTCAAGGCCCTGACCCTCCGTGGGTTCAAATCGTTCGCCTCGGCGACCACGCTCCGGTTCGAACCGGGCATCACGTGCGTCGTCGGGCCCAACGGTTCGGGCAAGTCCAACGTCGTGGACGCGCTCAGCTGGGTCATGGGCGAACAGGGCGCCAAGTCGCTGCGCGGCGGCAAGATGGAGGACGTCATCTTCGCCGGCACCACCGGGCGCCCCCCGCTCGGCCGCGCCGAGGTGTCGCTGACCATCGACAACTCCGACGGGGCCCTCCCCATCGAGTACTCCGAGGTCACGATCACGCGGATCATGTTCCGCAACGGCGGCAGCGAGTACCAGATCAACGGCGACACCTGCCGACTCCTCGACATCCAGGACCTGCTCTCCGACTCCGGCATCGGCCGTGAGATGCACGTCATCGTCGGCCAGGGACAGCTGGACTCCGTCCTGCACGCCGACCCCATGGGCCGCCGCGCCTTCATCGAGGAGGCCGCCGGCGTCCTCAAGCACCGCAAGCGCAAGGAGAAGGCGCTTCGGAAACTGGACGCCATGCAGGCCAACCTGGCCCGCGTCCAGGACCTCACCGACGAACTCCGCCGCCAGCTCAAGCCGCTGGGCCGCCAGGCCGCCGTCGCACGCCGGGCCGCCGTCATCCAGGCCGACCTGCGAGACGCCCGCCTGCGCCTGCTCGCCGACGATCTCGTACGCCTCCACGCCGCGCTCCGTACGGAGGTCGCCGACGAGGCCGCGCTGAAGCAGCGCAAGGAGGCCGCCGAGACCGAGCTGAAGAAGGCGCTCCAGCGGGAGGCCCATCTGGAGGGCGAGGTGCGCCGGCTGGCCCCGCGCCTCCAGCGCGCCCAGGAGACCTGGTACGAGCTGTCGCAGCTCGCCGAGCGGGTGCGCGGCACGATCTCCCTGGCCGACGCCCGGGTCAAGAGCGCCACCTCCGCGCCCGCCGAGGAGCGGCGCGGCCGCGACCCGGAGGACATGGAGCGCGAGGCCGCCCGCATCCGTGAACAGGAGGCCGAACTCGAAGCGGCCCTGGAGGCCGCCGAGCGCGCCCTGGAGGACACCGTCGAGCACCGCGCCGACCTGGAGCGGCAACTCGTGGTCGAGGAACGCCGGCTGAAGGATGTCGCCCGCACCATCGCCGACCGCCGCGAGAGCCTCGCCCGGCTGAACGGCCAGGTCAACGCCGCCCGCTCCCGCGCGGCCTCCGCACAGTCCGAGATCGACCGCCTCGCCGCCGCCCGCGACGAGGCGCGCGAACGCGCCGCCGCCGCCCAGGAGGAGTACGAGGCGCTCAAGGCCGAGGTCGACACCCTCGACGCCGGCGACTCCGACCTGGCCGAACAGCACGACGCCGCGAAGCGCGCCCTGGCCGAGGCCGAGACCGCCCTCGCCGTCGCCCGCGAGGCCACGACCACGGCCGAACGCCGCCGGGCCGCCACCCAGGCCCGCCACGAGGCCCTCGCCCTCGGCCTGCGCCGCAAGGACGGCACGGGCGCGCTGCTCGCCGCGAAGGACCGGCTCGGCGGAGTGCTGGGCCCGGCCGCCGAACTGCTGACGGTCACCCCGGGCTACGAGATCGCCCTCGCGGCGGCCTTCGGCGCGGCGGCCGACGCGATCGCGGTGACCTCACCCTCCGCAGCGGCCGAGGCGATCCGCCTGCTGCGCAAGCAGGACGCGGGCCGCGCGGCCCTGCTACTGGCAGGAGCACCGGACGACGTGGCGCCGTCCTCGGGGACAGCGCCTCAAAGGGGCGCGGGGAACTGCGCGACCAGCCACGACGGGCCCGCGGACGAAAGACGACCTCTCCCGGCATCCCCTCCCGCGCACTTCGCCGCAGACCTGATCCGGACCTCCTCCGACCTCACACCCGCCGTACGCCGCCTCCTGCACCGCATCGTCGTCGTGGACACCCTCGAAGACGCCGAGGCCCTGGTCTACGCCCGCCCCGACCTCACCGCCGTGACCGCCGAAGGCGACCTGCTCGGCGCACACTTCGCGCACGGCGGCTCGGCCGGGGCACCGAGCCTGCTGGAGGTGCAGGCCGCCGTCGACGAGGCGGCGGCCGAGCTGGAGGAGCTCGCCGTACGGTGCGAGGAGCTGGCCGAGGCCCAGCGGCACGCGGTCGAGCTGCGCCGGGAGCGGGCCGGGATCGTGGAGGAACTGGGGGAGCGGCGCCGGGCGGGCGAGCGGGAGAGGTCGGCGGTCGCGCAACAGCTCGGGCGGCTGGCCGGGCAGGCGCGGGGCGCCGCCGGGGAGGCGGAGCGGTCCACGGCCGTCGCCGCACGCGCCCAGGAGTCGCTCGACAAGGCCGTGGAGGACGCCGAGGAGCTGGCCGAACGGCTCGCGGTGGCCGAGGAGATGCCCGTGGAGGAGGAGCCGGACACCTTCGTACGGGACCGGCTCGCGGCGGACGGGGCCAACGCGCGGCAGACCGAGATGGAGGCACGGCTCCAGGTGCGGACCCACGAGGAGCGGGTCAAGGGGCTCGCGGGGCGTGCGGACTCCCTCGACCGGGCCGCGCGCGCCGAGCGCGAGGCGCGGGCGCGCGCCGAACAGCGCAGAGCGCGGCTGCGGCACGAGGCGGCCGTGGCCGAGGCCGTCGCCTCCGGCGCCCGGCAGCTGCTCCGCCACGTCGAGGTCTCCCTCACCCGCGCGGAGCGGGAACGCACCGCCGCCGACGCGGCCAAGGCACGCCGTGAGCAGGAGCTCGCGCAGGCCCGCAACGAGGGGAGGGACCTCAAGGCGGAGCTGGACAAGCTGACCGACTCCGTCCACCGGGGCGAGGTGCTCGGCGCCGAGAAGCGGATGAGGATAGAGCAGCTGGAGACCAAGGCGCTGGAGGAGCTGGGCGTCGAACCGGAGGGGCTGATCGCGGAGTACGGGCCCGACCAGCTCGTACCGCCGTCGCCGCCTGCGGAGGGGGAGGAGCTGCCGGAGGACCCGGAGCACCCCCGCAACCAGCCGAAGACGTTCCACCGCGCCGAGCAGGAGAAGCGGCTGAAGGCGGCCGAGCGGGCGTACCAGCAGCTCGGCAAGGTCAATCCGCTGGCGCTGGAGGAGTTCGCGGCGCTGGAGGAACGGCACAAGTTCCTCAGCGAGCAGTTGGAGGACCTGAAGAAGACCCGTGCCGATCTGCTGCAGGTGGTGAAGGAGGTCGACGAGCGGGTCGAGCAGGTCTTCACCGAGGCCTACTGGGACACCGCGCGGGAGTTCGAGGGCGTGTTCGGCCGGCTCTTCCCCGGCGGCGAGGGACGGCTGATCCTCACCGACCCGGACAACATGCTCACCACCGGTGTCGACGTGGAGGCCCGGCCGCCGGGCAAGAAGGTGAAGCGGCTGTCGCTGCTCTCGGGCGGGGAGCGGTCGCTGACCGCCGTCGCCATGCTGGTGTCGATCTTCAAGGCGCGGCCCAGCCCGTTCTATGTGATGGACGAGGTCGAGGCGGCGCTCGACGACACCAACCTCCAGCGGCTGATCCGGATCATGCAGGAGCTGCAGGAGGCCTCGCAGCTGATCGTGATCACCCACCAGAAGCGGACCATGGAGGTCGCCGACGCGCTGTACGGCGTGTCCATGCAAGGCGACGGTGTCTCGAAGGTGATCAGCCAGCGGCTGCGTTAGGCGGGTCCGAGCGGGGGTAGGCGCGGCTGGTCCAGCAGATCATCAGGCCCGTTCCCCCGACATCGGCGACGTGCTCGCCGAGGAGTACAGACGTGACCAGCACAGCGCAGCCCAGGGCAGGAGCTCGGGGCGCTCAGCCCGACCATCTCTCGCACGTGATCTTCATCGCGGCGGCGGCCGCGATGGGCGGCTTCCTCTTCGGCTACGACAGTGCCGTGATCAACGGCGCCGTCGAAGCCATCCGCCACCGCTACGACATCGGCTCCATGGCCCTGGCGCAGGTCATCGCCGTCGCCCTGATCGGCTGTGCCGTGGGCGCGGCCACGGCGGGCCGGATAGCCGACCGCATCGGCCGTATCCGGTGCATGCAGATCGCGGCCGCCCTGTTCACGGTCAGCGCCGTCGGCTCCGCGCTCCCCTTCGCGCTGTACGACCTCGCCTTCTGGCGGATCGTCGGCGGCTTCGCCATCGGCATGGCGTCCGTCATCGGCCCCGCCTACATCGCCGAGGTCGCCCCGCCCGCCTACCGGGGCCGGCTCGGCTCGTTCCAGCAGGCCGCGATCGTCGTCGGCATCGCCGTCTCCCAGCTGGTCAACTGGGGCATTCTGAACGCCGCCGACGGCGACCAGCGCGGTGAACTGCTCGGCCTGGAAGCCTGGCAGATCATGCTCGGTGTCATGGTCGTCCCGGCAGTGCTCTACGGCCTGCTCACCTTCGCGATCCCCGAGTCGCCGCGCTTCCTGATCTCCGTCGGCAAGCACGAGCGCGCCCGTGAGGTGCTCACCGAGGTCGAGGGCGGGGACGTCGATCTCGACGCGCGGGTCGCCGAGATCGAGTCGGCCATGAACAGCGAGCACAGGTCGACCTTCAAGGACCTGCTCGGCGGCAGCTTCCTCTTCAAGCCGATCGTCTGGATCGGCATCGGCCTGTCGGTCTTCCAGCAGTTCGTCGGCATCAACGTCGCCTTCTACTACTCCGCGACGCTGTGGCAGTCCGTGGGCGTCGACCCCAGCGAGTCGTTCTTCTACTCCTTCACGACCTCGATCATCAACATCGTCGGCACCGTCATCGCGATGATCTTCGTCGACCGGATCGGCCGCAAGCCGCTCGCCCTCATCGGCTCCGTCGGCATGGTCCTCGGCCTCGCCCTGGAGGCATGGGCCTTCTCCTACGACCTCGTCGACGGCAAGCTCCCCGCCACCCAGGGCTGGGTCGCCCTGATCGCCGCACACGTCTTCGTCCTCTTCTTCGCCCTCTCCTGGGGAGTCGTCGTCTGGGTCATGCTCGGCGAGATGTTCCCGAACAGGATCCGCGCCGCCGCCCTGGGTGTGGCGGCGTCCGCCCAGTGGATCGCCAACTGGGCCATCACCGCGAGCTTCCCGACCCTGGCCGACTGGAACCTCTCCGTGACGTACGTGATCTACACGGTCTTCGCCGCGCTCTCCATCCCCTTCGTCCTGAAGTTCGTCAAGGAGACCAAGGGCAAGGCGCTTGAGGAGATGGGCTAGCCCCACCTCCCGTACCCCTCCGCCGTCCCGGCCCGACCACCGAGCGGGCCGGGACGGCGGCTCTCCGGGGACGTGGGGCGGTCAGTCGGCGAGACGCGGCAGCACCCGCTCGGCGAACAGGCGCAGTCCCCGCCAGCCCTCCTCGACCGGCATCCCGCCGACCAGCGGATGCAGGACGTAGTTGTCCAGGCCCAGCGCCACGCACTCGTCCGGCGTGACGATCCGGTACACGCCCTCGGCGCGCAGCTCCGCCACCGTCGCCGCGCCCGACCGCACGGCCGACCGGATGTCGACCGACTGCCAGGAGGCGTACGTCCGCGCCTCGTGCAGGAAGTGCCGGCCGTACTCGGCCCACGCCCGGTCCGGGTCCTCCGCCACGTGCAGCAGGGGTGTCTCGGCAGCCGGCATCATCGTCCAGCCCTCGGTGCCGTACTCGACGAGCCGCTCCTTGTAGTACGCCTCCAGCTCCGGCAGGTGCGCGCTCGGGAAGAAGGGGAGCCCCAGGCGTGCCGCCCGGCGGGCCGCCGCCTTCGAGGAACCGCCGACCAGCAGCAGCGGATGCGGCTCGGTGCCCGGGCGCGGGGTGACCCGGACCGTGCGCCCCCGATAGGTGAACGGCTCGCCCGTCCACGCCCGGAGCAGCGTCTCCAGCACCTCGTCCTGGAGTTTGCCCCGCTCCTTCCAGTCCACGTCGAACTGCGCGTACTCCTCCGGCCGGTACCCGATCCCAGCGACGGTCACGAGCCGCCCGCCGCTCACCAGATCCAGTACGGCGATGTCCTCCGCCAGCCGCAGCGGATCGTGCAACGGCCCGATCGCCGCCGACACCGTCACCGCGATCTGTCGTGTAGCCCCGAACACCGCCCCCGCGAAGACGAACGGCGACGGCAGCCAGTTGTTCTCGACCCCGTGGTGCTCCTCCGTCTGCACGGTGCTGACGCCCTGCACGTCGGCGTACGCGGCCATCTCGACGGCGGCCCGGTAGCGGGCCCGGAGCGAGGCGGGCGTGGCGCCGGGCTCGACCAGGTTGAAACGGACGACCGTGACGGGCATGGGACCCCCTTCGGACGGCTGTGAAGGGGGACGTTAGCTGACGAGGTGTCAGGTTTCTAGGGGAGGGTGTGTGACGGCCCACTGCATGGGCCGTCACACACCCTGGGGACGCTTCTCTGCGCACCCGACGGGCCCCTCCGCATACTGGTCCCGTTGTGACTCCGCCCCTCAGGGGCTTCCGTCCGACGAGATGCCGGGCGGCGGGCCAGCCCGGCCCGTGGGGGTAACCCCGACGTGCCCAACGAACCGTCGGACGGGAGGTCACGCCATACTGGCCTAGTTATGGAACTCATCCTTGCTGTAGTCATCGCCGTGGTCGTGCTCGGCGTGCTGGGCGGGCTCGTCGTAGGCAGCCGCAGGAAGAAGCCGCTGCCCCCGGCTCCCCCCACGACACCCGACATCACCGCCCCTCCGGCCGAGCCGCATGTCGGCGACGAGGCCGAGACGCCGCGCGACGAACCGCGCCGGACGATCGAGGAGGTGGATCTCCCGGACGGTTCGGCGTCGGCGCCCGTGGCCGTCGAGGAACCGCCCGCCCCCGAGATCGAGATCCCCGAGCCGACCGCCGGCCGTCTGGTACGGCTGCGCGCCCGGCTCTCCCGCTCACAGAACGCGCTCGGCAAGGGGCTGCTGACGCTCCTCTCGCGCGAGCACCTCGACGACGACACCTGGGAGGAGATCGAGGACACCCTCCTCACCGCCGACGTCGGCGTCCAGCCCACCCAGGAACTGGTCGAGCGGCTGCGTGAGCGAGTGAAGGTCCTCGGCACCCGCACCCCGGCGGAGCTGCGCACACTGCTGCGCGAGGAACTGCTGAAGATCCTCGTCCCCGAGTTCGACCGGGCGGTCAACACCGACTCGCCGCTCGACACCCCGGGCATCGTGATGGTCGTCGGCGTCAACGGCACCGGCAAGACCACCACCACCGGCAAGCTCGCGCGTGTCCTCGTCGCCGACGGCAAGAACGTCGTCCTCGGCGCCGCCGACACCTTCCGCGCCGCCGCCGCCGATCAGCTCCAGACCTGGGGCGAGCGCGTCGGTGCCCGTACCGTGCGCGGCCCCGAGGGCGGCGACCCGGCGTCCATCGCCTTCGACGCCGTCAAGGAGGGCATCGAGGAGGGCGCCGACGTCGTCCTCATCGACACCGCCGGCCGGCTGCACACCAAGACCGGTCTGATGGACGAGCTCGGCAAGGTCAAGCGTGTCGTCGAGAAGCACGCGCCGCTGGACGAGATCCTGCTCGTCCTCGACGCCACCACCGGCCAGAACGGTCTCGTCCAGGCGCGGGTCTTCGCCGAGGTCGTCGACATCACCGGCATCGTCCTCACCAAGCTCGACGGCACCGCCAAGGGCGGCATCGTCATCGCCGTGCAGCGTGAGCTGGGTGTGCCCGTCAAGCTCGTCGGCCTGGGAGAGGGAGCGGACGACCTGGCGCCGTTCGAGCCGGAGGCGTTCGTGGATGCCCTTATCGGCGAGTGACAGGCGGTGGCCACCTGCGGGAACCCGTAGGTGGCAGGGAAGAAGCGCCCGCCCCCAAGGTGCAGTTGGGGACGGGCGCTTCGCTGTGTACGGACAGCGGCCGGCCGGCCGGGGTCAGGCCCGGGAGCGGTGGGCCACGTAGGCCAGGGTGCCCAGCAGCAGCCGCGCGGCCGGTGGCCTGGTCGCCGAGTCGAGCGCGGGGGAGCGGAGCCAGCGGACCGGGCCGAGGCCCCCGCGGTCGGACGGTGGGGCGGTGACATGGGTGCCGGGGCCGAGACCGCGCAGGTCCAGGGCGGAGGGGTCGTCCCAGCCCATGCGGTAGAGCAGGGAGGGCAGCTCGGCGGCGGCGCCGGGGGCGACGAAGAAGTGGGCGCGGCCCTCGGGGGTGGCGATCACGGGGCCGAGGGGTAGGCCCATGCGTTCCAGGCGGACCAGCGCGTGCCGCCCGGCCGACTCGGCGACCTCGATCACGTCGAACGAGCGGCCCACCGGCAGCATCACGGAGGCGCCGGGGAAATCGGCCCAGGCCTCGGTCACCTCGTCGAGCGTCGCTCCGGCGCGGAGGGGAGGCGCGAAGCCGAGGGGGTGTGCGCCGGGCGCGGAGCAGGCCGTCCTGCCGCACGAGCACGCGCCCGCAGCCGTCCGCGCGCCGGGGACGACGTCCCATCCCCAGAGGCCGGTGAACTCGGCCACCGCCGTGCACTCCGAGGAACGGCCGCGTCGACGCGTGCCGGATCGCATCTCCCGGATGCCGCCGATCGTGAAGCCCATGCCCCCTCCAACGGGTCCAGCGCGCGAGTGGTTACGCGACGGAGTCAGAATGCGACGCTCTGCTTCCGCAGGGGGCGGCGCACTGCGGCACCCCGGGTGGCGCGGTCGCCGACGCGCGCCCCTCAATGCATCGCTACGCCCACTACCGGCCGTCCTGTGTCAAGTGAATCGCGGACGGGTCACCGTTAGTTCATTCGAAGGGGTGGCGAATGGTGGCGTTTCTGGAATCGCCGTGGCCGGACGCGTGATCGTAGGATTACTTTGAGTGCACGAGGTCTGGGGACGTGCACGCTCGTGGGTATGCCGGAGGCAAGTCGTCTTTCCGTTCGATGGGTGACGGGGGTCGGACGTACGGCGTGGTAACCGGCATTCTGGTAGGGCTTGGCGCACACAGCGCACAAGTGGGTTCAGGGATGGGGGCGTTCCAGTGGGCGGCAACGGCGGAAGCGGCACGAACGCTGAGAAGCGCCCGAACGAACTGCTCGGTTCGTGGTTCGTCCGCAGCGGATGGTCCAAGGGCGAGCTCGCCCGGCAGGTGAACCGCCGGGCCCGTCAGCTCGGCGCCAACCACATCTCCACCGACACCTCGCGCGTACGCCGGTGGCTCGACGGGGAGAACCCGCGCGAGCCGATCCCGCGGATCCTGTCCGAGCTGTTCTCCGAGCGGTTCGGCTGTGTCGTCGCGGTGGAGGACCTGGGGCTGCGCGCGGCGCACCAGTCCCCGTCCGTCTCCGGCGTCGACCTGCCCTGGACGGGCCCGCAGACCGTGGCGCTGATCAGCGAGTTCTCGCGCAGCGACCTGATGCTGGCGCGGCGCGGCTTCCTCGGGAGCTCGCTCGCCCTCTCCGCGGGCCCGGCCCTCATCGAGCCGATGCAGCGCTGGCTCGTCCCCTCGCCACCCGCCCCGCGCGCGGAGCCCGAGCCGTCGCCCGCCGCGCGCCGCGCCGGCCGGCTCTCCCAGCCGGAGCTGGACCTCCTCGAATCCACGACGGTGATGTTCCGGCAGTGGGACGCCCAGTGCGGCGGCGGTCTGCGCCGCAAGGCGGTCGTCGGCCAGCTGCACGAGGTGACCGACCTCCTCCAGGAGCCGCAGCCCGAGGTCACCACCCGGCGACTGTTCAAGGTCGCCGCCGAGCTGGCCGAGCTGGCCGGCTGGATGAGCTACGACATCGGCCTCCAGCCCACCGCTCAGAAGTACTTCGTCCTCGCCCTGCACGCGGCGAAGGAGGCAGGCGACAAGCCCCTCGGATCGTACGTCCTGTCCAGCATGAGCCGGCAGATGATCCACCTCGGCCGGCCCGACGACGCGCTGGAACTGATCCATCTCGCCCAGTACGGCAGCCGCGACTGCGCGAGCCCGCGCACCCAGTCGATGCTGTATGCGATGGAGGCCCGCGCCTACGCCAACATGGGCCAGCCCGGGAAGTGCAAACGGGCGGTGCGGATGGCCGAGGACGTCTTCTCGGACGCCGAGGAGTGGGACGACCCGGACCCCGACTGGATCCGCTTCTTCAACGAGGCCGAGCTGCACGGCGAGAACAGCCACTCCTACCGCGACCTCGCCTATGTCGCCGGCCGTAGCCCCACCTACGCCTCCCTCGCCGAGCCCGTGATGCGCCGGGCCGTCGACCTCTTCGCCACGGACACCGAACACCAGCGGTCGTACGCGCTGAACCTCATCGGCATGGCCACCGTGCACCTGCTCCAACGTGAGCCCGAGCAGGGCGCCGCCATGGCCAAGGAGGCCATGGACGTCGCGCGCAAGGTCCGCTCCGAGCGCGTCAACACCCGCATCCGCAAGACCGTCGACACCGCCGTACGTGATTTCGGCGGTCTCGCCGAGGTCGTCGACCTCACGGACCAGCTCGCCGTCCACCTCCCCGAGACCGCCGAAGCGGTCTGACCCGGCCCGGCACCACGCCAGGGCCCCTTCCGCGCCGGCCGCGGCCTGCCATCCCGAACTGCCCGACTCGGCTCCCCCATGCCAGGTCATCGGATGGTCTGCCGCGGTCGGTCTTTCTTGTTCGCCCGGCTTCGTCGTACGCGCGAGCCGGGTTGTCTGCAAAGGTTGCGGTGCGATAACCACCGTCGCGGTTGGCGTCAGTGGCCCTGCGCGAAATGGGAATAGGAATCCGGCATGTCTCGCATTCGGGTCGTTACTTCTTCGGGGGAGGCCCGCATTGGGGTGGAGCGGCATTTGCGGATTGACACAGGTGTTGCAGCACTGGCAACCTCTCCCCTGCGGGTCGGAACCAAGCGGCCTGTTTTGATGACGTTCGACCACGTCATCTCTCACGGGGAACGGGGAATTCTTTCCATGTGCAAGAAGACATCGCTTTCGGTAGCTTTGACGGGCCTCGTGGCGGGTCTGTTCGTCACGCTTCCGGCTTCCGATGCGAATGCCGCCACGTGGACAACGCACACAAAGAAGTACTCGCAGACGAAGAGCTTCTACTCCAAGCCGCTGAAGCGCTGTGTCCGCACCACTCTGTCCGGTAAGGTGACCTTTAAGTACGGTTACATTGTGGGTCGACACACCTACAAGGACATCAAGGTCATCGAGCCGAAGATGGCGACCAAGGTCCTGACCAAGTGCTCGGGTGGTAAGGCCGCCACCACCACGAAGATGGAGATGACGCAGCGCTGGTACGAGAGCCGTAAGTGCGAAATGGAGGTCGGGGTCTCTGCGGGTGCCCCGTGGAGCATCTCGGTGACCCCGACGGTGGAGTGTGGCTCGCGCAAGGCCGGCACACGCAAGTCCGTATACGGCAACAAGAACAAGACTTACACGCAGTCCAACACCGGTCGGCCGTTGTATTTCAAGGGCAAGCTGGAGATCCGGCACTCGCCCACCGCCAAGTATGACCGGAGGTTCTGCATGTCGGGTCGTCCGACAGTGCAGGCGTACGTCAAGAACAACTCCGATGCTTGGTCGCAGACGATGAAATTCTGCTTCAAGCGGTAAAAGCGGGAAGTGGACAGAAAGTTGAAGCGGGTTCCTGGTGTCGCATCCTGACACGGGGGACCCGCTTTTTTTGGTGCGGCCGGCGGAGGGCTTCAGGTGAGTGGCTGTCTGGGGCGGATGGTGCAGGGAAAGGTCTCATCGAGGTAACGGAGAAAGTTCCCGCAGGGCCGGGGTTTTACAGGGACGTAACATCAGTCGCCGGTTGGTTACATCCTTGAAATGTTCCGTAGCGTCGATCGAAACCGGGTTTGGTGAGTCTGGGGCGCATCTTGGCCCCAACGCCCGCACGGGCCGTTCCAACGACGAGGAGTACCGGCATTGAACGGCACAGATACCGGATTCGTATTGATCAGTGCAGCGCTCGTCATGCTGATGACGCCCGGCTTGGCCCTCTTCTACGGCGGCATGGTGCGGGCGAAGAGTGTGCTGAACATGTTGATGATGTCCTTCATCTCGCTCGGCATCGTCACCGTTCTGTGGGTGCTGTACGGCCACTCCCTCGCCTTCAGCGGTGACTCGGGTGGCTTCATCGGCAACCTGGACATGATCGGGCTGAAGGGCGTGAACGCCGACAGCACGATGGAGAGCTTCACCGGCAACGACATCTCGTTGTTCGCCTTCTCCCTCTTCCAAATGCTGTTCGCCGTCATCACGGCCGCCCTGATCAGCGGTGCTCTCGCCGATCGTGTCAAGTTCGGCGCTTGGATGATCTTCATCGGCGTGTGGGTCACCGTGGTCTACTTCCCGGTCGCCCACTGGGTCTGGGGTGGCGGCTGGCTGGCTCAGCTGGACCCGGCCGTGATCGACTTCGCCGGTGGTACCGCTGTCCACATCAACGCCGGTATCGCTGCCCTCGCTGCGATCCTGGTCGTGGGCAAGCGCGTCGGGTTCAAGAAGGACCCGATGCGTCCGCACAACATGCCGCTGGTTCTGCTCGGCACCGCTCTGCTGTGGTTCGGCTGGTTCGGCTTCAACGCGGGCTCCGAGCTGGGCGTCGACGGCACCACGGCACAGATGGCCATCAACACCCAGGTCGCCACTGGCGCTGCCATGCTCGGCTGGCTGATCTACGAGCGCATCCGCCACGGCGCGTTCACCACGCTCGGTGCCTGCTCCGGCGCGGTCGCCGGCCTGGTCGCGATCACCCCGTCCGGCGGCAACGTCAACATCTTCGGAGCCCTGCTCATCGGTGTCGTCGCGGGTGCTGTCTGCTCCTGGGCCGTCAGCCTCAAGTACAAGCTGGGTTACGACGATTCCCTCGACGTCGTCGGTGTCCACCTGGTCGGCGGTGTCCTCGGCACCCTGATGGTGGGCTTCCTCGCCATCGACGGCAAGGGCGGCGGTAGCCAGTTCCTGTCGCAGGCCATCGGCGCCTTCGCCGTGATGGGTTACACCTTCGTCGTGACCTGGGTTCTTGCCTTCGCCATCCAGAAGACGATCGGCTTCCGAGCCTCCGAGGACGACGAACTCGGCGGTATCGACCAGGCCGCCCACGCCGAGACCGCGTACGACTTCAGCTCGGCCGCCGGTTCGCACATCTCCGCCAGCACGAGCAGCGTCGCTGCCACCACTGAGAGCAAGAAGGTCGAGGCATGAAGCTGATCACCGCGGTCGTCAAGCCGCACCGGCTCGACGAGATCAAGGAAGCCCTGCAGGCCTTCGGGGTGCACGGACTTACGGTGACCGAGGCCAGTGGGTACGGTCGGCAGCGGGGACACACCGAGGTGTACCGCGGCGCCGAGTACACGGTCGACCTGGTTCCCAAGATCCGGATCGAGGTTCTGGCCGAGGACGACGACGCCGAGCAGTTGATCGACGTCATCGTCAAGGCCGCCCGCACCGGCAAGATCGGTGACGGCAAGGTCTGGTCCCTCCCGGTCGAGACGGCCGTACGGGTCCGGACCGGCGAGCGCGGCCCGGACGCGCTCTGACCGAAGAGAAGAACAGGAGTCGCTGGGTGACGAGTACGGACGTACGTACGGATGCAGAGGACTCGGGACCCAGCGGCTATGCGGCGGCCCGGCTGCGCCTCCTCCAGGAGGGGGCGCGGTCCGGGCCGCCGCGCCGTTCGGCCCTGGCCGAACTGACCGACGACTGGCTGGCCGGCCTCTTCGGGGCGGGAGCCGCCGAGCCGCGCGGGGTCTCCCTCGTGGCCGTCGGGGGATACGGGCGCGGCGAGCTCTCGCCCCGCAGCGACCTCGACCTGCTGCTCCTGCACGACGGGTCCGACGCGGAGGCGGTGGCCGCGCTGGCCGACCGCATCTGGTACCCCGTCTGGGACCTGGGGCTGGCCCTCGACCACTCCGTGCGCACCCCCGCCGAGGCCCGCAAGACGGCCGGCGAGGACCTCAAGGTGCAGCTCGGGCTGCTGGACGCCCGCCACATCGCCGGTGATCTGGGCCTGACCGCCGCACTGCGGACCTCCGTCCTCGCCGATTGGCGCAACCAGGCACCCAGACGTCTGCCGGAGCTCCAGGAACTGTGCGCCGAGCGGGCCGAACGGCAGGGGGAGCTGCAGTACCTGCTGGAACCCGACCTCAAGGAGGCGCGCGGCGGGTTGCGTGACGCCACCGCCCTGCGCGCCGTCGCCGCCTCCTGGCTCGCGGACGCCCCGCGCGAGGGGCTCGCCGACGCCCGGCGCCGCCTGCTCGACGTCCGGGACGCGCTCCACCTCTCCACCGGGCGCGCGACCGACCGGCTCGCGCTCCAGGAACAGGACCAGGTCGCCGCCGAGCTGGGGCTGCTGGACGCCGACACCCTGCTGCGCCAGGTGTACGAGGCGGCGCGGGTCATCTCGTACGCCAGTGATGTCACCTGGCGTGAAGTGGGGCGCGTGTTGCGTTCGCGCGCCGTGCGGCCCCGGCTGCGCGCCATGCTCGGCGGGGGCAAGCCGGCTCCCGAGCGGTCGCCGCTGGCCGAGGGTGTGGTCGAGCAGGACGGTGAGGTCGTGCTCGCGCGCGCCGCCAGGCCCGAGCGGGACCCCGTGCTGCCCCTGCGCGCCGCCGCCGCTGCCGCCCAGGCCGGACTGCCGCTGTCCCTGCACGCCGTACGCCGCCTCGCGGCCACCGCCCGGCCGCTCTCGACGCCCTGGCCGGCGGAGGCGCGCGAGCAGCTCGTCACCCTGCTGGGCTCCGGGCGTCCGACCGTCGACGTCTGGGAGGCGCTGGAGGCCGAAGGGCTCATCACCCATCTGCTGCCCGACTGGGAGCGGGTGCGCTGCCGGCCGCAGCGCAACGCCGTGCACATCTGGACCGTCGACCGGCACCTCATCGAGACCGCGGTGCAGGCCTCGGAGATGACCCGCCGGGTGCACCGGCCGGACCTCCTGCTCGTCGCCGCGCTGCTGCACGACATCGGCAAGGGCTGGCCCGGCGACCACTCCGTCGCCGGCGAGATCATCGCCAAGGACGTGGCCGCCAGGATCGGCTTCGACCGCGACGACGTGGCGGTGCTCTCCACCCTCGTACGGCATCATCTGCTGCTCGTCGACACCGCCACCCGGCGTGATCTGGAGGACCCGGCCACCGTCCGCTCGGTGGCCGACGCCGTCGGATCGCCGGGCACGCTCGAACTGCTGCACGCGCTGACCGAGGCGGACGCGCTGGCCACCGGCCCCGCCGCCTGGTCGTCGTGGCGCGCCTCCCTCGTCTCCGAACTCGTCCAGCGGGTCGACGCGCTGTTCGCCGGGGACGAGCCGGAGGAGCCGGAGCCCGGTGAGACCAGTGCCGAGCAGGAGCGGCTCGCCATCGAGGCGTTCCGCACGGGCGGGCCGGTGCTGTCGCTGCGCGCGCAGACGGAGGCCCCGGCCGAGGAGACGGACGACAAGGCGGACCCCGAGCCGCTCGGGGTCGAACTGCTCATCGCCGTGCCCGACCAGGCGGGCGTGCTGCCCGCGGTCGCCGGCGTGCTCGCCATGCACCGGCTCACCGTGCGCACGGCCGAGCTGCGCAGCTTCGACCTCCCGGACGGCGTCGAGGGCTCGGTCCTGCTGCTGAACTGGCGGGTCGCCGCCGAGTACGGCTCGCTGCCCCAGGCGGCCCGGCTCCGCGCCGACCTCGTCCGGGCGCTCGACGGCTCCCTGGACATCACCGGGCGGCTCGCCGAGCGGGACGCGGCCTACCCCCGGCGGCGGGGCGTGGTCGCGCCCCCGCCGCGTGTCACGGTGGCCCCGGCGGCCTCCCGGCACGCCACGGTCATCGAGGTCCGCGCCCAGGACGCGCCCGGGCTCCTGCACCGCATCGGACGGGCCCTGGAGGATGCGCACGTTCGCGTGCGCAGCGCGCACGTCAGCACGCTGGGCGCCAACGCCGTGGACGCGTTCTACGTCACCGGACCGAAGGGGGCGCCGCTGCCGGGCGACGAGGCCGCGTCCGTGGCGCGCAAGCTGGAGGAGACCCTGCGCGGCTGACCACGTCGGGTACGGGACCGCCCGGTTCTGTACCCGACGCGGCCGGGCTCCGTCACCGTTGTCCACAGGGGTGGAGACCTGACCACACCCAGACAGATACCCTGGAGGGCAGCCCACCCTGCCCCCGACTCCGAGGACCGACACCGCCGTGTTCGATACGCTCTCCGATCGCCTCTCAGCGACTTTCAAGAACCTGCGCGGCAAGGGGCGCCTTTCCGAGGCCGACATCGACGCCACGGCGCGCGAGATCCGCATCGCGCTCCTGGAGGCGGACGTCGCCCTGCCGGTCGTCCGGGGCTTCATCAAGAACGTCAAGGAGCGCGCGCTCGGCGCCGAGGTCTCCAAGGCGCTCAACCCGGCCCAGCAGGTCCTCAAGATCGTCAATGAGGAGCTGGTCGGGATCCTCGGCGGCGAGACCCGCCGTCTGCGCTTCGCCAAGCAGCCGCCGACCGTGATCATGCTCGCGGGTCTCCAGGGTGCCGGTAAGACGACCCTCGCGGGCAAGCTGGGCCGCTGGCTGAAGGAGCAGGGCCACTCGCCGCTCCTCGTCGCCTGCGACCTCCAGCGCCCGAACGCCGTCAACCAGCTCAGCGTGGTCGCCGAGCGCGCCGGTGTCGCGGTCTACGCCCCCGAGCCGGGCAACGGCGTGGGCGACCCGGTCAAGGTGGCCAAGGACTCCATCGAGTTCGCGAAGTCGAAGGTCCACGACATCGTGGTCGTCGACACGGCGGGCCGCCTGGGCATCGACCAGGAGATGATGCAGCAGGCCGCCGACATCCGGGACGCGGTCTCCCCGGACGAGATCCTCTTCGTCGTCGACGCGATGATCGGTCAGGACGCCGTCAACACGGCGGAGGCCTTCCGGGACGGCGTCGGCTTCGACGGCGTGGTCCTCTCCAAGCTCGACGGTGACGCCCGCGGTGGTGCCGCCCTGTCGATCGCCTCGGTCACCGGCAAGCCGATCATGTTCGCGTCGAACGGCGAGAAGCTCGACGAGTTCGACGCGTTCCACCCGGACCGGATGGCCTCCCGCATCCTCGACATGGGTGACCTGCTCACCCTGATCGAGCAGGCGGAGAAGACCTTCAGCCAGGAAGAGGCCGCCAAGATGGCCTCCAAGCTGGCGTCCAAGAAGGGGCAGGACTTCACCCTCGACGACTTCCTGGCCCAGATGGAGCAGGTCAGGAAGATGGGCAGCATCAGCAAGCTGCTCGGCATGCTGCCCGGCATGGGGCAGATCAAGGACCAGATCAACAACATCGACGAGCGTGACGTCGACCGCACGGCCGCGATCATCAAGTCGATGACCCCGGCCGAGCGTCAGGAGCCGACGATCATCAACGGCTCGCGCCGCGCCCGTATCGCCAAGGGCTCCGGTGTCGAGGTCAGCGCGGTGAAGAACCTCGTCGAGCGGTTCTTCGAGGCCCGCAAGATGATGTCCCGCATGGCCCAGGGCGGCGGCATGCCCGGGATGCCGGGGATGCCCGGCATGGGTGGCGGTCCCGGCCGGGCCAAGAAGCAGCCCAAGCAGGCCAAGGGCAAGCAGCGTTCGGGCAACCCGATGAAGCGCAAGCAGCAGGAGCAGGAGGAGGCCGCGCGCCGGGCCGCCGCGGCCCAGGGCGGCGCCTTCGGACTGCCGGGCCAGCAGGCCGGTCAGGACTTCGAGCTGCCGGACGAGTTCAAGAAGTTCATGGGCTGAGGCCCGGGACGGCGGACGCCGCGTGACCGGCCGGGGGGTGTGGCCGGGCGCGCGGCGCCGGGTTGCCGTGTGCGTGGACGGCATGGGTGTGGTGTCGCTCGTGGTGCTCCTGCTGGCAACTCCCGTACGCGGATGTGTTGTTCCCCTGGACGATGCGTCAGGTTAGGCGCGCGGCACGGCATTTGACCAAGGGAAAGCGCTACCGGCCCGCTTTCTTCACACCATTCGCAACACCGTTCACACCCGCGTCGGAAGAGGTGGCGAAGACCTTCTCAGGGCGTCCGTGCGATGAGGTAGCGGAAGACGTTCGGCATCCAGACCGTCCCGTCCCGACGGCGGTGCGGATGCAGCGCCTCGGTCAGTTCCTTGTCCACCTGGTCCTGGTCCGTGGCCCCGATCGCCGCGTCGAAGAGCCCGGTCGACAGCAGCCCTCGCACGGCGTTGTCCACGTTGGCGTACCCGAAGGGGCAGGCCACCCGTCCGGAGCCGTCCGGTTTCAGACCGGCCCGCTGGGCGACCTCCTCCAGGTCGTCCCGCAGCGCCGGACGCCAGCTGCCGGTGCTGCGCAGGGGATCGGCGAGCTTCGTGGCCACGCGGAGCACGGCGGACGTGGTGCAGCGCTCCGGTGGGCCCCAGCCGGCGAGGACCACGGGGGTGCCGCGCTCCGCGAGCGGGGTCGCGGCGGCGAGCAGTTCGCCGAGCCCCTCGGAGTCCCCGGCCAGAGAGCCGATCGGCTCGAAGGCGGTCACCAGGTTGTAGAGCGGTTCATCGGGCGCACGGGCCACGTCCTCGGGGGCACCTTCGACGACCCGGGTGGCGGCGCCCGCGCGCGTGCCCCAGGACTCCGGCCGCAGCCGTTCCCGTGCCAGTGCCGTTCTCTCCGGAGCCGCCGAGTCGACGCCGGTGGCCGCGGCTCCCCGCCCCGCCGCCATCAGCAGCGCGAGCCCCGACCCGCAGCCGAGGCCGAGCAGCCGCGTCCCGGTACCGACGTCGAGCCGCCGGTACACGGCTTCGTACAGCGGTACCAGCATCCGTTCCTGGATCTCCGCCCAGTCACGCGCGCGTGCACACCGGTCCACGCGGGTTGCCCTTCCCGCGCGAGGCAGTTGCTGCCGCACGAGCGTAGGTGTCATATCGAAAGCGCCCCAATCCGCCGTGAGTTGCCGTTGCCGGATTTCCTGGCCCCCGTGGCAGTGCGCGCTCGCACTCCCCCCGTATGCCAGGTAACTCCGCACCCGGCGAGTCGTCCAGGGGTCTCGGACACCGTTCTGCGAAGTGTCCAGGGATGGAAAAAAGAATTCACATCGCCGCAATATGCCCCCGTACCATTCGGCCATGGCAAAGGCACCCGTTCTCACGCCGCGTGCGCACGACTTCCCGCGCTGGTACCAGGATCTGATCACCAAGGCCGAACTGGCCGACAACGGTCCGGTGCGCGGCACCATGGTCATCCGACCGTACGGGTACGGCCTCTGGGAGCGGATGCAGCAGGAGATGGACGCCCGGATCAAGGAGACGGGCACGCAGAACGCGTACTTCCCGTTGCTGATCCCGCAGTCGTACCTCACCCGTGAGGCCGAACACGTCGAGGGCTTCGCGCCCGAGCTGGCGGTCGTGACGCACGGCGGCGGCAAGGACCTCGAAGAGCCCGCGGTGGTCCGCCCCACCTCCGAGATGATCATCAACGCCTCCTTCTCGAAGTGGGTGCAGAGCTACCGTGACCTCCCCCTGCTGATCAACCAGTGGGCCAACGTGGTCCGTTGGGAGCTGCGCCCCCGCCTCTTCCTCCGCACGAGCGAATTCCTCTGGCAGGAGGGCCACACGGCGCACGCGACGTACGAGGAGGCGCGCGACTTCGCCGCGCACATCCATCGGGAGGTCTACGAGGACTTCATGGTGAACGTCCTCGCGATGGACGTCGTCCCGGGCCGCAAGACGGTCAAGGAACGCTTCGCCGGCGCGATCAACACCCTCACGCTTGAAGGCATGATGGGCGACGGCAAGGCGCTGCAGATGGCCACCAGCCACGAACTCGGCCAGAACTTCGCCAAGGCCTTCAACACCCGCTACCTGTCGAAGGACGGCACGCAGGAACTCGTCTGGCAGACCTCCTGGGGATCCACCACCCGCATGATCGGCGCCCTGGTGATGATGCACGGCGACGACGCCGGCCTCCGCGTCCCGCCCCGGCTGGCCCAGGTCCAGGCCGTCGTCGTCGCGATCAAGGGCGACGACGCGGTTCTGGCCAAGGTCCGCGACCTCGGTGCGAGGCTGAAGGCGACGGGCGTCCGCGTCCAGGTGGACGACCGCACGGACGTCCCGTTCGGCCGCCGAGCCGTCGACTGGGAGCTGAAGGGCGTGCCCGTACGCATCGAGGTCGGCCCCCGTGACCTGGAGAACGGCACCGCGATGCTCGCCCGCCGCATCCCGGGCGGCAAGGAGCCGGTCGCGCTCGACTCGCTCGTACACCTGCTCCCCACCGTCCTGGAGGAGGACCAGGCGCTCCTGCTGCGGCAGTCGCGCGAGCGGCGCGAGTCCCGGACGACCGAGGTGTCCACGCCCGACGAGGCCATCGAGGCGGCCACGGCCGGCGGCTGGGCGCGGATCCCCTGGTCGACGCTGGGCGAGGACGGCGAGAACCGGCTCGGGGAGCACGCGGTGACGGTACGGTGTCTGGTCGCCGAGGACGGGTCGGTGCCCGACTCCTACGACGCACCCGGTAACGTCGCCGTCGTGGCGCGCGCTTACTAGAGCACCCCGTTCCGCCGGGAGAGCGACCGAAACGTCCCTTGCGCATCTGCCGAACTCAGGTGCCCCGGCGCGCGGACCTCGTCTACGCGCCGGGGCGTACGTGTGCCTACGTACCGCCTTGTGGCGAGCTGCGAGGCTTCTCCGCAGATCAGCGCACCCGCCCTCGTCAGGGCGCACTAGTGGCAACTGACGGGTACGTGCAAATTATTTGGGATGGCCCGGAATCGGAACACAGGGGCACTCAGGCTCGTTGCCATTACGTGAGCACGACACAGACACCACCTGTTCTCGCCGCAGAACTGGCACAGGCGTGGGCCGACATTCAACGGCACCACCCCGAGCTGCCGGATCTTGCCGCTCCCGAGTCCCTGATCGGAGAGTCGTCGTCCGCTTGCGGGCACGAGCTCTCCTTCGAGCGACTGCTCCATGAGGCAGTCCATGGCATCGCCGCCGCGCGTGGGGTCCGCGACACCTCACGCGCCGGCCGCTACCACAACCGCAGATTCCTCGCGATCGCCGAGGAGCTCGGCCTCGACCACCCCGAGGAGCCGCATCCCAGCAGCGGTTTCTCGCTGGTCACGCTCAATCCCGAGGCCAAGCGTCGCTATCGCCCGACCATCGACAGACTGCAGCGCGCCCTCAAGGCCCACACCGCCGCGACCTCCGCGGACACGGCCCGCAGCTTCCGGGGCCCGGCCGCCCGGCACGGCTCCTCCGGTGGCGGCGTCCGCGTCAAGGCCGTGTGCGACTGCGGACGCAACGTCCGCGTGGTCCCGTCCGTACTCGCCCAGGCCCCCATCGTCTGCGGCGGCTGCGGCAAGCCCTTCCGGATCCCGGAGGTCGTGGGCGCGGCGTGAGGCGAGGGCGAGCCGAGGAGACGGCGAGCTGAACAGACGGCTGCTCGTGGCAGCCGTATCCGGTTCGCGGTCGGTCTGTGGTCCGCCCTCGCCGCGGGCAGTCGTGCCGCTGGACGTGGCACGGGTGGATGCGGGCGGCACCCGGTGAACGAGTCCCTGCCGGGTGCCGCTTCGGCATGACCGCGTGCACGCCCGGTAAGAGGCGAACCCCAGCGTGTGGCACAATGGCTAGCTGTACTCGACAGTCGCACAGGACCCCTCTCTCCTCCGGCTGACGCGTCCATCGGGCACTCGGGTACCGCAACCCCACGCGGCTCTCTCGCCGTGCCCAACCACGTCAAATCCAGGAGAACCCACTCCCGTGGCAGTCAAGATCAAGCTGAAGCGTCTGGGCAAGATCCGTTCGCCTCACTACCGCATCGTCGTCGCCGACTCCCGCACCCGCCGTGACGGCCGTGCGATCGAGGAGATCGGCAAGTACCACCCGACGTACAACCCGTCGGTCATCGAGGTCGACGAGGACCGCGTCGCGTACTGGCTGGGTGTCGGCGCGCAGCCGACCGAGCCCGTGCTCGCCATCCTGAAGAAGACCGGCGACTGGCAGAAGTTCAAGGGCGAGCCCGCCCCGGCGCCGCTGCTCGTGGCTCAGCCGAAGTCCTCGCGCCCGTCGTTCGAGGCCCTGGGCGGCGACGACGAGGGCAAGGGTGAGGCGATCACCCAGAAGAAGAAGGCCGACAAGAAGGACGAGGCATCCGCCGAGTCCGAGTCGACCGAGGCCTGAGCATGCTCGAGGAGGCTCTCGAGCACCTCGTCAAGGGCATCGTCGACTACCCCGACGATGTGCAGGTCGCTTCCCGCAACCTGCGCCGCGGGCGCGTACTCGAGGTCCGGGTCCACCCCGACGACCTCGGCAAGGTGATCGGCCGTAACGGCCGTACCGCCCGTGCCCTGCGTACCGTCGTGGGCGCTATCGGCGGCCGCGGTGTCCGTGTCGACCTCGTCGACGTGGACCACGTCCGCTGACGAACATCGCAGCACCGGCTCGGGCCGGGGAGGGCCACTGGGCCGTCCCCGGCCCGTAGTCGTATGCGTGGCATGAGTCCCATGCGTTGTATGAGTTGTATGAGTCGTATGACAGGAGATCGAGCACAGTGCAGCTCGTAGTCGCACGGATCGGCCGCGCCCACGGCATCAAGGGCGAGGTCACCGTCGAGGTCCGCACCGACGAACCGGAACTCCGGCTCGGCCCCGGCGCCGTCCTGCTCACGGACCCCGCCTCGACGGGCCCCCTCACCATCGAGACCGGCCGTGTCCACAGCGGTCGGCTGCTCCTGCGCTTCGAGGGCGTCCGGGACCGCAACGCCGCCGAGGCCCTCCGCAACACCCTGCTGATCGCGGAGGTGGACCCGGAGGAACTGCCGGAGGAGGAGGACGAGTACTACGACCACCAGTTGATGGACCTGGACGTGGTCACCAAGGACGGCGTCGAGGTCGGCCGGATCACCGAGATCTCGCATCTGCCCTCCCAGGACCTGTTCATCGTCGAACGGCCCGACGGGAGCGAGGTGATGATCCCGTTCGTCGGGGACATCGTCACCGAGATCGACCTGGAGGAGCAGAAGGCGGTCATCGACCCGCCGCCCGGTCTGATCGACGACCAAGCGGAGATCGCGTCCTCCCGGGACGAGTCCTGATGCGGCTCGACGTCGTCACGATCTTCCCCGAGTACCTCGAACCCCTGAACGTCTCCCTCGTCGGCAAGGCCCGCGCCCGTGGACAGCTCCAGGTGCACGTCCACGACCTGCGGGAATGGACGTACGACCGGCACAACACGGTCGACGACACCCCGTACGGCGGCGGCCCCGGCATGGTCATGAAGACCGACCCCTGGGGCGACGCACTCGACGACGTGCTGGCTCAGGGATACGAGATGGGATCCGCCCGGCCCGCGCTCATCGTCCCCACCCCCAGCGGCCGCCCCTTCACCCAGGCGCTCGCCGTCGAACTCTCCGAGCGCCCCTGGCTGGTCTTCACGCCGGCGCGCTACGAGGGCATCGACCGGCGTGTGATCGACGAGTACGCCACCCGCATGCCGGTGTACGAGGTGTCCATCGGTGACTACGTCCTCGCCGGCGGTGAGGCGGCCGTCCTCGTCGTCACCGAGGCCGTGGCACGACTGCTGCCCGGCGTCCTCGGCAACGCCGAGTCCCACCGCGACGACTCCTTCGCGCCCGGCGCCATGGCCAACCTTCTGGAGGGGCCGGTGTACACCAAGCCGCCCGAGTGGCGCGGCCGGGACATCCCCGAGGTGCTGCTCAGCGGCCACCACGGCAGGATCGCGCGCTGGCGGCGGGACGAGGCGCTCAAGCGCACGGCCGCCAACCGGCCCGACCTCATCGAGCGCTGCGACCCCAAGGCCTTCGACAAGAAGGACCGCGAGATGCTCTCCATCCTGGGCTGGGCGCCGGATCCGGAGGGGGTGCCCCATGGCCGATTTTGGCGGCGGCCCGAGGGCGTGGAAGAATAGGCCGCTGTTGTGCGTCGTCCGGCGCGCGCCCCTGCCACAGGGGGACACGACGCCCGCCCCGACCCGGACAGCATCCTCTCGTAACACCTAGCTCCCGCCTATGACCTGTGGCATGGGCGAAGAAAGCAGACGAAATGTCTCACCTGCTCGACTCCCTCGACTCCGCGTCGCTGCGGAGCGACATCCCGGCGTTCCGCCCGGGTGACACCGTCAACGTCCACGTGCGCGTCATCGAGGGCAACCGCTCCCGTGTGCAGCAGTTCAAGGGCGTCGTCATCCGTCGCCAGGGCGCCGGTGTCCGCGAGACCTTCACGGTCCGCAAGGTCTCGTTCTCCGTCGGCGTCGAGCGCACCTTCCCGGTGCACACCCCGATCGTCGAGAAGATCGAGCTCGTCACCCGCGGTGACGTCCGTCGCGCCAAGCTGTACTACCTGCGCGAGCTGCGCGGCAAGGCGGCGAAGATCAAGGAGAAGCGCGACAACTGATCGCGCGTTCGAGTCACAAAAGGTCGTCACACCGGGGCCGGATACGATCTGGCCCCGATGGACACCGAAGCACAGCAGCACATGGAACGCGACCGTTCCCCCCGCCCTTCCGGCGCCGAGGTCTCCGAGGAGATCTCCGACACAGGAGGGTCGGAGGAGCGGTCGCGTTTCGCGTGGGTGGACCGGACCACCGCGCGGGTGCCGGGCGGGGGATACACCCTGACCGTGCTGATCTGCCTGCTTTTTCTGGCGCTCTTCAGCAACTTCGTGATGCAGCCGTTCCAGATTCCCAGCAGCTCCATGGCCGACTCATTGAGGATCGGGGACCGCGTTCTCGTAAATAAGTTGGCGTACCGTTTCGGATCTGAGCCGCGGCGCGGTGACGTCGTCGTGTTCGACGGCACCGGCTATTTCGGGAACGCCGACTACGTCAAGCGCGTTGTCGGCGTGGGGGGAGACCGGGTGGTCTGCTGCGACCAGGAGGGGAGGCTTGAGGTGAACGGCCGGTGGGTCGACGAGTCGTCGTTTCTGTACCCGGGCGACAGCCCGTCGAACGTACCCTTCGACGTGGTCGTCCCCGAGGGCGGACTGTTCCTCCTCGGCGACCACCGCAGTGACTCCAGTGACTCCCGTGACCATCTCGGGTCCCCTGGCGGCGGCATGGTCCCCCTGGACTCCGTGATCGGCCGGGCCGAGTGGATCGTCTGGCCCGCCGACCACTGGACGCGTCTGGACCGCGCCGACGCGTACGCACGCGTGCCCGCCGTCGGCGGTGCGCATGGGTAACCGCGGCAAACCCCGCGGTGCCGCTCCCAGCACCCCGGCCGACAATCTGCTGCCCACCGGTACGCGCCGCTCCGGCGGCGCCGCCCGGCCGAGCCGCGTCGAGCGACGCAAGCTCGCGCGCAAGATCAAGCGGCGCAGACGGCGTTCGGCGGTCAAGGAGATCCCGCTCCTCGTCGGTGTCGCCGTCCTGATAGCCCTCGTCCTCAAGACCTTCCTCGTCCAGGCGTTCGTGATCCCGTCGGGCTCCATGGAGCAGACGATCCAGATCGGCGACCGCGTCCTGGTCGACAAGCTCACGCCCTGGTTCGGCTCCAAACCGACCCGTGGGGACGTCGTCGTCTTCAAGGACCCGGGCGGCTGGCTGGAGGACGAGCAGACGACGATCACCACCGAGGACCCGATCGTCATCAAGCAGATAAAGGAAGGCCTGCAGTTCATCGGCCTGCTCCCCTCCGACGACGAGAAGGACCTGATCAAACGCGTCGTCGCGGTCGGCGGAGACACCGTCAAGTGCTGTGACACCCAGGGTCGCGTCACGGTCAACGGCATGCCCCTGGACGAGACGGCGTACATCCACCCCGGCAACCAGCCCTCGACCCAGCGGTTCGAGGTGACCGTGCCGCAGGGCCGCCTGTGGGTGATGGGCGACCATCGGGAGAACTCTGCCGACTCGCGCGCCCACCAGTCCGACGATTCGAAGACGGCTCAGTTCGGCGGTACGGTGCCGGAGGACTCCGTCGTCGGTCGGGCGGTCGTCATCGCCTGGCCGGTCGGTCACTGGGGGCAGTTGGAGGAGCCTGACACGTTCTCCGCCGTGCCGAGCGGGTCGACCACGGCCCTCGGCGCTTCGCATAGGGTGGCCCCCGCGGATCGAAACGGATTGATCCCCCTCCCGACCCCTGCGGAACTCCCGCTCGTTATGGGAGTGGTGGGCCTGCACCGGCTGTGGCGCGGGCGGCGGTACGGAGTGAGGAGTGGATGTGGGGGATTTGGCGGTCGGCGCACGGTCCGGACACGGTGGTTCCGAAGAACGGCCGGAGCGATCCGACGAGGCGGCTTCCCCGGCCGCGGAGAACGTGGAGGACGTGGAGAACGCGGTGAATTCCGAGGGGCCCGCAGGCTCCGGGAGTGACTCCCCGGACGGCGACGCGACGGACGGCGAGGACGGCGCCCGGACCTCGGCCGGCGACGGCGACCAGGACGAGCGGCCCAGGAAGAAGCAGCGCTCCTTCTGGAAGGAACTGCCGATCCTGATCGGCATCGCGCTGGTGCTCGCGTTGCTGATCAAGACGTTCCTGGTGCAGGCGTTCTCCATCCCCTCCGACTCGATGCAGAACACCCTGCAGGAGGGCGACCGGGTCCTGGTCGACAAGCTCACCCCGTGGTTCGGCTCGGAACCCGAGCGCGGCGAGGTCGTCGTCTTCCACGACCCGGACGGCTGGCTGGACGGCGAGCCGACGCTGGAGCCCAACGCCGTGCAGCGGGTCCTCGGCTGGATCGGCCTGATGCCGTCCGCCGAGGAGAAGGACCTCATCAAGCGGGTCGTCGGCGTGGCCGGCGACACCGTGGAGTGCAAGGGCACCGGCCCGCTCAAGGTCAACGGCAAGGCGCTGAACGAGCCGTACGTGTACCCGGGCAACACCCCCTGCACCGTCGACGACACCGGCGGCCAGTTCAAGGTGAAGGTGCCCGAGGGCAAAATCTGGGTCATGGGTGACCACCGGCAGAACTCGCTGGACTCCCGCTACCACCAGAACGACAGCAACAAGGGCATGGTCCCCGTGAGCCAGGCCGTGGGCCGCGCCATCGTGGTCGCCTGGCCTCCCACCCGCTGGTCCACGCTGCCGGTTCCCGACACCTTCGACCAGAACCTGAGCGCCGCCGCCCCCGGCGCGCTCGGCCTCGCGGGCGCGGTGCCGCTGGTGCTGTGGCGCCGACGTCGCCTTCTGGCCACCGAGAGCCCGAGGGTTTCTGGCACGCGTACCGCCGGGTAGGGTGCCGTCCCAGATCGCCGATCTTCCGCGGCCCGCCCGGCGCCCCGGAGGGTCGATTCTCCGACCTGGGGAGCACTGGGATGAGCGGGACGACAAGTCGAACGGACGAGGGCCACGGACGGCTCGGCAGCAAGCTGTCGGGGCTGGCCGTGGCCCTCGGCTGTGTCCTCTTCCTGGGCGGCTTCCTGTGGGGCGCGGTCGCCTACGCGCCCTACACCGTGCCCACCGACTCGATGTCGCCCACCATCACCTCCGGGGACCGCATACTCGCCGAGCGGGTGGACGGGTCCGAGATCAGGCGCGGTGACGTCGTGGTCTTCCGGCAGGAGACCTGGGGCAACGCCCCCATGGTCAAGCGCGTCGTCGCGGTCGGCGGGGACACGGTCGCCTGCTGCACCGACGGCAAGCTGACCGTCAACGGCAAGCAGATCGACGAGGGTTACCTCCCCGAGGGCGAGCAGGCCGAGCTGACCGGGATCCCCGAGATCACCGTCCCCAAGGGCCGGCTGTTCCTCCTCGGCGACGAGCGCAGCGGCTCCCTGGACTCCACCGCCCACCTCACGGAGGCGGGCAACGGCACGGTGCCGCGCAGCCATGTGGACGCGCGCGTGGACGCCGTCGTCTGGCCCATGGACGGCATGCTGGCCCGCCCCACGGGCTTCGAGAAGCTGGGCGCGCTGTCCTCTCCGGGTCCGCTGCGGCTGATCACCACCGCGCTGGTCGTGGGCATGGTGCTCGTGCTGGGCGGCGCGGCCTACGGGCCCGTCGCCAAGCGGTTCGGCGGACGCGGCCGTACGACGCAGCCGGAGCCGGCCGGTGTCGGCTGAGGGCACGGTCGGGGGCGCAGGGGACACGTACGAGGGCGGGCTGCGCAAGGTGGCCCGGGTGATCCTGCTGGATCCCCGGGAGCGCGTCCTGCTGCTGCACGGGCATGAGCCGGACGATCGGGCCGACGACTGGTGGTTCACGCCGGGCGGCGGTGTAGAGGGCACGGAGACCCGGGAGGAGGCCGCTCTGCGGGAGCTCGTGGAGGAGACCGGGATCACTGACGTAGAGCTCGGCCCCGTGCTCTGGCGGCGGATGTGTTCCTTCCCCTTCGCCGGCCGCCGCTGGGACCAGGACGAGTGGTACTACCTCGCCCGGACCCCCGAGGCGCACGAGGAGGTCGTGCCCGTCGCCGCGGGCCTCACCGAGCTGGAACGGCGCAGTGTGGCCGGAGCGCGCTGGTGGACGTGCGGGGAACTGGCCCGGACGCATGAGACGGTGTACCCGACCAGACTCGCCGAACTGCTTCGCACACTGCTCGACGAGGGTCCCCCCGCCAGACCTGTGGTCCTCGACACCGAAATTGTCTAGGGGCTCGCGGGACTGGCGCACAATGGTGGGATCGCACGGCTGAAGGGGAACATGCCATGAGCGCCGAGGACCTCGAGAAGTACGAGACCGAGATGGAGCTGAAGCTCTACCGGGAGTACCGCGATGTCGTCGGTCTGTTCAAATACGTGATCGAGACCGAGCGGCGTTTCTATCTCACCAATGACTACGAGATGCAGGTGCACTCGGTCCAGGGTGAGGTGTTCTTCGAGGTGTCGATGGCGGACGCCTGGGTGTGGGACATGTATCGACCGGCTCGCTTCGTGAAGCAGGTGCGGGTACTCACGTTCAAGGACGTGAACATCGAGGAGCTGAACAAGAGCGATCTGGAGCTGCCGGGCAGCTGAGAGTGGCTCGGGGTGAGGTGCCGTCATGCGTGTGGGTGAGGAAGATATCCACAATCGGCAGTTTGTCCACCAAGATCCACTAGCGGGCTGAGCTGCCCTCAGTGTTGGCGCCGGAGGTGGTGCCGACATGAGCGAGGCACGAGGTGACGGGGCCCGAGGCAACAATGCCCGGGGCGCGCTGGGTAAATACGGCGAGGACCTGGCCGCGCGGCGTCTGGTCGAGGCCGGGATGACGGTCCTGGAGCGCAACTGGCGCGGCGGGCGGTCCGGCGAGGTCGACATCGTGGCGCGTGACGGCGACGCGCTCGTCGTCTGCGAGGTGAAGACCCGTAGGGCCGGCCCCTTCGAACACCCGATGGCCGCGGTCACGCCGACCAAGGCGGAACGACTGCGCCGCCTCGCCGAACGCTGGCTCCAGGAACACGGGGGGAGCCCGCCGGGCGGCGTCCGCATCGACGTCGTCGGCGTCGTCCTCCCCGACCGCGGCGCCCCCGTCGTGGAACACGTGAGGGGAGCGGCCTGATGGGATTCGCCCGCACGTGCTCCGTGGCCCTCGTCGGCGTCGAGGGGGTCGTGGTCGAGGTCCAGGCTGACCTGGAACCTGGCGTGGCGGCCTTCACGCTGGTGGGACTGCCGGACAAGAGCCTGACGGAGAGCAAGGATCGGGTCAGGGCGGCGGTGGTGAATTCGGGTGCCGAATGGCCGCAGAAGAAGTTGACCGTGGGCCTCAGCCCGGCGTCGGTGCCGAAGGCAGGCAGTGGCTTCGACCTGGCGGTGGCCTGCGCGGTGCTGGGGGCCTCCGAGCGGATCGATCCGAGGGTGCTCTCCGACATCGTGATGATCGGAGAACTCGGCCTCGACGGACGGGTCCGGCCGGTCCGGGGCATCCTGCCCGCGGTCCTGGCCGCCGCCGAGGCCGGATACGAGCAGGTGGTGGTGCCGGAATGCGCGGCGGCGGAGGCTTCGCTGGTGCCTGGTGTCTCAGTACTGGGCGTGCGCACCCTGCGGCAACTGATCGCCGTGCTCGCGGACGAACCCGTGCCGGACGAGGAGCCCGACGAGGGACGCCCGGACCCACTCCTGGCAGGGCTCCGCCTGCCGGGCACGGGAGCTGCCACCGGGATGCACACGGCGGGGGCCGCGCAGCGGGACCTGGGCCATGACCTCGCCGATGTCGTCGGTCAGCTCGCGGCCCGGACCGCCGTGGAGGTCGCCGCGGCAGGTGGGCACCACCTCTTCCTCGAAGGCCCGCCGGGCGCGGGCAAGACGATGCTCGCCGAGCGGCTGCCGACCATCCTGCCGAAGCTGGCCAGGGAGGAGTCGCTGGAGGTCACGGCGGTCCACTCGATCGCCGGCCTGCTCCCTGCGGGGAAGCCGCTGGTCGACGACGCGCCCTACTGCGCACCTCACCACTCGGCCACGATGCAGTCCCTGGTCGGCGGCGGTCAGGGGGTCGCCCGCCCGGGAGCGGTCTCTCTCGCCCACCGCGGGGTGCTCTTCCTCGATGAGACCCCCGAGTTCGGCAGCCAGGCGCTCGATGCCCTGCGGCAGCCGCTGGAGTCGGGGCATGTGGTCATCGCGCGCAGTGCGGGCGTGGTCCGGTTCCCGGCGAAGTTCTTGATGGTCCTTGCCGCGAATCCCTGCCCCTGTGGCAGGTTCTCGCGGACGGACGATCTCTGCGAGTGCCCGCCCGCGTCGATCCGCCGATACCAGGCCCGGCTCTCCGGGCCGCTGCTGGACAGGGTCGACCTGCGGGTCGAGGTCGACCGGGTCACCCGGACCGAGCTCACAAGGCGTGGGGCTCGGGGCGAATCCACGGCGACGGTGGCCGACCGCGTGCGCTCGGCCAGGGAGCGTGCGGCCGAACGTCTGCGGGGCACACCCTGGCGGACCAACAGCGAAGTACCGGGGCGCGAACTCCGCAACCGGTGGCACGCGGCCCCGGGTGCGATGGACGAGGCAGAGCGCTGCCTGGAGCGGGGTGTGCTGTCCGCGCGCGGACTGGACCGGGTGCTCCGGGTCGCCTGGACCATCGCCGACCTCGTCGGCCATGACCGCCCTGACGCGGCGGACGTCAACCTGGGTCTGCAACTGCGCACCGGGGTCCCGCGTGGGGTGCCGATGGCGATCGGCGCGCTGACGTGAGGCCCGAAGCGTGTGGTGGATCGGTGGGCGTGCCATGACGGGCGGCGTAGAGGTGCCCGAGGGCGAGCGGCTCGACCGGGCCTTTCTGGCCCGAGTCCTCGAACCCGGTGACGAAGTCGGCGGGCGATGGCTGCGGGAGTTCGGGGCCCGGGAGGTGGTGCGGAGAGTCTCCCGGGGTGGGCCACCGCTGCCCGAGGCTTCCGAGAAGCGGTGGGCGGGCCTGTGTGCCCGGGCCGCACGTGCGGATCCGACGGGCGACCTCGCCCGGGCGCAGGACGCCGGAGTCCGTTTCCTCATCCCCGGGGACGGGGAGTGGCCCGGGCAGCTTGATGATCTCGGGGACGGGCGGCCCTTGGGGTTGTGGGTGCGGGGGAAGGCCAACGTGCGGATGTGGGCATTGCGGTCGGTCGCGGTCGTGGGGGCGCGGGCCTGTACGGAGTACGGCGCACACATGGCGGCGTCCCTGGCCGCGGATCTCGCCGAGCGGGGGTGGGTGGTGGTGTCCGGGGGCGCGTACGGCGTGGACGGCGCCGCGCACCGGGGCGTGCTCGGGGTCGGCGGCGCGACCGTCGCGGTGCTGGCCTGCGGGGTGGACCGGCCGTATCCCCGGGGACACGTCCAGCTGATCGGCAGGATCGCGGAACAGGGGCTCGTGGTCGGGGAGTTGCCGCCCGGGGAGCACCCGACGCCGAGCCGCTTCATCCAGCGGAACCGGGTCATCGCCGCGCTCACCAGGGGCACTGTGGTCGTGGAGGCGGCCTACCGCAGTGGCGCGCTGGTCACGGCGCGGGCGGCACAGCGGCTGGGCCGGTTCGCCATGGGGGTGCCGGGCCCCGCCACCTCGGCGCTCTCGGCCGGCGTGCACGACCTGCTGCGGGGTGACGCCGTCCTCGTCTCCGACGCCGCCGAAGTCGTCGAGCTGGTGGGTGACATGGGAGAGCTGGCGCCTGACCGCAGAGGTCCCGTCCTCCCCCGTGACCTGCTGGAACCCGGCGCGCGCCAGGTGCTGTCAGCGTTGCCGGGGCGGGGGAGCGCGGCCCCCGAGGAGATCGCGCGCGGCGCGGGCACGACCGTGGACGACGCGGTCGGGAGACTGTACGAACTGCGCGCACTCGGTTACGTCGAACGACACGGCGACGGCTGGAAGTTGACACGCCAGGCGATGATCTCCGTCTCGCCCGATCGGAGGTCGGGTTGACGGAGCGTGTTCGGCCGTCCGGGGGAATGCCGACGGCCTTGCCGTTTCCGGCAGTTGACGCGCCGAAGCGGTCGCACCCCGCGATCGTCGAGCCCTGGTGGGGGGCCAGCGGAACGTATCTGCGCATCGGCGATCCCTCGGCCTTCGCGCACTGCGACTCCCCAGTCACGCTACGCTCACGAGGATTCCGACTCAGGACAGGCAACTCGACATCAGACCGACAGCTCACCCAGGCACCCCCAGTTCACGGCAGAACGGCACAAGGCGACGAATGCCCCAGCACACCTCCGGGTCTGACCGGGCGGCGGCACCCTCCACCGCTCGCGGCACCGTGCGCCCGCCCGCCCCCTCGACACTCGACGAGCTGTGGCGGACATACAAGACGACGGGCGACGACCGGCTGCGCGAGCAGCTGATCCTGCACTACTCACCGCTGGTGAAGTACGTGGCGGGCCGGGTGAGCGTCGGCCTGCCGACCAACGTCGAGCAGGCGGACTTCGTCTCCTCCGGGGTCTTCGGGCTCATCGATGCGATCGAGAAGTTCGACATCGACCGGGAGATCAAGTTCGAGACCTACGCGATCACCCGGATCCGGGGCGCCATGATCGACGAACTGCGCGCGCTGGACTGGATCCCCCGGTCGGTGCGGCAGAAGGCCCGCAACGTCGAGCGGGCCTACGCCACGCTGGAGTCGCGGCTCAGACGCACGCCGAGCGAGGGCGAGGTCGCCGCCGAGATGGGAATCGCGGTCGACGAACTGCACTCGGTCTTCAGCCAGTTGTCGCTGGCCAACGTGGTGGCTCTGGAGGAGCTGCTGCACGTCGGGGGCGAGGGCGGCGACCGGCTGAGTCTGATGGACACGCTGGAGGACACCGCCGCGGACAACCCCGTCGAGGTCGCGGAGGACCGGGAGCTGCGCCGTTTCCTGGCACGTGCCATCAACACGCTGCCCGAGCGCGAGAAGACCGTCGTCACGCTCTACTACTACGAGGGGCTCACTCTCGCTGAGATCGGGAACGTGCTGGGGGTCACCGAGAGCCGGGTGAGCCAGATCCACACGAAGTCCGTGCTGCAGCTGCGGGCGAAGCTGGCGAGTTTCGGCCGTTGACCCTCTCGATCCGGCCGAATGTCGGGTGCGGTCCGGGGCAGAGGGGTGGGTTTGTGGCGCGGGTGTGGGGCGGTGGCTGCGGGCCCCGTGGGTGGCGTAGGGCCGTCCATGGTCGTCGGAAGGGCGTCGGACGTCCGTCCGGCGGCCGTCGGAAGGACGTCGGCCAGGGCGCTTCGGGAGAGGCACTCCCGTGGGTGGCGGTCCGTCCGTAAAGTGGATGTCGTGCCAAGGATTCGAGCGGCCTCCGTGGCCGAGCACCGGTCGATGCAGCGAGCCGCCCTGCTGGACGCGGCTCGATCGCTGTTGTCCGAGGGTGGGACGGAGGCGTTGACGTTCCCCGCGCTCGCCGAACGTACGGGGCTGGCGCGGTCGTCCGTGTACGAGTACTTCCGCTCGCGGGCGGCCGTCGTCGAGGAGCTGTGCCAGGTCGACTTTCCCGTCTGGGCGGCGGAGGTCGAGGCCGCGATGGCAGCGGTCGAGCGGCCCGAGGGCAAGGTCGAGGCGTACGTCCGCAAGCAGCTGGAACTGGTCGGGGACCGGCGGCACCGGGCCGTGGTGGCGATCTCGGCGAGTGAGCTGGACGCCGGCGCGCGGGAGAAGATCCGGGCCGCGCACGGAGGGCTCGTCGCGATGATTGTGGAGGCGCTGGCGGAGCTCGGGCAGGCTGAGCCCCGGTTGGGTGCGATGTTGCTCCAGGGCGTCGTGGACGCGGCCGTGCGGCGGATCGAGCTGGGGGCCGCGGAGGATCCGGCGACGATCACCGAGGCTGCCGTGGGGATGGCTCTGCGGGGTGTGCGGGGCTGAGCCCTCTCGGCCGGACCGTTCGGGCCGTCGGGCCTTCGGGCGCCTGCGGCTACGCCAGGGGTAGCAGGCGTGAAGGGCCCCGACGGAGCAGCCACGGCGGGAGCAGTGAGAGCGGGTCCAGGTAGCTGTCGCCTCTGCGCAGGCCCCAGTGGAGGCATGCGGTCGGGCAGTGGGACGGGGTGGCCTCCAGGGTGCCCAAGGGGGTGCCCGCCGTCACCGCGTCGCCCTTCTTCACCGAGGTCCGCACCGGTTCGTAGGTCGTGCGCAGGGGTGGGTCGCCGGTGCCGGTCAGTTCGATCGAGACGACTCCCCGGCCCGCCACCCGGCCGGCGAACGCGACGCGTCCCGGGGCCACCGCGCGAACCGGGGAACCGGCCGGTGCGGAGAGGTCGACGCCCCGGTGGCCTCGTGCGTAGGGGGTGGGCGGAGGCTCCCAGGCCCGGGCCACCAGGGGGCGCAGGCCGACGGGCCAGGCGCGCGCCACGGCGGGGACGGGCTCCACGGCGGGGACGGGCTCCACGGCCCCCGGTGCCGCCGGGGTGGCGTCCTGTCGCGGGGCCGCGCGGGGCGCGGTCGTCCAGGCCGTGAGCAGGAGCGCCGGCAACAGGCACAGCAGCAGGGCCCGCCACGGGCGGACACGTCGCGGGGAGGTGCCCCCGTGAGGCATCTGGTGAGGCATCTTGCGACTCATCTCGTCAGGCATCTCGTCGGACATGGGGGAAGCGTCCCGCGAGTGGCGCGATCATGGCCGGGAGCTGTGGACTACTCGTCGGTTGTGGATAACGGCGTCACCCGGGGCCTCGCGGGTCCCGTACACTTCTGGTGGCGATCCGGGTCACCGGGTCGACTTCGCACGCCCCGGTACGAGGTCCGTCAGATTCGTCGGACGGTCCGTATCAGCGCCCCTCGGTCCTCAGTGGCAACGGCGCATCGCGGGCGTCAGGCGCGGGAGCCGTCCGGTTCTCGCGGCACAACCGAGAAATTCAAGGAGAACGGCCATGGCCGTCGTCACGATGCGGGAGCTGCTGGAGAGCGGCGTCCACTTCGGTCACCAGACCCGTCGCTGGAACCCGAAGATGAAGCGCTTCATCTTCACCGAGCGCAACGGCATCTACATCATCGACCTGCTCCAGTCGCTGTCGTACATCGACCGCGCCTACGAGTTCGTCAAGGAGACCGTCGCCCACGGCGGCACGGTCATGTTCGTCGGCACGAAGAAGCAGGCGCAGGAGGCCATCGCCGAGCAGGCCACCCGCGTCGGCATGCCCTACGTCAACCAGCGCTGGCTGGGCGGCATGCTCACCAACTTCTCGACCGTCTACAAGCGTCTGCAGCGCCTCAAGGAGCTCGAGCAGATCGACTTCGAGGACGTCGCGTCGTCGGGTCTGACCAAGAAGGAGCTCCTGGTCCTCTCGCGTGAGAAGGCCAAGCTGGAGAAGACCCTCGGTGGTATCCGCGAGATGCAGAAGGTGCCCAGCGCCGTCTGGATCGTGGACACCAAGAAGGAGCACATCGCGGTCGGCGAGGCCCGGAAGCTCAACATCCCGGTCGTCGCCATCCTTGACACCAACTGCGACCCCGACGAGGTCGACTACAAGATCCCCGGCAACGACGACGCGATCCGCTCCGTCACGCTGCTCACCCGTGTGATCGCCGACGCGGTCGCCGAGGGTCTCATCTCCCGCTCCCGCGTCGCCACCGAGGGCAAGGGCGACAAGGCCGCGGGCGAGCCGCTGGCCGCCTGGGAGCGCGACCTGCTCGAGGGCGAGAAGAAGGCCGACGAGGCTCCGGCCGCCGCTGAGGCCCCGGCTGCCGCTGAGGCTCCGGCCGAGGCCGCTGCCGAGGCCCCCGTCGCCGAGGCCCCCGTCGCCGAGGCTCCGTCCGCCGAGGCTCCGGCCGCGGACGCCGAGCAGGCCTGACCTTCACGGTCGTAGGGCTGTCGACATGACGGCGGGTGGCGCCGAGCGCGCCACCCGCCGTTCACCTGCAGCCCGTAGATCTTCGGCGGGCGCCCGCCCTACGAGCGGCGGCGGACGCCGACTTCGAGACTTCGAACTCCGAGAAGAGATTCACAGATCATGGCGAACTACACCGCCGCCGACGTCAAGAAGCTCCGCGAGCTCACCGGCGCCGGCATGATGGACTGCAAGAAGGCGCTGGACGAGGCCGAGGGCAACGTCGACAAGGCCGTCGAGGCCCTGCGCATCAAGGGCCAGAAGGGCGTCGCCAAGCGCGAGGGCCGCTCCGCCGAGAACGGCGCCGTGGTCTCCCTCATCGCCGACGACAACACCTCCGGTGTCCTCGTCGAGCTGAAGTGCGAGACGGACTTCGTCGCCAAGGGCGAGAAGTTCCAGGCCGCCGCGAACGCCATCGCCGCGCACGTCGCCGCGACCTCCCCGGCGGACCTCGACGCCCTGCTCGCCTCCGAGATCGAGGCCGGCAAGACCGTCCAGGCGTACGTCGACGAGGCCAACGCCAACCTCGGCGAGAAGATCGTCCTCGACCGCTTCGCGCAGTTCGCCGACGGCTTCGTCTTCGCCTACATGCACCGCACCATGCCCGACCTGCCTCCGCAGATCGGTGTCCTGGTCGAGCTGGACAAGGCCGACGCCGACCTCGCCAAGGGTGTCGCCCAGCACATCGCCGCCTTCGCGCCGAAGTACCTCTCCAAGGAGGACGTGCCGGCCGAGGTCGTCGAGTCCGAGCGCCGCGTCGCCGAGGAGACCACCCGCGCCGAGGGCAAGCCCGAGGCCGCCCTGCCGAAGATCGTCGAGGGTCGCCTCAACGGCTTCTTCAAGGACGCCACGCTGCTCGGCCAGCCCTACGCGCTGGACAACAAGAAGTCCGTCCAGAAGGTTCTGGACGAGGCCGGTGTCACCCTGAAGCGCTTCACGCGCATCAAGGTCGGCATCTGAGTCCGTTACGCGACCAGCGCCCGGCCCCGATAGGGTCGAGTGCAGTCGTTCGTGTACGCCGCCCCGTGCGCGCGTGACGCGATGCGGACGACAGCAGATCTGACGAGGAGGCCATTGCCGCGCATGGGATGCGAACACCACCCCACCGGCAATGGCCTTCTTCGTATGTGCGACACGTAAAGAGGCGAGATCTCCATGACCACCAAGCCCCAGAAGAGCGACGACGGCAAATTGAGCGGCCGGTTTCTGCTGAAGCTGTCCGGAGAGGCGTTCTCCGGGGGCGGTGGCCTCGGCGTCGACCCCGACGTGGTGCACGCGATCGCCCGGGAGATCGCGGCCGTCGTACGCGACGGCGCGGAGATCGCCGTCGTCATCGGCGGCGGCAACTTCTTCCGCGGCGCCGAACTCCAGCAGCGCGGCATGGACCGGGCCCGCTCCGACTACATGGGCATGCTCGGCACGGTCATGAACTGCCTCGCCCTCCAGGACTTCCTGGAGAAGGAGGGCATCGACAGCCGCGTCCAGACCGCCATCACCATGGGCCAGGTCGCCGAGCCGTACATCCCGCTGCGCGCCGTGCGCCACCTGGAGAAGGGCCGTGTGGTCATCTTCGGCGCCGGTATGGGTATGCCCTACTTCTCCACCGACACCACCGCCGCGCAGCGCGCCCTGGAGATCGACGCCGAGGCGCTGCTGATGGGCAAGAACGGCGTGGACGGGGTCTACGACTCCGACCCCAAGACCAACCCGGACGCGGTCAAGTTCGACTCCCTCGGCTATGGCGAGGTGATCACCCGCGAGCTGAAGGTCGCCGATGCCACCGCGATCACGCTCTGCCGTGACAACAAGCTCCCGATCCTCGTGTTCGAGCTTCTCAAGGAGGGCAATATCGCGCGGGCCGTCAAGGGTGAGAAGATCGGCACTCTCGTGGGTGATCAGGGAAGCCGGGCCTGACCGGGTCCTTCCCCTGCCCGGGGGACGGAGCCTGACCGGGGGATGGACAATGTCCTGCCGGTCGGGAACCGTGCAGGAACAAGACGCGACGCAGCCGGCCGCCGACCAGACCAAGTACAGCTGCCGGGCCTACTCAAGACACGCAGGAGCAAGTGGTGATCGAAGAGACCCTCCTCGAGGCCGAGGAGAAGATGGAGAAGGCCGTCGTGGTCGCCAAGGACGACTTCGCCGCGATCCGCACCGGTCGTGCGCACCCGGCGATGTTCAACAAGATCGTGGCTGACTACTACGGTGCGCTGACGCCGATCAACCAGCTCGCCTCGTTCTCGGTGCCGGAACCGCGCATGGCCGTGGTGACCCCGTTCGACAAGACGGCCCTGCGCAACATCGAGCAGGCGATCCGCGACTCCGATCTCGGCGTCAACCCGAGCAACGACGGCAACATCATCCGGGTGGTGTTCCCCGAGCTGACGGAGGAGCGCCGCCGCGACTACATCAAGGTCGCCAAGAGCAAGGCGGAGGACTCCAAGGTGTCCATCCGCTCCGTCCGCCGCAAGGCCAAGGACGCGATCGACAAGCTCGTCAAGGACGGCGAGGTCGGCGAGGACGAGGGCCGTCGTGCGGAGAAGGAGCTCGACGACACCACCGCGAAGTACGTCGCTCAGGTGGACGAGCTGCTCAAGCACAAGGAAGCGGAGCTCCTCGAGGTCTGATGAACGACTCTTCCTGGGGGGCGCCGCCACAAGCCGGGTACTGGGCGCCGACCGACCGGGGACCTGTCCAGGGGCATGCCCCGGCGGGTCCCACGTACGATGCGCCTGAGGCCCAGCAGACTCGCCCCATGCCCATCGTGCCCGATGTACCCGCGCATGGCGGGAACCAGGACGACGACCGGGGGGCCGCTCGGCAGGCCGGTCCCCCGTTCCGCGACGAGACGCCGTCGGCGCAGCCCCACGGGGCGGCGTCGCAGAAGCCGGAGCCCATGCCCGACGCCCCGCAGCCCGCCCCGCAGAAGAAGAGCGCGGGCCGTGACCTGGGCGCCGCCATAGGGGTCGGCGTCGGACTCGGTGTGGTCATCGTCGCCTCGCTGTTCATCGTCAAGGCGGCCTTCGTCGGGGTGATAGCGGTCGCCGTGGTGGTGGGGCTGTGGGAGCTCACCTCGCGCCTGGCGGAACGCAAGGGCATCAGGGCGCCCCTCGTGCCGCTCGCGGTCGGCGGGGCGGCCATGGTCGTCGCCGGCTATGTCCGCGGGCCCGAGGGGGCCTGGGTGGCCATGGCGCTCACCGCGCTGGCCGTCCTCGTCTGGCGGATGACGGAACCGCCGGAGAACTATCTGAAGGATGTCACGGCAGGGGTCTTCGCCGCCTTCTACGTGCCGTTCCTGGCCACGTTCGTCGCGCTCATGCTCACCGCCGACGACGGGCCGCAGCGGGTCCTGGTGTTCCTGCTGCTCACCGTCGTCAGCGACACGGGCGCGTACGCCGTCGGCTGGCGCTTCGGCACGCACAAGCTGGCGCCGCGCATCAGTCCCGGCAAGACCCGCGAGGGGCTGCTCGGCGCGATCGCCTTCGCCATGGTCGCGGGCGCGCTGCTCATGGAGTTCGTCATCGACGGCGGTGCCTGGTGGCAGGGACTGCTCCTCGGTCTCGCCGTCGCGGCCAGCGCCACGCTGGGCGACCTCGGCGAGTCCATGATCAAGCGGGACCTCGGCATCAAGGACATGGGCACGCTCCTGCCGGGCCACGGCGGCATCATGGACCGCCTGGACTCGTTGCTCCCGACGGCCCCGGTGGTCTGGCTGCTGCTGGTGCTGTTCGTGGGCTCGGGCTGACCGTCGATCGAGCACGCTGAGGTGAGTGGGCCCCGTCCTGGTTCCAGGGCGGGGCCCATTCTCCGTAGCCCCCTCGCGAGATCGGCAGACGTCGATAGAGTCCGTGTCCATGGGGAGAGCGCGGGTGGGGGACGACGGCAGGTATCACGGCGATCTGCCGTGCCGATGGTGCGAGACACTCATCGACCAGGCGGGCCGGCGCAAGCCGCGGTTGTACTGCCGTATGTCCCATCGCTGGAAGAACTACGGTGCGTGGGTCGTGGGCGTGGTGGGCGGAGTCTTCTGAACCGACGACTGGCCGGGGCCATACAAATTGATCTGCGACACTGGGTGGGTTATGCCGAAGCCCGGAGAACTCACATTCGTCGCCCCCCGCGGAGCCAAGAAGCCGCCGCGGCATCTTGCTGATCTTTCGCCTGTGGAGCGGAAGGAGGCTGTTGCCGCGATCGGGGAGAAGCCGTTTCGCGCCAAGCAGCTGTCGCAGCACTACTTCGCGCGGTACGCGCACGACCCGGAGCAGTGGACCGACATCCCCGCGGGTGCGCGGACGAAGCTCCAGGAGGCGCTGCTTCCGGAGCTGATGACGGTCGTGCGGCATCTGTCGACGGACCAGGAGACCACGCGCAAGACGCTGTGGCGGCTGTTCGACGGGACGCTCGTGGAGTCGGTGCTCATGCGGTACCCGGACCGGGTCACCATGTGCATCAGCTCGCAGGCCGGATGCGGGATGAACTGTCCGTTCTGCGCGACCGGTCAGGCCGGGCTGGACCGAAATCTGTCCACCGCCGAGATCGTCCATCAGATCGTGGACGGGATGAGGGCGCTCAGGGACGGTGAGATTCCCGGCGGGCCCGCGCGGCTGTCCAACATCGTCTTCATGGGGATGGGCGAGCCGCTCGCCAACTACAACCGGGTCGTCGGGGCCATTCGCCGGCTCACCGATCCGGAGCCGGACGGGCTGGGGCTGTCGCAGCGCGGGATCACCGTGTCCACGGTCGGACTGGTGCCCGCCATCCACCGGTTCTCCGACGAGGGCTTCAAGTGCCGGCTCGCCATCTCCCTGCACGCGCCGGACGACGAACTGCGCGACACCCTCGTCCCCGTGAACACCCGGTGGAAGGTGCGCGAGGTCCTGGACGCCGGATGGGAGTACGCGGCCAAGTCCGGGCGTCGGCTGTCCATCGAGTACGCGCTGATCCGGGACATCAACGACCAGGCATGGCGCGGTGACCGGCTGGGCCGGCTGCTCAGGGGCAAGCCGGTGCATGTGAACCTGATTCCGTTGAACCCGACTCCGGGCTCCAAGTGGACCGCCTCCCGGCCCGAGGACGAGAAGGCCTTCGTCGAGGCCATCGCCGCCCACGGCGTGCCGGTGACCATCCGGGACACCCGGGGCCAGGAGATCGACGGGGCGTGCGGTCAGCTCGCGGCGACCGAGAGGTAGTCTGAGACCCGTACGTACATATTCATATTCCGACAGGGGAGCGCCACAGCGCTGAGAGTGCGGCATTCGGGCCGCAGACCCTCTGAACCTCGCCCAGGTCATTCTGGGTAGGAAGTTCGGTCATCACTCAAGCTGTTGCGCCCTGCCCGGGACCCTCGAAGCGACGAGGGGCCCGGGCAGGGCCGCGTCTCTTCCTGGTCACCTCCAGGAGGATTGAATTCAGTGGGCATCACCAGGAGAGCAACGGTTCTCGTCGTCGGCCTCGGGCTCGCCGCGCTGTCCGCGTGCGGCTCGTCCTCGGACGACACCGGCGCCGGCGGCACCAAGACCGTCACCGTCGTCAGCCACGGCTCCTTCGCCTACTCCAAGGACGTGCTGAAGGCGTTCGAGAAGGAGTCCGGGTACAAGGTCAAGGTACTGAAGAGCGGCGACGCAGGGCAGGCCGTCAACCAGGCCATCCTGACCAAGGACAACCCGCAGGGCGACGTCTTCTTCGGCGTCGACAACACGCTGCTCTCGCGAGCGCTCGACAACGGCCTCTTCCAGTCGTACGAGGCGAAGGGGCTCGACAAGGTCGGGGCCGAGTACCAGCTGGACAAGGACGAGCACCGGGTCACGCCCATCGATTCGGGTGACATCTGCGTCAACTACGACAAGGCGTACTTCGAGAAGAACAAGATCGAGCCGCCGAAGACCTTCGACGATCTGATCAAGCCCGAGTACAAGGACCTTCTCGTCACCGAGAACGCCTCCACCTCCTCGCCGGGACTCGGCTTCGTCCTCGGTACGGCCGCGAAGTACGGCGACGGAGGCTGGGAGGGTTACTGGGAGAAGCTCAAGGCCAACGGTGTGAAGGTCGTCGACGGCTGGGAGCAGGCGTACTACCAGGAGTTCTCCGGATCGACGGACGGCAGGAAGGCCGGGGGTGACCGGCCGCTCGTCGTCTCGTACGCCTCCTCGCCGCCCGCCGAGGTCGTCTACGCGGACCCGCGCCCGAAGACCGCGCCGACCGGGGTCGCCGAGGGCACCTGCTTCCGGCAGATCGAGTTCGCGGGGCTGCTGAGCAACGCGAAGAACGCCGAGGGCGGCAAGGCGCTGATCGACTTCCTGATCTCGAAGCGCTTCCAGGAGGACATGCCGCTCAACATGTTCGTGTACCCGGTGGTCGAGGGAGCGTCCGTGCCGGCCGAGTTCACCGAGTACGGGCCCGCGGCGAAGGACCCCGAGACCATGGCGCCGGAGAAGATCGCCGAGAACCGTGACCAGTGGGTCAAGTCGTGGACCTCCCTCGTACTGAAGTAGTCAAGGCGGCCGAGGCAGCCGAGGCAGCCGAGGCGGCCGAGGGCGTCGGGGCGGCCGAGGGCGTCGGGGCGGCCGAGGGCGTCGGGGCGGCCGAGGGCGTCGGGGCGGCCGAGGGCGTCGGGGCGGCCGAGGGCGTCGGGGCGGCCGAGGGCGTCGGGGCGGCCGAGGGCGTCGGGGCGGCCGGGGACGTCGGGGCGGCACAAGCCGTAGCGCGTCGATCTCGTCCGTCCCGTCGACCCCGTCGACCCCGTCGACCCCGTTCACCCCATCCTCCCCGTCCTGGTCGGTCGGGCGGGGCGGCTCGGGTCGGTCTCATGGCGGTGCCCGTCTTCTTCTTCGGGGTCTTCTTCGCCTACCCCGTCGCCGCGATCGTCGTCCGGGGGCTCAAGGCGGAAGGCACCTGGCACCTCGGGCGGATCGGGGAGGTGCTGGGGGATGCCGGCATCCGGCACGTGCTCTGGTTCACCACCTGGCAGGCGCTCGTGTCGACCGCTCTCACGCTGGCGATCGCGCTCCCCGGCGCGTATGTGTTCGCGCGCTTCGATTTCAGGGGCAAGGACCTTCTGCGGGCGGTCGTGACCGTGCCGTTCGTCCTGCCGACCGTGGTCGTCGGGACCGCGTTCCTCGCACTGGTCGGGCGCGGCGGGCTCTTCGACGAGCTGTGGGGCGTACGGCTGGACACGACGGTCTGGGCGATCCTCCTCGCGCATGTGTTCTTCAACTACGCGGTCGTCGTACGGACCGTCGGCGGGCTCTGGTCGCAGCTCGACCTGCGGCAGGAGGAGGCCGCGCGGATGCTCGGCGCGTCCCCGTTCGCGGCCTGGCGCAAGGTGACCCTCCCGGCGCTCGCGCCCGCTGTGGCCGCCGCCGCGCTGATGGTCTTCCTGTTCACCTTCACCTCGTTCGGGGTGGTGCAGATCCTCGGCGGGCCGACGTTCTCCACCCTCGAAGTGGAGATCTACCGGCAGACCTCGGAGATCTTCGACCTGTCCACCGCCGCCGTGCTGACGCTGGTGCAGTTCGCCGCGGTCGGGCTGATCCTCGCCGTGCACGCCTGGACCGTACGGCGGCGGGAGACCGCCCTGCGCCTGGTGGACGCCTCGCTCACCGCCCGGCGACCGCGCGGGGCCGGGCAGTGGGCACTACTGGGCGTGGTCCTCATGACGGTCGTCGTGCTGATCCTGCTGCCGTTGGGCGTGCTGGTGGAGCGGTCGCTCGACGCACCCGGCTTCGGTTACTACAAGGCGCTGACCAGTGACGAGAGCGGAATCTTCCTGGTCCCGCCGATCGAGGCGGTCGGGAACTCGCTGCGCTACGCGGCCGCCGCGACCGCCATCGCCCTGCTCGTCGGCGGACTCGCCGCCGCCGCGCTCACCCGGCGGGCGGGCCGGCTCGTGAGGGGCTTCGACGCGCTGCTGATGCTGCCGCTCGGGGTGTCCGCGGTGACCGTCGGCTTCGGGTTCCTGATCGCGCTGGACGAGCCGCCGCTGGACCTGCGGTCGTCCTGGATCCTGGTACCGCTCGCCCAGGCCCTGGTCGGCGTCCCCTTCGTGGTGCGCACCATGCTGCCCGTCCTCCGCGCGGTGGACGAACGGCTGCGGGAGGCGGCGGCCGTGCTCGGGGCGTCGCCGTGGCGGGTGTGGCGCGAGGTCGATCTGCCCCTGGTGCGGCGGGCCTTGCTGGTCGCGGCCGGGTTCGCCTTCGCCGTGTCGCTCGGGGAGTTCGGGGCGACCGTCTTCATCGCGCGCGCCGACAATCCGACGCTGCCGGTCGCCGTGGCACGGCTGCTCGGACGGCCCGGCGAGCTCAACTACGGCCAGGCGATGGCCCTTTCGACGATTCTGATGGTGGTGTGCGCGGTGGCCCTGCTGGTGCTGGAACGCCTCCGTACCGATCGGACGGGGGAGTTCTGATGGTGCTGCTCAGGCTTGAGGACGCGACCGTACGGTTCGACGGGCGGTCCGTGCTCGACGCGGTCGACCTGGAGGTCGCCGAGCACGAGATCGTGTGCGTGCTGGGGCCCAGCGGCAGCGGCAAGTCGACGCTGCTGCGGGTGGTCGCCGGGCTCCAACTCCTCGACGGCGGACGGGTCTCGCTCGACGGGCAGGACCAGCGCGGCGTGCCTGCCCACAAGCGCGGTGTCGGCCTGATGTTCCAGGACCACCAGCTCTTCCCGCAGCGGGACGTGGCGGGCAACGTCGCCTTCGGGCCCCGAATGCACGGCGCGGCGAAGGACGAACGCGCCGTACGAGTACGGGAGTTGCTGGAGCTGGTCGGGCTGCCCGGGGCCGCGCGTCGGCGCGTCGGGGAGCTGTCCGGGGGCGAGCAGCAGCGGGTGGCGTTGGCCCGGGCCCTCGCGCCGCGCCCCCGGCTGCTGATGCTCGACGAGCCCCTCGGCCAGCTGGACCGATCGTTGCGGGAGCGTCTGGTCGTCGAACTCCGGGCGCTTTTCGGTGAGTTGGGGACCACCGTGCTGGCGGTCACGCACGACCAGGGCGAGGCGTTCGCGCTGGCCGATCGGGTCGTGGTGATGCGGGACGGGCGGATCGCCCAGTCCGGTACGCCCCTTGAGGTGTGGCGGCGGCCGGCCGACGAGTTCGTGGCCCGTTTCCTCGGCTTCGACAACGTGGTCGACGCGACGGTGACCGGGCAGGCGGCGGACACGGCGTGGGGCAAGGTGCCGGTGCCCGAGGGCTCACCGCAGGGGGCGTGTGGGCTGCTCGTGCGGCCCGCCGGCGTACGACTGGTGGACGTGGCGGACGGGCTGCGCTGCACGGTGGCCGCGCGCACGTTCCGGGGCACGCATGTCGCCCTGCACCTCCAGCCGGAGGGCGCACCACGGCTGGAGGCGGCGTGCGCCCTGCGGGACGCGCCGGAGCCCGGGGACGAGGTCGGCGTGCGCTTCGACGCGGCCGAAATCGTCGTGCTGGGGGCCGTTCCCGCCGCATAAGGTGCGGCACCATGGCGATGCGTACGCAAGAACCCCGGGCGCGGCATGAGCGCTACTGTGCCGAGATCGAGCTGCAGGTAAGGAAGTTGCGGGACCTGGTGACCTCCGGCGCGGATCTGTCGGCGACCGTGCCGACCTGCCCCGACTGGTCGCTGGAGCAGTTGCTGCGGCACACCGGCGGCGCCCTGCGCTGGGTCGAGCTGAACGTACGGACCCGGGCGAAGGAGGAGGTCCCCGAGGCGGACGTCCCGCTGTACGACGGACCGGAGCGGCAGGGGGACCCGGCCGCGCTGGACGCCTGGCTGGCCGAGACCGGCGAGATGACCGTGGCCACGTTGCGCGAGGCGGGCCCCGAGGCGCCCGTGTGGTCGTGGGGGTGGGAGCACAGTGCGGGGTTCTGGGCCCGCAGGATGGCCCACGAGCAGGTCGTCCATGGAGCCGATGCCGCGCTCACCGTCGGACGGGCGGTCGAGGTGGCACCGGAGATCGCCGCCGACGCGATCGACGAGTGGCTGGAGATAGTGGAGTTCGCGCAGCGGACCATGCCGCACGACGAGGCGGCCGAACTGCGCGGTCCGGGGCGCAGCATCCACCTTCACGCCACCGACACCTCCGCCGAGGTCGACGCCGAGCGGAGCGAGATGGGGGTCCCCTCGCCCGAAGGGTGGGGGAGGGTGGTCGAGCTGACCGAGGACGTGGTGCGCTGGCGGCGCGGCCATGAGAAGGCGACGGTCGCGCTGCGCGGCCCGCTGACCGAGGTGCTGCTCGCCTTCTACCGCCGACTGCCGCCGGACGGTGGTGAGTTGCAGGTGCTGGGGGACCGGGAGCTGCTGGACTTCTGGCTGGAGCGGGCCACGTTCGGGTGAGCGCGCCCCGGAACGGCCGGTGGCCCGTAGCCCGCGGTGAAGAGGCACGGGCCACTGCCCTGGGGAACAGGGATCAGCGTGTGGAGGCCCCACGCCGCCGCATGCTGTAGTACACGGCACCGGCGCCGAGGGCGACCAGGGCGGCCGCGGCACCGGCGATCGTGCCGGTGTTGGATTCGGCGCCGGTCTCGGCGAGGTCGGAGTCGCCTTCGGGGGAGGGGGCGTTGTCGCCGTCCGAACCCGCGGTCGCGGTGCCCTCGGACTCCGACGCGGTGGGGGACGTCTTGGTCCGGGACGGCTCGCCCTCGTCCTCGTCCGTCTCCTTGCCCGTCTCCTTGTCTTCGTCCTTGCCGTTGTCCTTGTTCTTGTCCTTGTCCGTCTTCTCGTCGGTCGAGGGCTTCTTCGGGGCCTTCTCGGCGGCCGGCGGGGTGATGGCCTCGGCCGTGCAGGCCTCCGCGGGGGCCACCAGGATCGGCAGGTCCTCGTCGACGTAGTCCTCCGCCTCGACGTGGATGCGGTACTCGGCGTTCGGCTCCCAGTCCTCGTCGAAGGTGACGGTGACGCCCTTGGCGGTGGAGTCGACGATCGTCCGGCTGCCGACCATGCGCAGGTCGGCCCCGTTGTTCTCCAGGTAGACGCTGATCTCGGCCTTGACGCCCAGCGGGTCCACGTCGGTCACCCGGATGACCCCCGTGTCGCCCTCGCACTCGGCGACCGCGGAGAAGTCCTTGATGGTGGATGCCATGGCGTTGCCCGCGACACCGAGCACGAGTGCGGCGGCGGCGAAAGCAACACCGATGGAGCGCGAAGTCCGCGCGCTACGGGGAGATATGGACACGTTTGCCCTTCAAGGGAAGCACAGGGGAGTGGGGGTGACGGAGGGCCGCTGGGGGAGCGGCTTCCCCATGTGCCTCACAGGTTTATAAGCGCGCCATAAGCGATGTCAATCCGAAGAAGTGTTTGGACGGTCCCCAGAAGTGTTTGGACGGTCCCCGAGACGCGCCAGGGCCTCCGGTGCCTCCTCGATCCGGTCGACCAACGCGATCCGGGCCTCCATCGAACGGCCCCGCGCCAGCGATCGCAGCAGTGGCCAGGTCGGCAGCCTCTCCGTCCAGTGAGCCCGGTCGACGAGCACCATGGGGGTCGGTTCGCCGCGCGACTCGTAGTAGTTGGGGGTCGCGTTGTCGAAGATCTCCTGAACGGTTCCGGCGGCTCCGGGCAGGAAGACGACGCCGGCGCCGCAGCGGGCGAGAAGGCCGTCCTCGCGGGTGGCGTTGGCGAAGTACTTGGCGATGTGCGAGGCGAACGGGTTCGGCGGCTCGTGGCCGTAGAACCAGGTGGGGATGCCGACGGAGGCGCCGCCCCTCGGCCAGCGGGTGCGCACCTCGAATGCGGTGCTCGCCCAGTCGGTGATCGACGGCGTGAACTTCGGTGCCTTCGCCAGCAGTCGCAGCGCCTCGGTGAGCATCTCGTCGCCGTACGGGGCCGCGTAGGCGCCCAGGTTCGCCGCCTCCATCGCGCCCGGCCCGCCGCCGGTGGCGACCGTGAGACCCGAGCGGGCCAGGGTGCGGCCGAGGCGGGCGGCGCCCTCGTACTCCTCGGTGCCGCGCGCCATCGCGTGGCCGCCCATCACCCCCACCACCCGGGCCTTGGAGAGGAATTCGTCGAGGGCGTCCGAAACGGAGTCGTCGTGGACGGCGCGCAGCATGGAGGCGTAGACGTCCCGGTCGGCCTTGGTGCGCTGGAACCAGGCGTACGCGCGGGCGTCGGGTGTGGCCTCGTAGCCGCCGTCGGACAGGGACGCGAAGAGTTCGTCGGGGGAGTAGAGCAGGCCCCGGTACGGGTCGAAGGGCAGACCGGGGACGGGTGGGAAGACCAGGGCGCCGTCCGTGCGTATCTTCGCCGCCGCCTCCGGGCGCATCGGGCAGCCGAGGAAGACGGCCTCCGCCGTGTCGGTGGCGAACAGTTCACGCGTACGGTCCGTCAGATCGACGGCCTGGACGCGGAATCCGGCGAGTGTGCCCCGTGCCGAGACGGTCGCGTCGAACTCCTCGATCGTCTCGATCTCGTGGTCGTCGTGGTGGGCCGCGTGGGCGGGCATCGTCTGCACCCGTCCATGCTAGGGCGTGTGTCGAAAGTGGATCTTGAGCATGAGATGATCTTGATTCGTGGCACGTGGAGATCTGACGGACGCGCAATGGGCGGTGCTGGAACCGCTGTTGCCGAAGGGCGTGAAGCCCGGACGGCCGCCGACGTGGGCCAGGCGGCAGCTGATCGACGGCATACGGTTCCGGGTCCGCACCGGCATCCCTTGGCGGGACCTGCCCGCCGAGTACGGGCCGTGGGGCCGGGCGTACGACCTGTTCCGCCGGTGGCAGAGGGACGGTACCTGGCATCGGATCTTCACCGCGCTGCAGGCCCGGGCCGACGCGAAAGAGCTGATCACCTGGGACATCAACGTCGACTCCACGGTGTGCCGGGCCCACCAGCACGCCGCCGGGGCGAGGAAAAAGGGGAGCTGCAGAAGGAGCCGCCCGGCGGCGTCAGCGTCGAGCCGGACGACCACGGGCTCGGGCGCTCGCGCGGCGGTCTGACCACCAAGCTGCACCTGGCCGTCGAACAGGGCCAGAAGCCCTTGTCGATCGTGATCACGGCCGGCCAGCGGGGCGACTCCCCGCAGTTCGAGCCTGTCCTGAACAAGGTCCGCGTCCCGCGTCCTGGGCCGGGCAGGCCGCGCACCCGACCCAATCGCGTGCGCGCCGACAAGGCGTACGCCTCCCGGAAGAACCGCGCTTACCTGCGGCGGCGCGGGATCCGCTGCACCATCCCGGACAAGGCCGACCAGGCCCGGAACCGCAAGAAACGAGGGTCGCGCGGCGGCCGTCCGCCGAAGTTCGACCCGCAGGACTACAAGGCTCGGCACGCGGTCGAGTGCGGCATCAACCGCCTCAAAAGACACCGGGCCGTGGCCACGAGATACGACAAACTCGCGGTCCGCTACGAGGCGACCGTCCTCGTAGCGGCTATCAACGAGTGGCTGTGACCAGCACTTTCGATACACGCCCTAGGTCGCTCCGCCGGGTTGGCCGGGGTGCCCAGGGGTGGGGGGCGATCAGGTGCGGCGGGTGCGCGTGGGTGGGGGGTTCTCGCGCAGTTCCCCGCGCCCCTGACGGGCGCGGGGTACGCGGCGGGTGGACCGGCGAGCGTTCAGCCCTCGATCGAGGACGGGTCCATCCATACGACCTCCCAGGTGTGGCCGTCGAGGTCGTCGAAGGCGCGGCCGTACATGAAGTCCATCTCCTGGACCTTCTCCGACGCGGTGCCGCCGGCGGCGACCGCCTTCTCGACCAGTTCGTCGACCTTCGCGCGGCTCTCGGCGCTCAGACAGAGCAGCACCTCGCTGGTCTTCGAGGCATCCGCGATCTCCTTCTTGGTGAAGGTCGCGTAGAACGGCTTGGTGAGCAGCATCGCCATGATGGTGTCGCTGATCACGACGGAGGCCGCGTTCTCGTCGCTGAACTGGGGGTTGAGCGAATAGCCGAGCTCCGTGAAGAACTTCTTCGAGGCGTCGAGGTCGTTCACGGGCAGGTTCACGAAGATCATCTGCTGGTACATGGCGGGGTCGCTCCTGTATCTGTCGTATCCGTTTCGGTCCGTTCGGAGGGGTAGACCGAGGGCCTCGGCGAAACTCATCGCCGCGCGCGAACTTCTTTCGTACGAGTTCTCAGGCGGCCAGCGGTAGCGCCGCCAGCTGGGCGATCGTCCAGGTCAGGGTGCCGAACACGGCGAGCAGGGCGCCCGCGCGGAGCAGGGCCGTCTGCCGGGGCAGGGCGCGGGGCGCCCCCAGCCGCACCAGCGCGGCCATGGTGTCCGCGCGGGCCCGCCGGGCCTCGACGGCGGCTGTCGCGAGGGTGAGCACGGCGCAGCCGGCGACCACGAGCGCGCCCAGCAGGGTCAGCGGGCCGACCGTGGGGCGTACGCCTGAGGCCAGCGTCACCATGGCGTACGCGCCGGAGGCCACCGCGCAGACCACGCCGAGCGGGCGACCGATGCGCCGGGCCTCCTCCTGGAGCACGCGCCCGGCGAGGAGCCGCCGTGCGCCGGGGCGTACGGACTGGAGCAGGCGTCCGGTGAGGTGGGTGAGGCCGGGCCCGGTGAGGACCAGCCCCAGGGCGGTGAGCAGCCAGCCGCCGAGGACGCCCGCGGGGCTGTCGGCGAAGCCGCCGGGGAGGGTGAGACCGGAGTGTTCGCCGGACCGGCCGGCGTAGGTCTCCAGGGCGAGGCCGACGGCGAGCACCGTGATGCCCCAGGGGAGGCCGCCGGGGGCCGGGCGCGGAGCCGGCGGTTCCGTCGGCTCATGAGCGGTCTCGGAGACGGTCCCTTCCTCGTTGTCCGGCTCCTCCTCGTACCTCGTGGCACCCGCCGGGGGCGCGGTGCGCCGGCCGATGGCGAAGGTGTCGTACGCCATGAAGCGGGTTCGAGGGCCGGTGGGCCGGGTCCTGGTGTCCTTGGGGCGCAGGACGAGTGCGGTGGTGACGGAGGCGGCGGCCGGGACGACGGCGAGGAGGGTGAGGGCGGCCGGGAGGGGCAGGGGCCGTCCGGCGGCGAGGACGTCCATGGCCGCGCCGTCGAAGGGGAGGCCGGTGAGGTCACCGCGCAGATGGAGGAAGAAGAGGAGGGCGAGGAGGGAGCCGAGGACGGTGGACAGGGCCGTGGTGACCGCGGAGATGGCCATGAGCCGGCTGGGGCCGAGGCCGATCGCGGAGAGGCCGGGGCGGGGGCGGGTGCCGGGGTCGGTGCGGGCGACCGTCACCGCGAAGTACACGGTGGCGGCGGCGGGTGCCGCGCACCAGGCCAGGCGGAGCACCGAGCCGGACGGGGCGTCCGGGTGGGCCATGGCGTGACCGAGGGCGCAGAGCAGCAGGAAGCCGGTGCCGCCGGCGGCCGCGGCCACCAGGAGCCGGCGGAGCTGGACCACGGGGTGGGCCCGGCGGGCTAGACGGAGAGCGAGCACGCCGCCCGGCCTTCCCCGTCGGCGGCGGAGGGCCGCGCCGCCCCGGCCGACTGACCCTCGGCTCCGCCGGACTGCTGGGTTTCCCCTTCGGCGGGGGGCCGGGTTTCTCCTTCGGTGGCGGGGCGTACGACTTCTGCGGTGGGGGCCGGTTGTTCGTCGGCTTGGGCGGGCTGCCGGGTGGCGTTCTCGGCGGGTGGCTGGGCTTGTCCTTCGGTGGGCGGCCGGGCCTCTCCTTCGGCTGCGGGGCGGACCACTTCGGTGGCGGGGCGGTCGGCATCCATGGCGGGGGCCGGGCGACCGTCGGCTCCGCCGGACTGCTGGGGTTCCCCTTCGGCGGGGGGCCGGGTTTCTCCTTCGGCGGGTGGCCGGGCATCCCCCTCGGCTGCGGGCGAAGCCGCCTCCGGCGTGGGGGAGGGGGGAGGCTTCGGGGCCGTGGCCTCGGGCGGGGTCGCCGTGGTGGGGGGCGTTGTCGTGTCGGGGGTGGGCCCGTTCGGTGTCGTGGTGACTGGGATACCGGCCGAGGCGGTGCGGGGCGGCGCGGGAGGGGGGCCGGTGGGGGTGCGGCGGTCGGTGCGGGGCTCGGGGGGCGTGGTGGCGGGCAGGTGAACCGTCTTCACTTGGCGGCCGTCCAGGAGGGACACCGTGCGGTCTGCCAGGGCCGCCGTGTCGGGGTCGTGGGTGGCGAGGACGACCGTGATCCGGTGGGAGCGGGCCGCCGTGGTGAGCGTGCGCAGGACGTGGGTGTGTTCGGCCCGGTGCAGCGGGGCGGTCGGTTCGTCGGCGAAGAGGACCGTGGGGGCGCAGACGAGGGCGCGGGCCAACACCACGCGCTGGCGCTCCGACTGGAGGAGGGCGTGGGGGCGCTTGCGGGCCTGGTCGCGAATGTCGAGGCGCTCCAGCCACTCCAGGGCGGCGGCCTTGGCGGCCCGGCGCCCGGTGCCGCGCAGCATCAGCGGCAGGGCGGTGTTCTCCCAGACGTTCAGCTCGGGGACGAGGACCGGCTCGGGGTCGATCCACCCGAAGCGGTCGAGCCGCAGCCGTTCCCGGGCGAGCGCCCTCATCGTGTGCACGGGGACGCTGTTGAACCACACCTCTCCCCGCTGGGCCCGCAACTGTCCGGACAGGCACCGCAGGAGCGTGGTCTTGCCGCTGCCGCGCGGGCCGGTGACGGCGAGGATCTCGCCCTCCCGGACCCCCATCGACACACCGTGCAGGGCGGGCGTGCCGTCGTGCGCGTAGGTCAGACCACGTGCCCAGAGCACGTCGTTGTCCGGCGGGGCCACCATGGGCGTACACCTCGGTTCGGATCAGGATTGCCGGGGGAGCCCCCCGTCCGGGGGAACGAAGGCAGGGCCGATCGGTTACAGAGGCACGCTAGGGAGTCGGGGCGGCGCGGGGCGGACAGCACACGGCCCGGGGCGCCCCCATCTCACTCGGATGGGGGCGCCCCGGGCCGCGAGAAGGGCGGTTCACGCCCCGCCGCCGGAGGGCGGCGAGGCCGGAGACCGTGGCGGTGGGGCGTGACAGGTGCGGCGCCCGCACCGGATTGCCTACAGCAGGGTCCACGCCTCCGTCAGCGTCGCGCGCAGGATCTGTTCGATCTCGTCGAAGGTCGACTGGTCGGAGATCAGCGGCGGGGCGAGCTGGACGACCGGGTCGCCGCGGTCGTCGGCCCGGCAGTAGAGGCCGTTCTCGAACAGCTTCTTCGACAGGAAGCCGTAGAGGACCCGCTCGGTCTCGTCGTCGTCGAAGCTCTCCTTCGTCGCCTTGTCCTTGACCAGCTCGATTCCGTAGAAGTAGCCGCTGCCGCGGACGTCGCCGACGATCGGCAGGTCGTGGAGCTTCTCCAGGGTGGACCGGAAGGCCGCCTCGTTGTCGAGGACGTGCTGGTTGAGCTTCTCGCGCTCGAACAGGTCGAGGTTGGCGAGGCCGACGGCCGCGGAGACCGGGTGGCCGCCGAAGGTGTAGCCGTGCAGGAAGGTGTTGTCACCCTTGTAGAAGGGCTCGGCTATGCGGTCCGAGACGACACAGGCGCCGATCGGCGAGTAGCCCGAGGTCATGCCCTTGGCGCAGGTGATCATGTCCGGGACGTAGCCGAACTTGTCGCAGGCGAACATCGTGCCGAGCCGGCCGAAGGCGCAGATGACCTCGTCCGACACCAGCAGCACGTCGTACTGGTCGCAGATCTCGCGGACCCGCTGGAAGTAGCCGGGCGGCGGCGGGAAACAGCCGCCCGCGTTCTGCACCGGCTCCAGGAAGACGGCCGCGACCGTCTCGGGGCCCTCGAAGAGGATCTGCTGCTCGATCTGGTCGGCGGCCCAGCGGCCGAAGGCCTCGGGGTCGTCGCCGAAGATCGGGGCGCGGTAGATGTTGGTGTTGGGGACCTTGTGCGCGCCCGGCACCAGCGGCTCGAAGGGGGCCTTCAGCGCCGGCAGGCCGGTGATGGACAGGGCGCCCTGCGGGGTGCCGTGGTAGGCGACGGCACGGGAGATGACCTTGTACTTGGTCGGCTTGCCCTGGAGCTTGAAGTACTGCTTGGCGAGCTTCCAGGCGGTCTCGACCGCCTCGCCGCCGCCGGTGGTGAAGAAGACCTTGTTCAGATCGCCGGGCGCATGGGAGGCGATACGTTCCGCCAGCTCGACGGCCTTCGGGTGGGCGTACGACCACACCGGGAAGAAGGCCAGCTCCTGCGCCTGCTTGAACGCGGTCTCCGCCAGCTCGGTGCGGCCGTGGCCGGCCTGGACCACGAAGAGACCGGCGAGACCGTCGAGGTACCGCTTGCCCTTGTCGTCGTAGATGTACGTGCCCTCGCCCCGGACGATGGTGGGGACCGGGGAGTTCTCGTACGAGGACATGCGGGTGAAGTGCATCCACAGGTGGTCGTACGCGGTCTGGCTGAGATCCTTGGGGCTCACGGGTATCGCGTCCTCACGGTTATCGGGTTCCCCACATATAGGTCTGCTTCTTGAGCTTGAGGTAGACGAAGCTCTCGGTGGAACGGACGCCGGGCAGTGTCCGGATGCGCTTGTTGATGACCTCCAGGAGGTGGTCGTCGTCCTCGCAGACGACCTCCGCCATCAGGTCGAAGGAGCCGGCGGTGATCACGATGTACTCGACCTCCGACATGGCCGTCAGGGCGTCCGCCACGGGATCCAGATCGCCGTCGACGTTGATGCCGAGCATCGCCTGCCGCCGGAAACCCACGGTGAGCGGGTCGGTGACGGCGACGATCTGCATCACGCCCTGGTCGAGCAGCTTCTGGACGCGCTGGCGCACGGCCGCCTCGGAGAGGCCGACGGCCTTGCCGATCGCGGCGTACGGCCGACGGCCGTCCTCCTGCAGCTGCTCGACGATGGCGAGGGAGACGGCGTCCAACTGGGGAGTGCCGTTCCTGGGCTCCCTGGGCTCCCTGGAGTCCTTGGAGTCCTTCTGGTCTGAGCTTCGACTGGCCACGGGCACACTGTGCACGACGTCTCGACAGTTCCGCAAGGCTGAACCGATGAAATTCGTTGTTTACGAGGTCGTAGCTTGCGGATTTCGCAGTCGGCGAGGTGTTGGGGGTGTTGAAAACGTGGGGCGGCGGATTAGGGTGGTGTCTCAAGGGATGGACACCCCAACCTGGACACCGAACCTGGAGGGCCGGCAGTGAGCACCGAGCTGGGTCGACTGCGCACGCTACGAAACTACGTCGACGGGGAATTCCGTGACGCCGTCGACGGACGGACCACCGAGGTGGTCAACCCCGCGACGGGCGAGGCCTACGCGACCGCGCCCCTGTCCGGTCAGGCCGATGTCGACGCGGCGATGGCCGCCGCCGAGGCCGCGTTCCCGGGCTGGCGGGACACGACCCCGGCCGAGCGCCAGAAGGCCCTGCTGAAGATCGCCGACGCGTTCGAGGAGCGGGCCGAGGAACTCATCGCGGCGGAGGTGGAGAACACGGGCAAGCCCATCGGGCTGACCCGCTCCGAGGAGATCCCGCCGATGGTGGACCAGATCCGCTTCTTCGCGGGCGCCGCACGGATGCTGGAGGGCCGTTCGGCCGGCGAGTACATGGAGGGCATGACCTCGATCGTCCGCCGTGAGCCGGTCGGTGTCTGCGCCCAGGTCGCGCCGTGGAACTACCCGATGATGATGGCCGTGTGGAAGTTCGCGCCGGCGATCGCCGCGGGCAACACGGTCGTGCTGAAGCCGTCGGACACGACGCCCGCGTCGACCGTCCTGATGGCCGAGATCATCGGAGCGATCCTGCCCAAGGGCGTCTTCAACGTCATCACCGGCGACCGTGACACCGGCCGGCTGATGGTCGAGCACCCGGTCCCGGCCATGGCGTCCATCACCGGGTCCGTGCGGGCCGGCATGTCCGTCGCCGAGTCCGCGTCCAGGGACCTCAAGCGGGTCCACCTGGAGCTGGGCGGCAAGGCGCCGGTCGTCGTCTTCGCCGACACCGACATCGCCAAGGCCGTCGAGGACATCTCGGTGGCGGGCTTCTTCAACGCCGGGCAGGACTGTACGGCCGCGACCCGTGTCCTCGTCCAGGAGGGTATCCACGACGAGTTCGTGGCCGCGCTCGCGAAGGCGGCGGCCGAGACGAAGACCGGGCAGCCGGACGACGAGGACGTGCTGTACGGCCCGCTCAACAACCCCAACCAGCTCAAGCAGGTCGCTGGGTTCATCGAGCGGCTGCCGGCCCACGCCAAGGTCGAGGCCGGTGGCCACCAGGTCGGTGAGAAGGGGTACTTCTACGCGCCGACCGTCGTCTCCGGGCTGAAGCAGGACGACGAGATCATCCAGAAGGAGGTCTTCGGGCCGGTCATCACCGTGCAGTCCTTCTCCGACGAGGGACAGGCCGTCGAGTGGGCGAACGGCGTGGAGTACGCGCTGGCCTCGTCGGTGTGGACGAAGGACCACGGGCGGGCCATGCGGATGTCGAAGGCGCTGGACTTCGGGTGTGTGTGGATCAACACGCACATCCCGCTTGTCGCGGAGATGCCGCACGGCGGGTTCAAGAAGTCCGGGTACGGCAAGGACCTCTCGGGTTACGGGTTCGACGACTACACGCGGATCAAGCACGTGATGACGTCGCTGGACTGAGGGTTCGGTTGTCGGCTGAAGGTTCGTCGTGGTTGATCGCGCAGTTCCCCGCGCCCCCGTAGGGCCTTCGGCCCATCGGGGCGCGGGGGCCCGTATGTTCACGCGTCGCTCCCTGCTGGGTGTGGGGGCGGCTTTCGGCGCACTCGCCGGGTGCGGTGTGCCCGCCGCCTACGTGGCGCCCGGTGACCGGGCCGGGGTCGACCTCTCGGCCCGGGACAAGCGGCTGAGCTGGTCGAACTGGCCGCTCTACATCGACACGGACGACGAGGACGACACACAGCGGCCGACGCTGGAGGCGTTCGAGGAGCGCACCGGGATCGCCGTCGACTACGTCGAGGAGATCAACGACAACGACGAGTTCTTCGGCAAGATCGGCCCGGCTCTGATGAACCATCAGCAGACCGGCCGTGACCTCGTCGTCGTCAGTGACTGGATGTGCGCCCGGTTCGTACGGCTCGGCTGGGTGCAGGAGATGGACCGGGCCCGGCAGCCCAACGTCGGCCGCCATCTCGATCCGCAGCTCAGGTCGCCCGCCTTCGATCCGGGCCGGGCCTGCACGGTGCCGTGGCAGTCGGGGATCACCGGTATCGCGTACAACCGGCGGAAGGTGGGTCGCGAGATACGCCGGGTCGCCGACCTGTGGGCGGACGACCTCAAGGGGCGGGTCACCCTGCTCTCCGGTCTGGACGAGGCGTTCGCGTTGCTGATGCAGGCCAACGGGGTCGATGTGACCCGCTGGACGGCGGACGACTTCCACACCGTCTGCGACCAGGTCGCCTCCCGCGTCCGCGCCGGCCACATCCGCCGCTTCACGGGCAACGACTACATCAAGGACCTCTCCAGCGGAGACGTCCTCGCCTGCCAGGCCTACTCGGGGGACGTGATCCAACTCCAGGCCGACGACCCGGACATCCGGTTCGTCGTGCCCGAGGAGGGCGCCGAACTCTGGTCCGAGTCCCTGATGATCCCCAACCTCGCACGCCACAAGGCGAGCGCCGAGCGCCTCGTCGACCACTACTACGACCCCGAGGTGGCCGCCGAGCTCGCCGCCTGGGTCAACTACGTGTGCCCCGTCCCGGCGGCCCGCGACGTCCTGGCCTCGGCCAAGGACCGGGAGACCGCCGCCCTCGCCGAGGACCCCCTGATCTTCCCCGACGACGCGATGCGCGCCCGGCTCGCGGTCGCCCGGGACATCACCTCCGGGGAGCGGCACGAGTTCGCCCGGCGGTGGAACGGGATCGTGGGGCTCTAGGGACGGGCGGTGTGCCGCTGAGGGGTCACCTCCGGGGCGGTACCGGCGTTGGGGAAGGCGGGGGAGGGCCGTCGTGCGGCCGAACCGTCGGGTGGTCCTCTCCGACCTCGTCGGTATCGAGAGCAGGAGGGGCCGTCATGCGGCTGACCGACCATGTCACGCTCGTCGCCAGCGGAGCGTACGGATTCGATCTGAGCGACGCGTTGGACTGCCACGTCTATCTGGTGAGGGGCGCCCGGCACAGTGTGCTCGTGGACGCCGGAGCGGGGCGGTCCGCCGAGGCGATCGTGCGCGCGGTGCGTGCAACCGGCGCCGACCCCGGTCATCTCCTTCTCACCCACGGCCACGCCGACCACGCGGGCGGAGCCGCCGCGCTCGCCGAACGGCTGCCCGGACTGCGCGTGCTGGCCGGCGCCGAAGCCACGGGCTGGATCGCGACAGGCGACGAAGCGGGCGTCAGCCTGGACCGCGGAAAGGCCTCCGGGTACTACCCGGCCGACTACACCTTCGCCCCCTGCCCCCGGGTCGAGGCGCTGGCAGACGGCGTGGAGATCGACCTCGGTGGCGGCGTGGTCCTGCGGGCCGTCGCTACGCCCGGGCACGCGGACGGCCACCTCTGCTACCACCTGCGCACCCCCGACCACCAGGCACTCTTCTCCGGGGACTGTGTCTTCACAGGGGGACGCGTCTCCCTGCAGAACCTGCACGACTGCCGGGTCCCCGAGTACGCCGCCAGTCTGACCCGGCTGGCCGCGCTGGACGTGGACGCGCTGTTGCCCGGCCATCACGAGATCTCGCTCGCGCGGGCCGGACGGCACCTGGCGGCGGCCCGTGACACCCTCGCCCGTGGACTGCTGCCGAAGAGCACCACATGACTCCGTAGTGACTCGGTAATGACTCCGTACGACTCTGTGCGGACTTGGGTGAATACGCCTGACTTCCTTTCTCTTCAGGCCGTTCCGGGGGTAATTGGGGCGAGTGAATTCGTGGCGACTCTGTGGAGATAATGCAACGGTCCGGCGCGTGGTGGCGTTTTATCGGCCTTTCGTGGTCGATTCGCACCGGGCGGATTCATCGACCAAGGGTTGCGGCGCATCTCGTCGTGCCGTAGTTACGTGAATCATGAACCTGTTCACCCGTGCTGCGTCCCTGCGCCGCCCGGCAGCCCCCACAGCCTCGCGACTCCCCCACGAGTCCGGGGCATTCGCTCCCGACGGCACGTCCGACCCCGCCCTCACGATGCTGACCGGCGAATGGATGATCGACGCGGCGCACAGCCGTATCGGTTTCTCCGTCCGGCATGCCCTGGTCACGACCGTGCGAGGCGCGTTCACCGAGTATCAGAGTCGACTCTATTTCGACGGCCGTGATCCTTCGCGTTCGCGGGCCGAGATAGTGCTGTCCACCACGTCGGTCGACACCGGGGTGGAACAACGTGATGCCCATTTGATGGGTCGCGATTTCCTGGATGCCGCGACCTATCCACGTATGCGCTTCGTCAGTACGGCGGTGCGTCTCGTGGGCAACGATGTCTACCGCATGGCCGGTGAACTCACGATCAAGAGCACCACTCGTCCCGTCGATCTGGAACTCACCTACATAGGCCACGTCATGGACCCGTTCGGATACGAGCGGGTCGGTTTCGACGGGACCACCACCATCAATCGCTCCGAATGGGGCCTCACCTACAACCAACGGCTCGCGGAGGGCGGCGCCATGGTGAGCGAGAAGGTGCGCCTGCAGTTCGACATCGCCGCGATCCGCTCGGCCCCCGGCGGCTGACGGTCCGTCGCGAACCCGTGCTCCCGTGGGGGCCCGACACCTGTCGGGCCCTCGCTTTTGAACACGTTCAAGCTGGGGCGTACGCTCACGGCATGAGCGACAGAGCCGCCCTGTTGAAGGGCATCCGTGCATGGTTGGTCTTCTTCGTCGTCTGTCTGGTGCTGAGCGGCGCCACAGCCTTCCCGCTGGTCCACGAGCTGCGCTGGACCGAGGAGTTGCTGCGGTCGCTGTCCGTCGGGGAGTACCTGCCGGGGCTCGTGGAGTGGATCGAGCGGGTGCGGGCGGGACTCGACGAGGCCGACGCCACCTACCCGTTCCTCCTGTACGGCACGGACTGGCTGGCCTTCGCGCACCTGGTGATCGCGGTGTCCTTCTACGGCCCCTACCGTGACCCGGTCCGCAACATCTGGGTTATCGAGGTCGGCATGATCGCCTGCGCGGGCATCATCCCGCTGGCCCTGATCTGCGGGCCGATCCGCGACATCCCCTTCTGGTGGAGCGTGATCGACATGTCGTTCGGGGTCTACGGGATCATCCCGCTCCACGTCGTACGGCGGCGGATCAAGCGGCTGGAGACCCTCACCGGTGGATGGGACCGAAAAACTGTTATCCCGGCCGTCTCCACACCGTCTCCGTAGGCACCCCTGTCTCCCCACATGCAGGAGCGAGCCGTATGAGCAGTGTGAGCGGTGTGATCTCCGCCTCGGAGGTTCCCCAAGCCGCAGCGATGGCTGAGAAGGTACGGAACACAGCCGAGTGAACAGAGTGAGCCCAGCGGGATCGAAGGGGACGTACGTGGAGGGGCGGCAGTGGCGGTCCACCATCGCGGCCGCGCAGGCGGGGGACCGGCGCGCCCTCGACGAGCTGGTCGAGGGCTGGTTGCCGCTCGTCTACAACATCGTCGGTCGAGCCCTCAACGGCCATGCCGACGTCGACGACGTCGTGCAGGAGACCATGCTGCGCGCCGTCGACAACCTCGACACGCTGCGCGATCCGGACAGCTTCCGTTCCTGGCTGGTCGCGATCGCGATGCGACAGATACGGGACCGGGCACGCCGCCGCACCGCCGACCACCTGGACGACCACGACGCCCACGGCGCCGCCGACTTCGCCGAACTGACCGTGCTGCGACTGCAGCTGGAAGGGCAACGCAAGGAGGTCGCGGAAGCGGTCCGCTGGCTCGACGGCGAGGACCGGCAACTGCTGTCGCTGTGGTGGCTGGAGGTCGCGGGCGAACTCACCCGGCGCGAACTCGCCGCCGCCGTCGGTGTCAGCCGGCAGCACGCCGCCGTCCGCGTCCAGCGGATGAAGGCCCGGCTGGAGACGGCGCGCGGCATCGTCCGTGCCCTCGACGCCTCCTGCTCCGACCTGGGCCGGGTCACCGCACACTGGAGCGGGCAGCCCGATTCGGTGTGGCGCAAACGCATCGCCCGGCACATCCGTGGCTGCGCCCGCTGCGACGGCCACGGCCGCCCCGATGAGGTCGTCCCCGCCGAACGGCTCCTCGTCGGGCTCGCCCTGGTCCCCGTCCCCGTGGGTTTCACCCTGTCCCTGGCGTTCGGCGGCAAGACGGCCGTGGCGGCGACGACCGCGACCGCCTCCGTGAGCTGGTCCGCCAAGGTGATCGGTGCCCTCACCAAGCCCGCCGTCGCGGTGACGGCGAGCGCGACGATGGTCGCCGGGGGCGCGTACGTGGTGACGCAACCCCCCGGGGACGGGCCCACGCAGGCCGCGCCGACCGCGCTGAGCACGGCCCGGGGACCCGCGCCCCCGGAACCCCGCATCCCGTCGCGCTCCGCGTCGCCGTCGTCCTCACCGTCCCCCTCGGCTTCCCCGTCGCCGAAGAAGGAGAAGGAGAAGGAGCCGAAGACCCTGTACGGCACGGTCGTCGACGTGGCGGACCGGGCGCCGGACCCGGACACCCCGCCCGCCGCCCTCCCGCGCCGGCCCGAGTCCGGCATCACCAGCAGCGGTGGCCCGCGGACCGCGATGAACCACCGGGGCGACAACGTGACGTTCACGGGCCGGGGGTACGTCCTGGTCCGCTGGCAGATCTTGCCCCAGTACCGGCCGGGCGGACTGGTCATGCCGGCCTGGACCGGTCTGGAGGGCAAGCTCTTCCACGTCGCCTCGGGCGGCGGCCTCCGCATGGACGACCCGACCTCCGCCGACGGCAGGACCTCGAGCATGGGCGGCCCCGACACCGGCTACACCGTCCTGCCCGAGGGCACCCAGCAGATGTGGCAGAACGAGTACTTCTACCTCGACGGCACGGTCACGCTCACCCAGAACGAACGCGGTGCCGACTACAACATCACCGTCGCCCCCTCCACCTGGGACGCCGTGACCGAGGACATCACCATCGGCCCCGACCGGGGGGCCATCCGCTTCGGCCTCGTCCGCGACGACGGCAAGGACTCGGCGCCGGTGCCGCAGTACGTCACACGGGAGAGGCCGGCGGACGCGGCGACCGTGCCTCAGCGGTCCGAGGTGTAGCCCTCACCGCTGGCTCTGAGGGTGCACAGGGCGTCGACGCGGTTGGTGGTGATCGAGTCGACACCCCAGGACAGCAGACGGCGCATGGAGCGTCGGGTGTCCGGGGTCCAGGCGGAGAGGAGATAGCCGTCCCGGTGGACACGGTCCGCCAGGGGGCGGGTGAGGAGGCCGAAGCGGTAGTTCAGCCAGCGCGGACGGATGGCGTCGAGCAGGGCGGGACGCGGCGGGGCGGAGGTCTTCCAGGTCAGGGCCAGCTCGGCCGCGGGAGCGGCGGCGCGGACCGCGAGCACGGTCTGCGGGTCGGCGCTGTAGTAGACACGGGCCTCGGCGTCGCACTCCCGCACGACGCCGAGGATCTGTCGCACCGCCCGCGGGTTCACCGCACCCGGCAGATCCACCATGACGCGGCTGCCCTCGGTGGCGAGCAGCGCGTCGGCGAGTGTCGGCACCCCGTCGGCCGTCAGCCCGCGCAGCTCGGCGGCGGACAGCGCGGCCAGCGGCCGGTCCACCTCCCACAGGCGGTTCAGCGTCGAGTCGTGGAGCAGGACCGGCACCCCGTCACGGGTCGTCCGTACATCGAACTCGACGACGTCCGCGCCCAGTTCGAGCCCGGCCCGCAGGGAGTCGAGCGTGTTCTCGCGGTGGCGGTAGGGGGCGCCGCGATGGGCGACGGCTGTCACGGTGCGCATGGTGGTGGTTCCCGGTGCCGATCGGATCAGGGGGTCAGCCAGGCCGACGTGTAGGTGTCGATCTCGGCGGTCACCCGGGCCTTGCCGGGCTCGTCGAGGAAGGACGCCTCCACCGCGTTCTTCGCGAGCGCGGCCACCCCCTGCTCGTCGAGGTCGAGGAGGCGTGCGGCCACCGCGTACTCGGTGTTCAGGTCGGTGCCGAACATCGGCGGGTCGTCGGAGTTGACGGTGACCAGCACACCGGCCTCCACGAACTCCTTGATGGGGTGCTCCTCGAGGGTCCGGACCGCTCGGGTCGCTATGTTCGAGGTCGGGCAGACCTCCAGGGCGATCCGCCGCTCGGCGAGATGGGCCAGCAGCTTCGGGTCGCGGGCCGCGCTGGTGCCGTGGCCGATGCGCTCCGCGCGCAGTTCGTTCAGCGCGTCCCAGATCGTCTCGGGTCCCGTGGTCTCGCCGGCGTGCGGCACGGAGTGCAGCCCGGCCGCGATCGCCCGGTCGAAGTGCGGCTTGAACTGCGGCCTCGGCACGCCGATCTCGGGTCCGCCGAGGCCGAACGACACCAGCCCCTCGGGGCGCAGCCGGTCGTCGGTGGCGAGCCGCGTGGTCTCCTCGGCTGCGATTGGCCCCGCCTCGCCGGGAATGTCGAAGCACCACCGCAGGACGGTCCCGAACTCGGCCTCCGCCGCCTTCCGGGCGTCCTCGATCGCGTCCATGAACGCCCGCTCCTCGATCCCGCGACGGGTGGAGGAGTACGGGGTGATGGTCAGCTCGGCGTACCGCACCTGCTGCCGGGCGAGGTCCCGGGCCACCTCGAACGTCAGCAGACGGACGTCCTCCGGGGTGCGGACGAGGTCGACGACGGACAGGTAGACCTGGATGAAGTGGGCGAAGTCAGTGAAGGAGAAGTAGTCCGCGAGGGCCTCGGGGTCCGTGGGCACTTGGGAGTCGGGGTGGCGGGCGGCCAGTTCCGAGACGATGCGGGGGGAGGCGGAGCCGACGTGGTGCACATGCAGTTCGGCCTTCGGCAGACCGGCGATGAAGGCGTGCAGGTCGCGGGCGCCGGGGACGGCGGCGGTGTCGGCGACGGCGGGGCTCAGGGGCACGCCCTGCGCGGTGCGGCGGTCGGTCAAGGTTCCTCCCCGGGAACGGCGTCCGCCCCGGACCGTGGTCTGCTGCGGGGGACGCGGGTGATCGGCTGATCGGTGACTCGGGGATCATCGTAGGCGGCCGTCCACACATCTAACCCCGGGCCTTAGCATGACCGAACGTACAGCTGAACGCGTCCGACGGAGAAACGACGCGGAACGGCACGGAACGTCACAGGGGGACCCGCTCATGTCAGCCGACGAGGCACCGATTCCGGAAACACCGGCCGCTCCACAGCCGGCCCCGTGGGCGTCCCCACAGGGCGACACCGCGCTACCGCCGACGGTGGTCGACGGCACCACGCTGCCGACGGTGACCGACGACGCCGCCCCGCTGACCGTGGTGGACGGCGCGACGCTGCCGACGGTGACCGACGACGCCGCCCCGCCGACCGTGGTGGACGGCGCCACGCTCCCCACGGTGACGGAGGACGCGGTACCGACTCCGACGGTCGCCCTCGACAAGCCGAGCACGCCGACGGGGTCCACCGGCTCCGCCCACTCCACCAACTCCGCCGACGCAGCGGGCTCCGCCGAGACCGCGGCCCCGGTTCCGCCCGCGTGGTCGGCTCCGGGCGCGTCCACCGCACCCGCGCCTCAGGCTCCGTACGATCCCTGGGCCGCGCCGGCCGACACCCCGGCGCAGGGCAACCCTGCCGCCTCTCCTACCCCTCCCTCCCCTCCCGCGCCCTCGCCGCACGACCAGATGACGGTGCTGTCCGCTCCCGGCGCGTTCGCACCCCCGGGTGACCGGCAGCCGACGCCAACGCCCGCCCCGGCCCCCAATCCCTTCGCCCCGCCCGCGCCCGGCGCGACCGAGGCACATCAACCACACCCCGCGCCCCACACGTCCTACCCGACGCCCATGGCCTCCGCGCCCTACGGCGCCCCCGGCGCCGCCGTACCTCCCCCGCCCATCGGCCCCGAAGGGCCGGGACAGGTTCCGTACGGATACCCCCAGTACCCGGGGTATCCGGGTGCGCAGGCCCATCACGGCGCCGGTTACCCCGGCCCGGGAGCGGGCTACGCCTGGCCCGTCCTGACGCCGCCGCCGAGCAACGGGATCGGGATCGCGGCCATGGTGCTCGGCATCTGCGCCGCCGTGCTGTTCTGTCTGTGGCCGTTCGCGATCCTGCTCGGGATCATGGCCATGATCTTCGGCTTCGTCGGCCGGGCCAAGGCACGCCGGGGCGAGGCGACGAACCCGGGGCACGCCCTGGCCGGGATCATCTGCGGAGCCGCCGGCATCCTGCTCGGCATCGGCTTCATCGTCCTCATCGTCCTGGCGTCGGAGAACGACGGCTACGACTCCGACACCGACCCCTTCGACGACAGCTACTCGACGTCGCTGTCCCTGGTGCTGCCGGTGAGGGAAGGCGGCGTGTAGGCGCCTCGAAGGAGCGCCCCGTCAGGGGCGCGGGGAACTGCGCGGCGAACCCCCACGCACCCGCAGCCGCCCACCGCCCTTCGTGTCACCCCCGGATGGCGCCCCCGGCAGACAGCGGAGCGCCCCCGCTCGCCAGTCTCTCCCGGGCCGCCATCAGCGCGAAGCCCAGCAGATTGGGGCCCCGCCACCGCGCGGGGTCCATGGCGCGCTCGTCGTCCGCCGCGAGCCCGATGCCCCAGACCCGGTCGACGGGGCTGGCCTCGACGAGCACACGGTGGCCGGTGCCCAGGAGGAACGCCCGCAGGTCGGCGTGGGCGGCGAACTTGTGGAAGCTTCCCTCTACGACGATGCCGAAGCGCTCCCGCTCCCACAGAGCCTCGTCGAAGCCGCGCACCAGCCGCCCGACCTTCTTGGCCTGCGCGGGGCCCGACGCGGCCACGGCCTTGCGCTCCGCCTCCGGATCCTGGAACAGACGGGCCTTCGAGGCCATCATCCAGTGCTCGGCCGTCGCGTACTCCACGCCGTCCACCGTGAACGGTGACGGCCACCACTGGCTCAGGCAGCTCGCGCCGATCCGGCCGTCCGGCAGGGGGCGGTGCCCCCAGAAGTGCAGGTACTTGACCCTCGCCCCCGTGCGGACCGCTTCCGTCAGCGTGTCCCAAGAATCGATCTTCTCCATGCCGACGAGTCTGGCAGGAACCACTGACAAACCGTCCTCGATTTCCTGTGCCGACTGGACACCTGGTCGACAGATTCCGTCGCGTAACCAAAAGGCAACAACGGAATCACTTGTTGGTGCCGCCCAGCTCTGTCAGGATCGGCACTCAAATCGAGCTGGAGCTACGCCACCCGCCCCCGAGGGACAGAGGGGGCACCGGCGGAGGAGAGCGACATGCAGAACCCGGGCACCGCCACCCCGGAACGATTCCCCGCACACGACCGCTTCGCGGTCGGCGCGCAGTTCGTCGCCGGCCGCCCGACCAAGGGAACGTCGGGCCGCACCCACGCGGTCGTCGACCCCGCGACCGGCGACGAGGTCCTCACCTACGAGCTGGCCGGACCCGACGACGTGGACGCGGCCGTCGCCGCCGCCCGCGCGGCGTTCCCCGGCTGGGCCGCCACCACGCCCGGCGAGCGGTCGGACGCGCTGCACCGCCTCGCCGCGGTCCTGGCCGACCGGGCGGAGGAGTTCGCGCGGGCCGAGTCCCTGCAGTGCGGCAAGCCGCTCAAGCTGACGCGCGAGTTCGACGTGCCCGGCACCATCGACAACACGGCGTTCTTCGCGGGCGCCGCCCGTCACCTGCAGGGCCAGTCGGCGGGCGAGTACTCGGGGGACCACACCTCGTACGTACGCCGTGAACCCATCGGCGTCGTCGGTTCCGTCGCGCCCTGGAACTACCCGCTGCAGATGGCCGCCTGGAAGATCCTCCCGGCGATCGCCGCGGGCAACACGATCGTCCTGAAGCCCGCCGAGCTCACCCCGCTCACCTCGTTGCTCTTCGCGCAGGCCGCCACGGACGCCGGCCTCCCCGACGGCGTGATCAACATCGTCACCGGCACCGGCAAGGTGGCCGGCGAGCACCTCGTCGGCCACCCCGATGTGGTCATGACCTCCTTCACCGGGTCCACGGCCGTCGGCAGGCGCGTCGCCGAGATCGCCACCGCCACCGTCAAGCGCATCCACCTGGAGCTCGGCGGCAAGGCCCCGTTCGTGGTCTTCGACGACGCCGACCTGGAGGCCGCCGTCCACGGCGCGGTCGCGGGTTCCCTCATCAACACCGGCCAGGACTGCACGGCCGCCACGCGCGCGTACGTGCAGCGGCCCCTCTACGAGGAGTTCGTCGCACGGACGGCCGCCCTGATGGAGACCGTCCGGCTCGGCGACCCCTTCGCCCCGGGCACCGACCTCGGCCCCCTGATCTCGCACGTCCAGCGCGACCGGGTCGCCGCCTTCGTCGAGCGGGCACGCGCGTACGCGCGCGTGGTCACCGGCGGTGAAGCGCCCGGGGGAGAGCTGGAGAACGGCGCGTACTACCGGCCCACCCTGATCGCGGACGCCGCCCAGGACAGCGAGATCGTCCAGGCGGAGATCTTCGGCCCGGTGCTCGTGGTCCTGCCCTTCGACAGCGACGACGAGGGCATCCGGCTCGCCAATGACACCCCGTACGGACTCGCCGCCTCCGCCTGGAGCCGGGACGTGTACCGCACGGGTCGCGCCACCCGCGAGATAAAGGCCGGGTGCGTGTGGGTCAACGACCACATCCCGATCATCAGCGAGATGCCGCACGGCGGCTACAAGGCGTCCGGCTTCGGCAAGGACATGTCCGCGTACTCGTTCGAGGAGTACACCCAGATCAAGCACGTCATGTTCGACAATACGGCGACCGCCAGGAAGGACTGGCACCGCACGATCTTCGGGGACCGCTAGTCAGCCCGGGGACCGGCCGCCCGACCCCCGGCCGGTCCCCGCCCACCCTCCCGAAAGGGCACGTCCGAAAGGGCACCACGCGCATGGAGCAGTACGAGCCCGACCGCCTCTCACCGGCCCAGGAGGCCGCCGTACGGCGCAGCCTCACCGGCGGCCACGCCGCGCTCAGCCGCCGTTCGCTGCTGCGCGCCGGAACGGGCGGCGCACTCGCGGTCGGCGGGCTCGGGGCGCTGAGCGCCTGCGGCATCCCCGCGGCGAAGAGCACCTCGGGCGGCTCGTCCGAGGACCACTCGGCCAAGGAGAAGGAGGTCAACTTCTCCAACTGGACCGAGTACATGGACGTCGACGACAGCGGCAAGCGCCACCCCAGCCTGGACCAGTTCACCCGGCGCACCGGCATCAAGGTCAAGTACACCGAGGACATCAACGACAACGTCGAGTTCTTCGGCAAGATCAAGCCGCAGCTCGCCGCGGGCCAGGACACCGGACGCGACCTCATCTGCGTCACCGACTGGCTCGCCGCCCGGCTGATCCGCTTCGGATGGGTCCAGAAGCTGGACGCGTCCAACCTGCCGAACGCCTTCATGAACCTGTCCCAGCAGTTCCGCAGCCCGGACTGGGACCCGGGGCGGGCCTACTCCTACCCCTGGCAGGGGATCTCGACCGTCATCGCCTTCAACAAGAAGGCCCTGGACGGCGAGGAGGTGAGGTCCGTCTCCGACATGCTCGACAACCCCAAGCTGAAGGGTCGTATCGGCTTCCTCTCCGAGATGCGCGACAGCATCGGGATGACCCTGCTCGACATGGGCAAGGCCCCGGCGACGTTCGGCGACGACGACTACGACGCGGCGATCGCCCGCCTGCAGAAGGCCGTGGACAAGGGCCAGATACGCCGCTTCACCGGCAACGACTACACCTCCGACCTGACCAAGGGCGACCTCGCGGCCTGTATTGCGTGGGCCGGTGACGTCGTCCAGCTCAGGGCCGACTCCCCGGACGTCGACTTCGTCATCCCCGACAGCGGCTACATGACCTCGACCGACAACCTGCTGATCCCGAACAGGGCCCGGCACAAGACCAACGCCGAACGGCTCATCGACTACTACTACGAGCCGAAGCCCGCCGCCGAACTCGCCGCGTACATCAACTACGTGTGCCCCGTCGACGGAGTGAAGGCGGAGCTGGCCAAGATCGACCCGGACGCGGCGAACAACCCGCTGATCATTCCCGACGCGGCCATGGCGGCCAAGTCCCACGCCTTCCGCTCCCTCAGCAGTAAGGAAGAGACGGCGTACGAAGAGAAGTTCGCGAAGCTGACAGGGGCGTGACGAGGACGATGACCAGCAAGAAGAGCAGCAAGAACGCCGCGGACGACGGCAGCGGCGACGTCCGCCTCTCCGGCATCGGCAAGACCTACGGCTCCTTCACCGCCGTGCACCCGCTCGACCTGACCGTGCCGGAAGGTTCCTTCTTCGCCCTGCTCGGCGCCTCCGGCTGCGGCAAGACCACCACCCTGCGCATGATCGCGGGTCTGGAGGAACCTTCCTGCGGAAGCGTCCGGCTCGGCGATCAGGACGTCACGCACCTGCCCCCGTACAAGCGGCCGGTGAACACGGTCTTCCAGTCGTACGCCCTCTTCCCGCACCTCGACATCTTCGAGAACGTCGCCTTCGGTCTGCGCCGACGCGGCATCAAGAGCGTGAAGAAGCAGGTCGAGGAGATGCTGGACCTGGTCCAGCTCGGCGAGCAGGCGCGCAAGAAGCCGCACCAGCTCTCGGGCGGCCAGCAGCAGCGCGTCGCCGTCGCCCGCGCCCTCATCAACCACCCCAAGGTGCTCCTCCTCGACGAGCCCCTCGGCGCCCTCGACCTCAAACTGCGCCGCCAGATGCAGCTGGAGCTCAAACGCATCCAGACCGAGGTCGGCATCACGTTCATCCATGTCACGCACGACCAGGAGGAGGCCATGACCATGGCCGACACGGTCGCCGTGATGAACGGTGGCCGGGTCGAGCAGCTCGGCTCGCCCACCGACCTGTACGAGAACCCGCAGACCACCTTCGTCGCCAACTTCCTCGGCACCTCCAACCTCATCGAGGCCGAGGTCGACTCCCGCAGCGGCGACGACATAGTGCTGAAGGCCGGCGACGGCAAGCTGATCCTGCCCGACGTCCGATGTTCGGCGCCCGCCACCACCGGCGGCAAGGTCCTCGTCGGCGTACGCCCCGAGAAGATCACCCTCACCCACGCGGACGACGCGGGGGAGATCCCGGTCGGCCGCAACCGCATCACCGGGAAGATCGCCGCGACCAGCTTCATCGGCGTCTCCACGCAGTACGTGATCGACAGCTCGGTCTGCCCCGAGTTCGAGGTCTACGTCCAGAACATCGACCGCGACACCCGGCTCGTCCCCGGCGCCGAGGTCGTCCTGCACTGGAGCCCCGCGCACACGTTCGGCCTGGACGCCGCCCAGGACATCGACGCGGGTGTGGACGAGGGGGCGGCCGCCTGATGTCTACCGGAACCCTCGCCGAAGCCGAGGCACCCCCACCCCTCGCCCCGGTACCGGCCACCGGGAAACCGCCCCGCAAGAGGGGCCGCTGGACGCCGTACCTGCTGCTCGCGCCCGGTCTGATCTGGCTGCTCGTCTTCTTCGCGATGCCGATGGTCTACCAGGCCTCCACGTCCGTGCAGACGGGCTCGCTGGAGGAGGGCTACCAGGTCACCTGGCACTTCGCGACCTACTGGGACGCGCTGAGCGAGTACTACCCGCAGTTCCTGCGCTCGGTGCTCTACGCGGGCTCGGCGACGGTCCTGTGTCTGCTCCTCGGCTATCCGCTGGCGTATCTGATCGCCTTCCTGGCCGGCCGCTGGCGCAATCTGATCCTGATCCTGGTGATCGCCCCCTTCTTCACCAGCTTCCTGATCCGCACCCTCGCCTGGAAGACGATCCTCTCGGACGGCGGCCCGGTCGTCGGAGCCCTCAACACGCTGCACGTCCTGGACGTCACCAGCTGGCTCGGCCTCACCGCCGGGGACCGGGTGCTGGCCACCCCGCTCGCCGTGGTCTGCGGCCTCACGTACAACTTCCTGCCGTTCATGATCCTGCCGCTCTACACCTCCCTCGAACGCATCGACGGACGGCTGCACGAGGCGGCCGGCGACCTGTACGCCCGACCGTTCACCACGTTCCGCAAGGTCACCTTCCCGCTCTCCATGCCGGGCGTCGTCTCCGGCACCCTGCTGACCTTCATCCCGGCCAGCGGCGACTACGTGAACGCCGAACTCCTCGGCTCCACCAACACCCAGATGATCGGCAACGTCATCCAGAGCCAGTTCCTGCGGATCCTCGACTATCCGACGGCGGCGGCGCTCTCCTTCCTTCTCATGGCCGCGATCCTCCTCATGGTCACGGTCTACATCCGAAAGTCCGGGACGGAGGACCTGGTTTAAATGGCCTTCGTCAATTGGCTCAAGCGCCGACTCGTCGTCATCGCGGGACTGCTGACGCTCGGATATCTCCTGCTGCCGAACATCGTCGTCACGGTCTTCTCCTTCAACCAGCCGAAAGGCCGCTTCAACTACGAGTGGCAGGAATTCTCCACCGCCGCCTGGACCGACCCGTGCGGTGTCGCCGACCTGTGCGGCTCGCTCTCGCTCAGCCTCCAGATCGCCGCCTGGGCGACGCTCGGAGCGACCGCCCTGGGCACGATGATCGCCTTCGCGCTGGTGCGGTACCGCTTCCGCGCGCGCGGCGCCGTCAACTCGCTGATCTTCCTTCCGATGGCGATGCCCGAGGTCGTGATGGCCGCCTCGCTGCTCACCCTGTTCCTCAATCTGGGTGCGCAGTTGGGATTCTGGACGATCCTCATCGCCCACATCATGTTCTGCCTCAGCTTCGTCGTGGTCGCCGTCAAGGCACGGGTGATGTCGATGGACCCGAGGCTGGAGGAGGCCGCGCGCGACCTCTACGCCGGGCCTGTCCAGACCTTCGTCCGGGTCACCCTGCCGATCGCCGCACCCGGTATCGCGGCGGGCGCGCTGCTCGCCTTCGCGCTCTCCTTCGACGATTTCATCATCACCAATTTCAACGCGGGCTCGACCGTCACCTTCCCCATGTTCGTCTGGGGTTCGGCGCAACGCGGCACACCCGTCCAGATCAATGTCGTCGGTACGGCCATGTTCCTGGTCGCCGTACTGTTCGTGGTGGCCGGAATGGCCATCGGAAATCGCAGAAGGCGGCAGAAGGCATGACGCCGCTCGTTTCGATGACTCTGTAGGGAGTTGAAATCATGGCCCCGAGCGCCATGAACCGTTGGACAAAGTCTCTCTCCGACGCACAGCCGGTCCCGTTCTGGCTCGATGACCCCGGCAAGCCCCGTCCCGAGCCCGCGCTCACCGGCGCCGAGACCTGCGACCTGCTGGTCGTCGGCGGCGGCTACAGCGGCCTGTGGACCGCGCTGAACGCCAAGGAGCGCGACCCCGGACGGGACGTCGTCCTGCTGGAAGGCCGCGAGGTGGGCTGGGCCGCCTCCGGCCGCAACGGCGGCTTCTGCGCCGCCTCCCTCACCCACGGCCTGGCCAACGGCCTCGCCCGCTGGCCCGACGAGATACACAAGCTGGAGGAACTGGGCGCCCGCAACCTCGACGAGATCGAGGCGGCGGTCGCCCGCCACGGCCTGGACTGCGACTTCGAACGCACCGGCGAGATCGACGTCGCCACCGAGACGTACCAGGCCTGGGAGCTGCGCGACTGGTACGACGAGATCGCCCGCAAGGGTCTCGCCGACGGCATCGAGTTCCTGGACGCCGACGCCGTGCGCGACCAGGTCGCCTCGCCCACCTTCGAGGCGGGCCTGCACGACCGCCGGGGCGTGGCCATGCTGCACCCCGCCAAGCTCGCCTGGGGCCTCAAGCGGGCCTGCCTGAACCTCGGCGTCCGGGTCTACGAGCACACGCCCGCGCTGAACCTGAAGGCGTACGGCGCCGGCATGGCAGTCCGCACCCCCTACGGCCAGGTCCGTACCCGGCAGGTGGCGCTCGGCACCAACATCTTCCCCAGCCTGGTCAAGCGCGTCCGCGCGTACACCGTCCCCGTCTACGACTACGCCCTGATGACCGAGCCGCTCACCGCCGACCAGCTGGCGTCGATCGGCTGGAAGAACCGGCAGGGGCTCGGGGACTCGGCCAACCAGTTCCACTACTTCCGGCTCAGCGCCGACAACCGGATCCTCTGGGGCGGCTACGACGCGGTCTACCAGTACGGCGGCCGGGTGCGCGCCGAGTACGACGACCGGCCGGAGACGTACGCCAAGCTGGCCGGCCACTTCTTCGCCTGCTTCCCGCAGCTGGAGGGCGTTCGCTTCACCCACGCCTGGGGCGGCGCCATCGACACCTGCTCCCGCTTCTCCGCGTTCTACGGCACCGCCCACCAGGGCAGAGTCGCCTACGCGGCCGGCTACACCGGGCTCGGCGTGGGGGCCACCAGGTTCGGCGCGGACGTCATGCTGGACCTCCTCGCGGGGGAGCGCACGGAGCGCACCGAGCTGGAGATGGTGCGCAAGAAGCCGCTGCCCTTCCCGCCGGAGCCGTTCGCCTGGACCGGTATCGCTCTCACCAAGTGGTCGCTGGCCCGCGCCGACTCCCACGCGGGCCGCCGCAACCTGTGGCTGAAGGCCATGGACCGGCTCGGGCTGGGCTTCGACAGCTGAGGGCGCGGGCACCGGAACCCGTGGTCGACAGGGCGTGCGGGCGCACTCGTGATCGACAGGCGTGCGCCCTGCCCGACCGCCTTACGCCATTCACCACCAAGAAATCGCCAGAACCCGCGTAATGCCCGGCCGGAACCTCTGTCTGTGCTCCTGACGCGAAACCGCGTCCGCAGGAGCTCTAGAGAGAGGAAGGTCCCTGTCATGACTGGGGCCAAGACGGCGGTCGAGTGGCTGGCATCCGTGTCACCGGACCCCGAGGCCTGCCGCTGGGAGTGGGAGCGCAACCCCCTGGGGGTCGCCCTGCTTCCGGCCGGCAGGGCCTGGGACGTGCTGATCCTGCCGGGTGAACTCGGCTATCCCACGCTCGATGTCCTGACCCGCATCATCGATCGACCGGGGCCCGTGCTCGCCGACTTCGGCGACGACCGCATGGGGTTCTTCGTACCACCGGGCACGGCCTCCCGGTGGCTGGGCACGGGGGTGCGCAGCGCGGGCGGCGGCACCTGGATCGTGGTGCCGTACCCGGGCCGGCAGACCGGCGGCGTCCGCTGGCTGGTCCCACCGGACGGCAGCGGCACCCTCACCGACCCGGCTCTCCTCGAACTGGCCATGCACGAGGCGGCGGCGAGCCTGGCGAGGGACGAGGACCGGTAGCCGGGGCCGACCGCCCCGTGTCGTGACGAGCGGCCGTCCGCCGGCCGCACCCGCTCTCGTCGGCCGCCCGTGCGGCCGACGCGAAAGCGGACACCGAACAGATGTCGAACGGGCGTCGAACTGACCCACGAGTGTCGAGTCGATCTGACCCACAAGTGGCGAACGGAGCGCGCACGTCACCCGGGACGGCGGCGCCGCACCCCGAACCACAGCGAGGAGAGCAGCAGCGTGCACACACACCAGCTCGCCACCACGTCGAGCGGCCAGTGGTAGCCCTGCCGGACCAGCCCGAAGCCGACCCCGATGTTCACGACGACCGCGACGGCGACGGCCGCGAGGCGCGCGAGGGTGCCACGCAGCCAGGGCCACAGCAGCAGGACGGCGGAGCCGTACGCGACCGAGGCGGTCGCGGTGTGGCCGGAGGGGTAGAAACCCGTCCCAGGGCCCATGATCGGCGGGCCGGACCGGGCGATGAGCTCCTTCAGCGGGACGACCCACAGGGGTACGGCGGCCATCAGGAGGGCCGCGGCGGCGGACGGCCGCCACCAGCGGTCCCGACCGGTGGCACGCGCCCGCCACGCGACGAACAGGACCACCAGGGCGAGGGCCGGGACGGCGACCGTGACGTTGCCGAGGTCGGCGAGGAACTGCGTGGGGGCTCCCCGGTGGACGAGCGAGTCGCTGAGGCGTTCGTCCAGGCGGGCCAGTGGGCCGCGCGCGAGGACCTGCCAGGTGATCAGCGCGAAGAGAAGGGCCGGGGCGCCGCCGAGAAGGAGGAGGCGGGCGGCGCTGCGGCCCGAGGGGGTGGTCGGCCGTCCTCGAACAGGGGGGGTGGTTCGAGGACGGCCGTCCGGATCGGTGTGCCGCACGCCCCGGGGGGTTTGGGGCGGGCGGCCATCCGATCGGTGAGGAGATCCGGAGCCGGAAGCTCCGAGTGTGTGCGCGAGGGCACGACCAGGGCGAAGCTGGGGAGGCCCCGACCCGGTGTCACCCACAGTCCCCTGTGGGTGGGGTGTATCTCTCATCTGCATCTGAACCTACGGCAGCGAGAGCGGCGAGGACAGGTGGAATCGCGACCCGACATGCACCTTGCACACCTTCTTCACGCCCTCTGACGCTTGTCCACAGGGGCCGGAATCCGGGCTCGGATTCCGGTTCCGGGAAGCGTGGGACGTCGGGGACGGATGGGGGATTCCGTATGCGAGCGCCGTGCGGAGAACGGGCTCCCGCGCAGGTGTCCGGCCCTCTCGGACGTGTGTCAGATGCGGGTGAACGCCTGCTCGATGATGTCGAGGCCCTCGTTCAGGAGGTCGTCGCCGATGACGAGCGGCGGCAGGAAGCGCAGCACGTTGCCGTACGTGCCACAGGTCAGGACCAGCAGTCCCTCCTGGTGGCACGCCTTGGCGAGCGCGGCGGTCGCCTCGGGGTTCGGCTCCTTCGTCGTACGGTCCTTGACCAGCTCGATGGCGATCATGGCGCCGCGGCCGCGGATGTCACCGATGACGTCGAACTTCTCGGCCATGGCGGTCAGGCGCGCCTTCATGGTCGCCTCGATGTTCTTCGCTCGGGTGTTGAGGTCGAGCTCCTTCATCGTCTCGATCGAGCCGAGGGCGCCCGCGCAGGCGACGGGGTTGCCGCCGTAGGTGCCGCCCAGGCCGCCCGCGTGCGCCGCGTCCATGATCTCCGCGCGGCCGGTGACGGCGGCGAGCGGGAGACCGCCGGCGATGCCCTTGGCGGTGGTGATCAGGTCCGGCACGATGCCCTCGTCCTCGCACGCGAACCACTGCCCGGTGCGGCAGAAGCCGGACTGGATCTCGTCGGCCACGAAGACGATGCCGTGGTCGGAGGCGAACTTGCTGATCGCGGGCAGGAAGCCCTTGGCCGGCTCGATGAAGCCGCCCTCGCCCAGCACCGGCTCGATGATGATCGCGGCCACGTTCTCCGCGCCGACCTGCTTGGCGATCTGGTCGATCGCCTGCGCGGCGGCCTCCGGGCCCGCGTTCTCCGGACCGGTGGGCCAGCGGTAGCCGTAGGCGACGGGCACGCGGTACACCTCGGGCGCGAACGGGCCGAAGCCGTGCTTGTACGGCATGTTCTTCGCGGTCAGCGCCATCGTGAGGTTGGTGCGGCCGTGGTAGCCGTGGTCGAACACGACCACGGCCTGGCGCCTGGTGTACGACCGGGCGATCTTCACGGCGTTCTCGACGGCCTCGGCGCCGCTGTTGAACAGCGCGGACTTCTTGGCGTGGTCGCCCGGGGTCAGCTCGGCGAGGGCCTCGGCGACCGCGACGTAGCCCTCGTACGGCGTGACCATGAAACAGGTGTGCGTGAAGTCCTGGAGCTGGGCGGTCGCCCGGCGGACCACGGCCTCCGCGCTGGCGCCGACGCTCGTGACGGCGATGCCCGAGCCGAAGTCGATCAGCCGGTTGCCGTCGACGTCCTCGATGATGCCGCCGCCCGCGCGCGCGGTGAACACGGGCAGCACCGACCCCACGCCCGCCGCGACGGCGGCGACACGGCGAGCCTGCAGTTCCTGGGACTTCGGTCCGGGGATGGCGGTGACGACGCGGCGCTCCTGGGGAAGTGCGCTCATGTGGGGCTCCTGGGATGGTACGGACGTCTTGGCTTCTTTTCTCGCAGGCTAGGGCGACGGCCGGTGGGTGGGCATGCTCCATGTGGGCGTTGTCGGGTGTTCGTCTTGTCCGGGTTGGACATGGAGGAACGGGGGCACGGGTGTGCGCCCTGCCGCGTAATACGGTGAGCACGCGGGTCCGCCCGGCCGCGTAAACGGTGAACTCCCCATGCGGGAGCGTTAGATTGGCTCGCTGATGGTGGACGGAACGGCTGGTCAGGGGGCAAGCGCGATGAACAGCGACGGGACGCGGGACGCGCGGGGCACACATGCGAATCCTGTGCCGCGTCCGGCGGGGTCGCCGGAGATGCCGGCCGCACCTCCCGTGCCGCCGATGCCCGCGGGGGCGCCGGGCGCACCGGGAATGCCGGGCGTGCCGCCCCGGCCGGACGGGAACGCCTTCCTGTCCTGGCTGCGGACGCCCCGGCCCGACGCGGCCCCCGGAGTGTGGCGGTTCGGCCACCGGCCGCGGCCGGAGGAGGAGCCGGAGACCGTCCCCGCCCGGCAATTGCTGGGCGGCGCCCTGATCGCCTTCCTCGTCGGCTGGCTGATCTGGTCCCTGCTCTGGAACGGCTACCTCGGCGGCTGGTGGCTGGTGCCGCTCTACGCCATGATCCCGGACTCCTGGGCGCCGGCCCACTCCTACTCCGCCGTGGTGCTCAGCTACGTCTGGTACGCGGTCGTCGCTCTGGCGATCATGATCGGCGTGGGACGGCTCGGCCGCTGGGGCGAGGTCTGGCGCCGTTACGGTGCCTCGCGTCTGCGGCAGCCGCGGGAACGGCAGGTCGTACCGCCGCCCCAGGACGACCCCGCCCAGTGGAACCAGCTGCGGGAGGCCGGGGCCGGGGAGGCCGCCGAGCGGCTCGTGGCCGAGGCCGGGGCCGGGCTGATGCGGGACGTGGACCATGCGCGGATCATGCGGGCGTGGCAGGGCGTGCGCAGCGGCCGGCACAGTCTGGCGACGTTCACCGGCGCCGTGCTGAAGGACGGGGCGGCCGCGTGCCTGCACCCCTCCGGGGAGCGGGACCTGCCCACCCGGCTCGCCAGGCACGACCTGGTCACCGGGCAGGTCCGCCTCGGCGGCACCGTCGACGACCCGCGCAACCCGTACGCCTACCGGGGCACGGGCCTCGCCCTCGGCCCCGAACTGCTCGGCACGTCCCTGCTGGCCGTCGGGCCCGCCGGGTCGGGGAAGACCGGCAGTGTCGTCTGGCCCGTCGCCGAGTCGCTGTGTCTGCACGCGCTCGCCGGGCGGGCCGCCGTGGTGGTCGTGGGCGCGGCGGGGGCGGGGCTCGGCCCGGCGGACGCGTACGACGTCGTCGTGCGGATCGGGAACCCGGAGTCCGTGTACGACCTCGACCTCTACGGCGGGACCACCGATCCCGACGAGGCGGCGGCCGTCCTCGCGGAGGCGCTCGTCGGTGATCTCGCCGACCCGCACCCCGGCGGCGACAGCCGGCGCTCGACCACTGTCCTCGCCCAGTTGCTCGGCCCCTTCCGGGCGGTGCACGGGCGGTTCCCGTCGGTGCCGCAGCTGCGGCAGCTGCTGGACGGCGCCCCCGGCCCGCTGGGCGAGCTGCGCGCGGCCCTCCAGGACGCCGGGCAGGAGTCGCTGCTGCGGGAGCTGGACGCGCGGGAACGCCAGCTCGGACACCCCGGGGACGTCGGGAGTGTCCTGGCGGACCGGGTCGCCCTGCTCGACCGGCCCGCCTTCGCCGCGTTCTTCGACACCTCCGGCCAGTCCCGGCCCTTCTCGCTGCGGGCCCTCGACCACCCCGTACGGGTCCGGATCGACCTCCCCGAACGCGGTCACGCCGACGCCTCGCGCATCCTGGCGCGGCTGGTGCTCGCGCAGTTCACCGCGAGCGTCGCCGTCCGGGAGGACCGGTCGCTGTTCGCCTGCCTCGTGCTGGACGACGCCACGGGCGTGGTCACGCCTGAGGCCGTACGCGGCATCCAGCGGCTGCGGTCCACCAACGCGGGGGCCGTCCTCACCCTGCGCACCCTCGACGACGTGCCCCGGCCGCTGCGCGGCCCGCTCCTCGGCGCCACCGGCTGCCGGATGGCGCTGTCCGGCCTCACCCCCTGGGACGGGCAGGACTTCGCCGAAGTGTGGGGCAAGGAGTGGACCGAGGCCAGGGATGTCACCGACCGGCAGATCATCGCCGACTCCCCGGCGGGCAAGGCCTGGCACGCGCTGCGCCGGGTCATGACCGGCCACGCGCCCACGGCCCGGGCCGTCACCGTCCGGCAGGTGGAGCGGGAACGCTGGTCCGCGTCCGAACTGGCGCACGGGGTGCCGCCCGGGCACGCGGTGCTCTCCCTGACGAACGTGCGGGGCGAGCACGCGCCGCCGTTGCTGGTGGACCTGCGGGGCTGAGGGGCGCGCGCCGAGGGGAGCTGTCGGGAGACGTACGTGGGGTCGTCGGCGGACCGTTCGTGGGGTCGGCGGGTGCGTTCGATTCGAGCCATTCGGTGTGCGGTGCGTGGGACTTGTGATCGTACGGTGAGGCAGAATCGGGACAGGCCGTTCATACGCGGCGGCCAAAAAGCCTTGTCTGTTTCCCGCCCGGTCCTCTTCCCGCCTCCGACGTCGACCTGAAGGTCCCATGCCCCCGACGCTCGCCTCGCTCGTCCACCACTCCGCGCTCAAGCTGACCGTGCGGGCGGGCGAGGACCGCCTCGACGTGCCGGTGCGCTGGGCGCACGCCAGTGAGCTCGCCGACCCCGTGCCGTACATGGAGGGCGGGGAGCTGCTGCTGATCACCGCGCTGAAGCTGGACGCGGAGGATCCGGAGGCGATGCGGCGCTATGTACGGAGGCTGGTGGGGGCCGGGGTGGTCGGGCTCGGGTTCGCCGTCGGGGTGCACTACGAGGACATCCCCCAGGCGCTCGTCGACGCGGCCGAGGGGGAGGGGCTGCCCCTGCTGGAAGTCCCCCGGCGCACGCCCTTCCTCGCCATCAGCAAGGCGGTGTCCGCCGCGATCGCCGCCGAGCAGTACCGGGCGGTGACGGCGGGGTTCGCCGCGCAGCGCGAACTCACCCGGCAGGCCCTGGCCGCCGGACCCGAGGGACTGCTGGGCGCGCTCGCCGGGCAGGTCGACGGGTGGGCGGCCCTGTACGACGCCTCCGGCGCGGTCGTCGCGGTGGCGCCCGAGTGGGCGGAGCGGCGGGCCGGGCGGCTCGTCGCCGACGTCGAACGGCTGCGGGACCGGCCCGCTCCGGCCAGCGCGGTCGTCGGCGGCGAGGACCGCGTCGAACTGCACTCCCTCGGCACCGGCCGCCGGGCCCGCGCCGCCCTCGCCGTCGGCACGGCGGCGGCTCTCGGTACGGCCGAGCGGTACGCCGTGCACTCCGCGATCGCGCTCCTCACCCTCACCACGGAACGGTCGGGCTCGTTGCACGCCGCCGAGCAGCGGATCGGCGCGGCGGTGCTGCGCATGCTGCTGGCGGGGGAGTGCGACCACGCGCGCGCCGTCGCCGGGGATCTGTACGGGGGCCTCCTTGACGCCCCGTTCCGGCTGATCCTCGCGGAGGCGGCGTCGGCTTCGGCCGCGCGGGCGCGGATGGAGGGGACGGTCGGTGCGGTGGGGACGGCGGGCGCCGTGGAGGAGGCGGTCGGGGCCGGGTCGGTGAGTTCGGCCGGGGGCGCGCGTGCCTCCGAAAGGGCGCGCGGGGTCGGGGAGGGGGCTCGGTCCGGGCTTGGGGGCGCGCAGGGGGCTGCTGGGTCCGGGGGCGCGGCGGCGGGCGCGGCCGGGGGCGTGACCGCCGAAGTCGTACGGGCCCCGGCGGGCGCGACAGCCGGTGGCGACTCGGGTGGGGAACTGCTCGGGCAGCTCGTCGAGGTGGTGGAGGCGGCAGCGGCGCGCGCCGGGGAGGCGGTGCTGGTGGTGCCCGACGGGGAGCGGCTCGTCGTGCTCGCCGTCGACGGGGGCGCGGCGGTGGCCGCGTGCGGGGAGTTCGCGGTGGCATTGGAGACGGCTCGGGCGGCGGGGCGGGACCCTGTGTCCGCCGGCGCGTCCGGCTCCGCGGCAGTCGGTGGGGGCGTCGAGGAGGAGGAACTCGTCGTCGGGCTGTCCGCGCCGGCCGGGCCGATCGCCGCGGCGGCCGCGTACAAACAGGCCGAGCAGGCGTTGTCCGTGGCCCGGCGCCGGGGGCGTTGTCTGGTCGAGCACGAGGAGCTGGCGGCGGGGTCCGTGCTGCCGCTGCTCGGGGACGACGCCGTGCGGGCCTTCGCCGACAGCCTGCTCCGCCCGCTGCGTGAGCACGACGCGACGGGGCGGGGGGATCTGGTGGCCTCGCTGCGGGCGTGGTTGTCGCGCCACGGCCAGTGGGACGCGGCTGCCGCGGACCTGGGAGTGCACCGGCACACGCTGCGGTACCGGATGCGCCGGGTGGAGGAGATCCTCGGCCGGTCCCTGGACGATCCGGACGTGCGGATGGAGCTGTGGCTGGCCCTGAAGGCCACGGAGGCGGCCGGGGAGTAGGGCGCATTTCCGTGCCCGTAGCCCGTGCCCTTTCCCGTGCCCGTGCGGCTGCGGGCCTGGCGGGGCCTCCTCAGACGATGGCGAGCCGGTCCACCAGCAGCTCCACCCTGCGTTCGGTGTCCTCCGGGGGGAGCCGTCGGGCGCGGGTGAGGCCGGCGAGTCCGTGCAGGGCCGCCCAGAACACCTCGGTGAACAGTCCCGGGTGGACGCCGTCCCCGGCGACCTCGTCGAGGTTCTCCAGCAGGGCGGCGAAGGCGTCCTTCAGCGGTTCGGGGGTGTCCTCGTGGGCGAACGCCAGGCCGCCGTCGAGCCGGAACATGGCGTCGTAGACCGCCGGGTGGCGTTCGGCGAAGTCGAGGTAGGCGCGGGCCAGAGCGGTGATCCGGGAGCGGGCGCCCTCCGAGGCCGAGGCCGAGGCCGCGGCTCGTAGCGCCGCCGCCATCTCGGTGGCCCCCTCCAGGGCCACGGCCCCGATGATCTCGCGCTTGCCGCGGAAATGACTGTAGAGGACGGGCTGGCTGTACTCGATGCGCTCCGCGAGCCGACGGGTGGTGACCGCGTCCCAGCCCTGGTCCTCGGCGAGTTCGCGGGCCGTGGCCACGATGAGGCGCTCGCGGACCGCCCGTTCGCGCTCCTTGCGTTCCTGTGCCGACATGTCTCGATCCTAGCATCGCTAGACAATCGAGCGATGGAAGGTCTAGCGTTGCTTCATCGGCTAGCGACGCTAGATTCCTGGAGGGTCATCATGCTCGACGCACTTGAGGTGTTCACCACGGTGGTCATCGGCCTGATGGTGGGGGTGGAGTTCTCCGTCGCCTTCGTCGTCAACCCGATCCTCAACGGACTGCCCGAGGAGAGCGCCGTGCTCGGCCGCGCCCGCGGGGGCCGGATGCTCGGCACCGTGATGCCGGTCTGGTACATCGCGTCGCTCGTGCTCGTCGCGGTCTGGGCGGTGGCCGGATGGCAGCACCGCGGTACCGGCCTCGTGGTCACCGCCGGGGTTCTGCTGGTCGTCAGCGTGATCATGTCGCTTCTGCTGCTCGCCCCGATCAACAACCGGGGCAAGACGTGGACGCCCGAGAACCGACCCGAGGACTGGAAGGAGCAGGCGAACCGCTGGGACCGCTTCCACTACGCCCGCGTCGCCGTCATCATCGCCGCCTTCACCCTGCTGGTCGCGGCCCTCGCCTGAGCCCGCCTGCGCACGTGGCTCACGCCCGCAGGCACGCCGCCTGTGGGTCGTAACAGACGAGCCCGTGCTCGTGGGCCAGTGAAGCGGCGTGATCAAGGACCTCTTGGGTCGCGCGACAGGACATGACCAGGTAGACGATCGGCCCCGAGGCTTCGTCGACGACCGGGGGCGACGCCCAGACGGTGTCGCCGTCGATGTCGTCCGGGTATCGCTGGAGGAGTGCCTCGACGTAGGCCGCGATGGCCGGGGTCGGGGGCGCGGTGACCTCGTCCGACTCCAGGTAGCGTGCATAGAGCTCGTCGTAGACCGAGCCCGCTTGATCGTCGTCGAGTGGGCGTGCACCGTCCCACACCGCGAGGTCGTAGGTCACGGGGGGAATCCTCGCAGGCGGCGCTCCGGTCGGGTCCGACGGGCCTGATTCCAGCGGTGTCGGTGCCCCACTCGTCCAATCCGGCGCAACCCCCGGCCGTACTCATACGTGCCGGACAAACGACCCCTCGGCGACCCGGCCCTACCGTGGAGCGGAAGCCGAAGTGTCACTTATCGAAGGGCCGGGAACGACTATGACCGCCACTCACGCCTTCTGGCTCGCCGGCCGTCGGGCCACCGGTGAGACCACGTTCGATGTGACGTCGCCCTGGGACGGGCGCTCGGTCGGCAGCGTGAGTGTGCCGACGGACGAGCAGGTCGAGGAGGCCGTGGCCGCCGCGTACGCCGTGCGGGACGAGTTCGCGGCGACGCCCGCGCACGTGCGGGCCGCGGTCCTGGACCGGGTCAGCCGGAGTCTGGCCGAGCGGACCGAGGAGATCGCGCAGCTGATCTCCGCCGAGAACGGCAAGCCGATCAAGTGGGCGCGGGGCGAGGTCGGCCGGGCCGTGTCCGTGTTCCGGTTCGCGGCCGAGGAGGCCCGGCGGTTCAACAGCGGCGAGGCGCAGCGGCTCGACACCGACCTCGGCGGTCAGGGGCGGCTGGCCCTCACGCGCCGCTTCCCCAAGGGCGCCGTCCTCGGTATCGCACCCTTCAACTTCCCGCTCAACCTCTGCGCCCACAAGATCGCCCCGGCGATCGCGGCCGGTGTGCCGATCGTCCTGAAGCCCGCCCCGGCCACCCCGCTCTCCGGTCTGATCATCGGAGAGCTGCTCGCCGAGGCCGAGGCCCACGCGGCGACCGCGGCAGGCGCGGGAGCCGGGACCGTGCTTCCCGCCGGCTCCTGGAGCATCCTCCCCGTCGCCAACGACCGCATGCCCGCCCTCGTCCAGGACGAGCGGCTGCCCGTGATCTCCTTCACCGGCTCCGAGAAGGTCGGCTACGCGATCATGGACTCGGTGCCGCGCAAGCACTGCACCCTGGAGCTGGGCGGCAACGGCGCGGCGGTCGTGCTGGCCGACTACGCGAGCGACGAGGACCTCGACTGGGCCGCGACCCGTATCGCGACCTTCTCGAACTACCAGGGCGGCCAGTCCTGCATCTCGGTGCAGCGGGTGATCGCGGACGCGTCCGTGTACGAGCGGCTGCTGCCGCGCATCGTCGCCGCCGTCGAGGCCCAGGTGACCGGCGACCCGTCCGACGGCGCCACCGACGTCGGACCGCTGGTCGACGAGAACGCCGCCAAGCGGGTCGAGGCATGGGTCCAGGAGGCGGTCGGCGCCGGGGCCACCCTCCTCACCGGCGGCAAGCGCGACGGCGCCACGTACGCGCCGACGGTCCTGGCCGACGTGCCCGCCGACGTGACCGTCTCCTGCGAGGAGGTCTTCGGACCCGTCCTCACCGTGCGGAAGGTGGACGGGGAGGCCGAGGCCTTCGCCGCCGTCAACGACTCCAAGTACGGCCTCCAGGCGGGCGTCTTCACCCACGACCTGCAGACCGCCTTCCGTGCCCACCGCGCGCTGGAGGTCGGCGGCGTGATCATCGGCGACGTGCCGTCCTACCGCGCCGACCAGATGCCGTACGGCGGCGTGAAGCAGTCCGGGACCGGGCGCGAGGGTGTGAAGTTCGCGATGGACGACTACACCTACGAGCGGGTCATGGTCCTGACGGGACTCCAGCTCTGACGCCCCACTGAGATCACCCCGCTCCACCCCTAGCTTCTGACAATCGTTTTCAGGTAGCCTGGGGGCAGATCCCGGGATGAAGGGGCCCGGCACCGATGCCTTCCGGTGCCGGGCCCCTTCTGTGCGTCGGCCTGCCTCCGGACCCTCAACCGGAGAAGCCGACGTGCGCCAGCCGCAGGGGGCCGCGCAGCTCCAGGCGGACGTCGTGCACGCCGGCGGCCCTCAGGTCGGCGCGCAGCGTGGTGTACGTGTACAGGTCGCAGGTGGGACGCTCCGGTGTCAGCGTGGCGAGGACCGGGCCGCCGATCAGGGAGAACTCGACGGTGCCCGCCCCGGACACCTCCACCTCGACGCCGGTGATCCCGGCGCCGAAGTCGCAGTCGCGGAAGAGCAGTTCACCGGCACCGCCGCCCGTCGGTGTCACCGCGTCCCCCGACTCCTTGGTGCGGTCGACGATCTCCGTGCCGCGCTGCTCGTCGAAGTCCGCCGCGGCCAGGCCGTGCGTCACGACCGCCCGCGGGGCCACGGGTTCGCCCTCGACGGTGACGGTCGTACGGAGACGGATGTCCTCGCTCGACGCGCCGGCGAGGAGTTCGTACGCGCCGGGCTCCAGGTGCCAGGTGCCGTGGGCCACGTCCCAGAACTGCAGTACGGAGAGCGGGAGTCGGAAGGCCAGCTCGGACGAGGCGCCAGGCGTGAGCGTGACCCGGCGGTGCCCGACCAGCTCGCGGCGGGGGCGCGGGACCGACGGGTGCTCGGCGCGGACGTACAGCTGGGCGACCTCGTCGGCGGTCACCGCGCCCGTGTTGGTGACGGTGAAGGAGACCGTCAGGACGTCGTCACCCACCTGAGCGACCAGGTCTCCGTACGCGAACTCCGTGTACGACAGGCCGTGGCCGAACGGGAAGAGCGGGGTGCCCTCGAAGTAGAGGTAGGTCTGACGGGCGCCGATCACGTCGTAGTCGAGGAGGCCGGGGAGGTCGGCGTCGGCGGCGTACCAGGTCTGCGGGAGGCGCCCGGCCGGGGAGACGTCGCCGGCGAGGACCCGAGCCAGGGCGGTGCCCGCTGCCTGGCCGCCGTGCGCGGTCCACAGGACGGCGGGCAGGTCGGCGGGATCGACCGCGTAGGGATAGGCCGAGACCAGGACCAACGCGGTGTCGGGGTTGGCGGCGCGGGCTGCGCGCAGCAGGCGCTCCTGGTGGGCGGGGAGCGCGAGGCCGGTGCGGTCCTCGGTCTCGCGGCCGTTGATGTGGGGGTCGTTGCCCGCGACGACGAGCACCATGTCGGCCTCGGCGGCCACCCTGGCCACGGCCTCCTCGCCGGACTGCACCACCACGAGTTCGAAGGTTTCCGGATTCTTGTCGGCAACCTTCACGCCGTCGGGGCCGACAGTGACGTACCGGCCTGTCCCGGCGTGCTTGAGGAGGTGCCCGTTCCCGTGGGATCCGGAGGGCTCCAGGTGGAACGTCTCCTGCACGATCCAGCCGCCCGGCTGGTCCGCCGAGGCGCGCAGGTACCCGTCGTCGGCGACCGAGAGGTAACGGCCGTCGGGGGCGCGGAAGGTGAGGACGCCGTCGCCCCAGTCGACGAGGGCCAGTTCGGTGCCGTCCGGGTCCGTGGTGAGCGGGGGCAGGTCGGTGCGGCCGGCCAGCAGCGCCGGGTCGAGGGCGCCCTCCGCGCCGCGCGCCTCGTCGGCGGCCTCGGCGGCCTCGGGCACGGACACGAACGCGCCGGTGGACAGCGCCCTCAGACGGACGCGGTCCACGCCCTCCGCGAACGTCACCCGCTCGGCGCCGAAGCGGTCGTACAGGCCTTCGAGCGGGGTGGAGCGGTGGAGAAGGGTGCCGCTGTACCAGTCGAGTTTGCACTCGTCGGCGAGCAGCCCGACGACGGCGATCCGGGTGTCGGCCGCGAGCGGCAGCAGCTCTCCCTCGTTCTTCAGCAGCACGACCGCCTGCTCGGCGGCCTCCTGGGCGAGGGCGCGGTGGGCCGGGGTGTCGAAGTCCGTGACGGCGGCGTACGGGTCGGCTTCGATGTCGAACTCGCCGAGGCGGAAGCGCACCGAGAGCTGGCGGCGGACCGCCCGGTCGATGTCCTCCTCCGTCAGCAGGCCCTTGTCCAGGGCGCCCCGGATGCGGCCGATCATCGTCGAACTCTCCGTGCCGTGGTCGGTGAAGCTGTCGACTCCGGCACGCAGCGAGGCGGCGGTCGCCTCCTCGTGGGTGGCGTAGTAGTGCTCGGAGTCGACGAGGTTCGACGGCGCGCCCGCGTCCGAGCAGACCAGCAGGTGTTCGTCGGTCCAGCGCCGCAGGTGCTCGGCCAGGTGGGGCGAGACGTGGTTGGGGCGGCCGTTGACCAGGTTGTACGCGGGCATCACCCCGGCCACGGCGCCCGCCTCGACGGTCTCGCGGAAGGCGCGCAGGTCGTACTCGTGCAGGACGCGCGGGCGGACCGAGGAGGAGGTGGTGGAGCGGTCGGTCTCGTTGTTGTGCGCCAGCCAGTGCTTGAGCACGGGGGCCGTACGCCAGTACGTGGGGTGGTCGCCGCGCAGACCGCGGGTGTACGCGGTGGCGATCGCCGAGGTCAGCCTGGGGTCCTCGGAGTAGCCCTCCTCGTTGCGGCCCCACAGCGGGTGACGCAGCAGGTTGACCGTGGGGGACCAGACGTTGAGGCCGACGCGGTCGTCGCGGGCGCGCATCGCGCGCACCTCGGTGGAGACGGCCTCGCCGACGCGGCGGACGAGATCCTCGTTCCAGGTCGCGCCAAGGCCCACGGCCTGCGGGAACACCGTCGCGGGGCCCATCCAGGCCACCCCGTGCAGAGCCTCCTGGCCGGTGCGGAAGGCGGCGACCCCCAGACGGTCGACGGCGGGGGCGAACTGGTGCAGGAAGGCGACCCGCTCGTCCAGGGTGAGCCGCTGGAGCAGATCGTCGATGCGCTTCGCGAGCGGCAGCTGCGGATCGCGGAAAGGCGGCGTGGGTGTCGTGTGTGCGGTCACGTTGGGGATCCCTTTGCGATGAACCGGCGGGGCGCTTTCGAAGCGCTTCGATGCTCATTCGACTGTGGGGCGGGTGTCAAGAGATCGAGGCGCAACAGATCCGTTTCCGCACCGACATACGGCCCGGGACAACGAAGGTCGGAGTGGGGTGTTCCGGTCGGCCGCACCGCCGAGGAATCTGGGAATCGACCCTTGTGCACCCCCGGTCGTTCACTTAACCTCGCAGCAACATCGAAGCGCTTCGACTGTGGAGGGCAACGCTTCGCGTGCTCACCTCCCTCCGTCGCTCGAGGGTTCACCGCTTCAGCACAGCCAGTTCCTCACAGACACCGCAGCCGACGGCCACCGCCGGGTGTCCTGGTGTGCGCCATGAAGGGTTGACGCAATGACGCCGAACTCCGCCACCCCCGCCCCGAGCCGGAGAAGTTTCCTCGCTTCCACGGCGGTCGCCACCGCAGCGGTCGCCGGGGGGCTGCCGCTGCTGTCCGCCTGCGGCGGCTCGGACAGCGGCTCGCGCGAGGGCACCACGTCGGGCAAGGACGCCAAGAAGATCCTCCCGGCGTACGTGGCGAGCGACGTGGTGAAGCCGGACATCCCGGCGAAGAACGGCTCGTCGATGGGCTTCACCGCCAAGCTCGACAGCGCCGACCTCAGGACGTCGGTCACCAAGAAGCTCGGCAAGGGCGGCAAGGTCACCATCATGTCGCCGTTCTGGGGCTCGCCGCCCAAGCAGGACAACGCCTACTACACGTCGATGAACGACCTGATCGGCGTCGACGTCCAGTGGCGCAACCAGGACGGCGGCACCTACGACCAGAAGCTCGGCGCGGTCCTCGCCTCCAGCGACGTCCCGGACGTGGTCGTCATCCCCGGCTGGAACATGATGGGCAAGATACCCAGCGCCATCATCAGCAAGTTCGCCGACCTGGGCCCGTACCTGTCCGGGGACAAGGTCAAGGAGTATCCCAACCTCGCGGCGATCCCCAGCGATGCCTGGCAGCGCTCCATCTTCGGCGGCAAGCTGATGGGCCTGCCGATGCCCGCCGGGTACGTCGGGAACATCGTGCCGCTCTACCGCCAGGACATCTTCGACAAGGAGGGCTACGAAATCCCGCGGTCCGCCGACGAGTTCATGGCCCTGTGCAAGGACATCACCAACCCCAGGGCCAAGCGGTGGGCCTGCGGTGACATGAAGTGGACCGCGTTCAGCAACTTCGGCGTGCTCGGGGGCGGTGAGAAGCCGCTCTGGTGGAACCTGGTCGACGGCAAGCTGATCAACCGTATCGAGACCCCGGAGTACCTTGAAGCCATCGAGTGGACGCGGAAGTTGTTCGCCGCCGGAGTCGTCCACCCCAACTTCAAGCTGGGCAAGAGTCAGATCGCCGACCCGACACCCAAGTTCGCCGCCGGCGAGTTCCTGATCTGGAACACCGACATGTCCGGCTGGTACGGGCACCAGGCCTCCTTCTCGACCCAGAACCCCGACGTCAGGGTCTGGGGCATGGACATCTGGGGCCACGACGGCGGTGACCCGACGCTGTACGCCACGATGCCGGCCAACATCTTCGCCTTCGTCAACAAGAAGGTCTCCGAGTCCGTCATCCGCGACGTGCTGGCGGTCGCCAACGTCACCGCGGCGCCGTACGGCACCAAGGAGTGGATGATGACCAACTACGGCGTCGAGGGCACCCACTACACGCTCAAGGACGGCGTCCCCGTCAAGAACGACAAGGGCAACAACGAGGTCATCAACGCCTACGTCATGGTGGCGAGCCCTGCCCCGACCATCGCGCACCCCGACCTCCCGGACTACACCAAGGCCCAGGTCGAATGGCAGCAGCGGATGGGCGCCTTCACCAAGAAGTCGTCCTTCTGGGGCCTGCAGATCACCGAGCCCTCCCGCTACACCAACCTCGCCAACGACTTCGAGCAGCTCGAGGACGACATCATCCGCGGGCACAAGAAGATCAGCGACATGCAGCAGGCCGTGTCCGACTGGAAGAGCAAGGGCGGCGACAAGCTGCGCGACTGGTACAAGAAGCTCCTCGACGAGAACGGTTCGGCGGCGAGCTGACCGGGCTCTGAGGCAAGGAGAGCGGCTGTGTCCCACAGCACGGTGCCTCGCAGCGAGACCGAGGCCAGCACGCCGGTGAAGACCCGGGTGACGTCCGGCGGCACCACCGGCTCCCCCGAGAAACGCCCCCCGGAGAAGCTGAGCCTGCGGCTCAGGTTCCGACGCGACCGGGTTCTGCTCCTGATGACGCTGCCGGCCGTCGTGCTGGTCCTGGTCTTCAACTACCTGCCGGTGCTCGGCAATGTGGTCGCCTTCCAGGACTACGACCCCTACATCAGCGACAACGGCATCGTGTCCATGCTGAACAGCCCCTTCGTGGGTTTGGAGAACTTCCAAAGGATCTTCGAGGACTCGGCCTTCTGGAACGCCGTCGAGAACACGCTGGTGCTGTTCCTCGTCCAGCTCGTGCTGTTCTTCCCGATCCCGATCCTGCTCGCGCTGCTCATCAACAGCGTGATCCGGCCCCGGGTGCGGGCTGTCGCCCAGGCCGTGCTCTACCTGCCGCACTTCTTCTCCTGGGTGCTCGTCATCGCCGTCTTCCAGCAGATGTTCGGCGGCGCCGGGATGCTGTCCCAGTTGCTGCGGCAGAACGGCTACGACGGCCTCGACATCATGACCAACCCGGACACCTTCCCGTTCCTGATCACCGCGCAGAGCGTGTGGAAGGACGCCGGGTGGGGGATCATCGTCTTCCTCGCCGCGCTGGCCTCGGTGCCCTCGGACCACTACGAGGCCGCCGCGATGGACGGTGCCGGACGATGGCGCCGGATGTGGCACGTCACGCTTCCCGCCCTGCGTCCGGTGATCGCCCTTCTGCTCGTCCTGCGCGTCGGCGACGCCCTGACCGTCGGGTTCGAACAGATCCTGCTGCAACGCGACGGCGTCGGACCGGGCGCGGGGGAGGTCCTCGACACCTTCGTGTGGTGGAACGGCGTACGCAACCAGGACTTCGGCTACGCGGCCGCCGCCGGCCTCGTCAAGGGCGTGGTCAGCATCGGCCTGGTGCTCGCCGCCAACAAGGTGGCCCATCTCATGGGCGAGCAGGGGGTGTACAAGAAATGACGTCCGTGATGGCGCGCCCGCGCCAGGACACCGAGCCGGACCGGCGGGAGAGGACACCCCGCTGGTGGCAGGCCCCGCCCCGACCGGCCTGGGAGGAGGAGCCCTCGAAGGCCGGCCTGGCGGGCAAGGGGATCGCCCTGTCGTTCGCCTGTCTGGCGGTCCTCTTCCCACTGTGGATCGTGGTCGTCACCAGTCTGTCGTCCCGCAAGACCATCGACGAGGCGGGCGGCCTGGTGATCGTGCCCAAGGGCATCACCTTCATCGCCTACGAGGAGCTGCTCAGCGGCGGTCAGGTCACCCGCGCCGCGATCATCAGCATTCTCATCACCCTGGTCGGCACCCTGTTCTCCATGGCGGTGTCCGTCCTGTGCGCCTACGGCCTGTCGCGCAGCGGATCCTTCGGGCACCGCTGGATCCTGATGATGCTGCTGGCGACGATGTTCTTCAGCGCGGGGCTCATCCCCACCTACCTGCTGGTGCAGTCCCTCGGACTGATGGACACCTATCTCGCGCTGATCCTGCCGAGCGCGGTGAGCATCTTCAACATCCTCGTGCTGCGCGGCTTCTTCATGGGGGTATCGCAGGAACTCATCGACAGCGCGCGCATCGACGGCGCCGGTGACGTCCGGATCCTCTGGCAGATCGTCATGCCGCTGTCCCGGGCGGTCCTCGCCGTGATCACGCTGTTCTACGCCGTCGGGTACTGGAGCGCCTGGTTCAACGCGTCGATCTACCTGAACGAACAGGACATGATGCCGTTGCAGAACGTCATGATCCAGCTCGTTCAGAAGCAGGAAGCGCCGGTCGGACTGAGCCAGGCGATCAGGACCGGTCAGCTGTCCGGGCTGGCCATCCAGATGGCGGTCATGGTGATGGCCCTGCTGCCGGTCGCGGTGCTCTCGCCCTTCGTCCAGAAGCACTTCAAGAAGGGCATGCTGACCGGCGCGATCAAGGGCTGACAGGGGCGCCTGACAGCTCGGGGGTTCGGGTGCGTGGGCGGCTGCGGGTGCGTGGGGCTTCTCGCGCAGTTCCCCGCGCCCCTGGGCGCATGGGGCTCGCCCGGAGTCTTTGGGGGCGCGGGGAACTGCGCGACCAGCCACGAACCACCGCAGCCGCCCACGCACCCCGAACCCCCGAGCTCGCGGCACTCCACCCACCCGAATCTTCAAGCTCGTGGCGCTCCGCCCACCCCCACCCCCCCCGTACAAGACGAGGTATGTCATGCGCACCCCCCACCCAACCCGCCGAACCGTACTCGCCGGGACCGCGGCCGCCGCGGCCCTCACCACCCTCCCCGCACTGACAGCCCAGGCCCACGCCACCGAGGCTCGAAGCGGCTCGACCGCCGGAGGCTACCGGTGGCGCAACGCCGTGATCGGCGGCACCGGCTTCGTCAGCGGCGTCCTCTTCCACCCCGCGAGACGCGGTCTCGCCTACGCCCGCACCGACATCGGCGGCGCCTACCGCTGGGACGACCACAAGGCCCGCTGGACCCCGTTGACCGACCACCTCGGCTGGGACGACTGGAACCTCCTCGGCGTGGAGGCCATCGCCCTCGACCCCGCCCACCCGGACCGCGTCTACCTCGCCCTCGGCACCTACACCCAGCCCTGGGCCGGCAACGGCGCGATCCTGCGCTCCGACGACCGCGGCGCCACCTGGACCCGCAGCGACCTGACCGTGAAGCTCGGCGCCAACGAGGACGGCCGGGGCACGGGGGAGCGCCTGCTCGTCGACCCCCGCGACAGCGACACCCTGTGGCTGGGCACCCGGCACGACGGTCTGCTCAGGTCGACGGACCGGGGCGCCACCTGGGCGTCCGCGACCGGCTTCCCGGCGACCCCGAGCGCCTCCGGCCAGGGCGTCACCCTGCTCGTGGCCGCCGGCCGCACCGTGTACGCCGGCTGGGGGGACGCCGACGACACCTCCGCGACGGCGAACCTCTACCGCACCGGCGACGGCACCACCTGGGAAACCGTCCCCGGCAGCCCGACCGGCGCCGCCGCCAAGGTCCCGATCCGAGCCGCCTACGACCGGCACACCCGCGAGCTGTACGTGACGTACGCGAACGCCCCCGGCCCCAACGGCCAGTCGGACGGCAGTGTGCACAAGCTCCGCACCACCACCGGCACATGGTCCGAAGTGACCCCCGTGAAGCCGGGCGGCACCACGACCGACGGCGGCACCGACGCCTTCGGCTACGGCGGAGTCGCCGTCGACGCCCGCCGCCCGGGCACGGTGGTCGTGTCCACCAACAACCGCTGGGCGGAGATCGACACCCTGTTCCGGTCCACGAACGGCGGCCGCACCTGGACGTCTCTCAAGGACTCCGCCGTCCTCGACGTGTCCGAGACCCCCTATCTCAAGTGGGGCGCCGACAAGCCGAAGTTCGGCTGGTGGATCCAGGCGCTCGCCCTCGACCCGTACGACTCGAAGCACATGGTCTACGGCACCGGTGCGACCCTCTACGGCACCCGGGACCTGAAGAACTGGGCCCCGCAGATCAGGGGCCTGGAGGAGACGTCCGTACGCCAGCTGATCTCGCCCCCGACCGGGCAGGCGCACCTGATCAGCGGCAGCGGGGACATCGGCACGATGTACCACGAGCGGCTCACCGCCTCCCCGTCGCGCGGCATGGCGTCGAACCCCGTGTTCGGATCGGCGACCGGACTCGCGCAGGCCGCGGCGAAGCCGTCGTACGTGGTCCGCACCGGCTGGGGCGACCACGGCAACGGCGCCCGCTCGAACGACGGCGGCCGGACCTGGGAGCCCTTCGGGGCCCAGCCCGACATCGCGAAGGACGCGCCGGGACCGATCGCCGTGAACGCCGACGGCAGCGTGCTGGTGTGGTCCTTCGTGCACTGGGACGGCACGAAGTACGCGGCCCACCGCTCCACCGACAACGGCGCGACCTGGGCCGAGGTCCCCACCTTCCCCAAGGGCGCCACGCCGGTTGCCGACCCGGTCGACCCCGCGCGCTTCTACGCCTACGACACCGACACGGGGACGCTGTACGCGAGCACGGACAGCGGTGCCTCCTTCTCGGCCCGGGCCACCGGACTGCCCGCGGGGGACAGCCAGTTCAAGCTGGTCGCGGCCCCCAGACGCACCAGTGACCTGTGGCTGAGTGCGAAGACGAGCGGGCTGTACCGGTCCACCGACGCGGGGGCGGCCTTCTCGAAGGTCGACAGTTGCCGGGCCTCGTACACCCTCGGCTTCGGCAAGGCGGCCCCGGGCGCCGGCTACCCGGCGATCTACCAGGTCGGCTCGACGGAGACCCGCACCGTCGTCCACCGCTCCGACGACGCCGCGAAGACCTGGACCCGGATCAACGACGACGCCCACCAGTGGGGCTGGACCGGTGAGGTCATCGTCGGCGACCCGCGCGTCTACGGCCGTGTGTACCTGGCCACCAACGGGCGCGGCATCCAGTACGGGGAGCCGACCTGATGCCGGGACCGACGGGACCGTCCCTGGCCGACGCCACCCGTGGCCGCATCCTCTTCGGCGGCGACTACAACCCCGAGCAGTGGCCCGAGGAGGTGTGGCATGAAGACGTACGCCTGATGCGGGAGGCGGGCGTCAACTCCGTCACCCTCGGTGTCTTCTCCTGGGCGAAGCTCGAACCCAGGCCCGGGGCACGAGAGTTCGGCTGGCTGGACCGGCTGATGGACCTGATGCGCGCGAGCGGGATCGGCGTCGTCCTCGCCACCCCCACCTCCTCCCCGCCGCCGTGGATGGGGCGCCTGTACCCCGAGACCCTCCCGCGCGACGAGGACGGCCGCATCGAGTGGTGGGGCTCCCGCCAGCACTTCTCCCACTCCAGCGAAATCTACCGGCGTCACGCCGCAGCCATCACCGAGGATCTCGCCGCCCGCTACGCCGACCACCCGGCCCTCACGATGTGGCACATCAACAACGAGTACTGCACCTACGACTGGGGCGACGAGGCGGCCCGCACCTTCCGGGCGTGGCTGCGGCGGAAGTACGGCACGCTCGAAGCGCTGGGCGAGGCCTGGGGCACCGCCTTCTGGAGCCAGGGCTACGACGGCTGGCACGAGATCCTCCCGCCGCGCCGGGCCCACTACCTGCGCAACCCCGCCCATGTGCTCGACTTCAAACGCTTCACGAGCGACATGCTCCTGGAGTGCTACGTCATGGAGCGCGACATCGTCCGCCGGCACACCCCCCACCTGCCGGTCACCACCAATTTCATGCCGATGTGGGTGGGGCAGGACGCCTGGCGGTGGGCCGAGGAGGAGGACGTCGTCTCGGTCGACCTCTACCCGGATCCGCGTGACCCGCTCGGCGCGCAGAACGGCGCCCTGGTCCAGGACATGACCCGCTCCCAGGCGGGTGGCGGCCCCTGGATGCTGATGGAGCAGGCGGCCGGACCCGTCAACTGGCGCGGTGTCAACCACCCCAAACCCCGCGGGCTCAACCGCCTGTGGTCCTTCCAGGCCGTGGCCCGGGGCGCGGACGCCGTCTGCTACTTCCAGTGGCGGCAGTCCCGGCAGGGCGCGGAGAAGTTCCACTCGGGCATGGTCTCTCACGCGGGCGAGCAGGGCCGCACCTACCAGGAGGTGAAGCAGCTCGGACAGGAACTCGCGGCCATCGGCAGCGAGGTGACGGGCCGGCGCATTCAGGCGGACATCGCTGTGCTGTTCGACTGGAACTCCTGGTGGGCCGGTGCCCATGACGGCCGCCTGTCGTCCGAGGTCGATCTCCCGCAGGTCGTGGGCGCCTGGCACCGCGCGCTCTGGGAGGCCAACCTCACCACGGCCTTCGCCCACCCCGAGCACGATCTCTCCGCCCACCGGCTCGTCGTCGTACCGCAGCTCTACCTGCTCACGGACGCCGCCGTGGACAACCTCCGCGCGTACGTCCGGGGCGGAGGCACCCTCGTCAGCGGCTTTCTGACCGGTGTCGCCGACGAGGACGACCGGGTGCGCCCCGGCGGCATGGACGCCCGGCTCCGCGACCTCTTCGGCATCCGCACCCTGCACGAGTGGTGGCCGCTGGACCCGGGGGAGGAGGTCGAGTGCGACGGCGCCCGGGGCGTCTTCCGGGGAACACTGTGGTCCGAGGAGATCGAGCCGGAGGACGCGGAGCAGGTCGTCCCCTACAAGGGCGGCGAACTCGACGGCCTCCCGGCGGTGCTGCGGAAGGGGCGGGTCTGGTACGTCTCCACGCTGCCCGAACCGGCCGAACTGCGGGCCCTGCTGGGGCGGATCGCCGCCGACGCCGGGGTACGGCCCGTGCTGGACGGACTGCCCGGCGGGGTCGAGGCGGTGCTCCGCGGCGACCTGCTGTTCGTGCTCAACCACGGCCGCGACGAGGTCACCGTCGACGTGCCCGGTACCCATCGCGACCTGCTGACGGGGGCGACCGTCACCGGGTCGCTCTCGCTCGGCCGGCACGGCGTGGCGGTACTGAAGCCGTGACCGTGATCATGCCCATGGCTTCCCCGGCGCCGCGGCAGGCCGGACATTCGCAGTGATCGGCCCCGGCGCCGGAGAAGACCGCGATCTCCCCACGAGTCCGCGGTAGCTCCCCACCCCGCACGCCCCCCCACCCATGGAAGGAACCGGCACCCATGGCACTACGCACCCGCACCCGCACCCTGGGCCGGATCGGCAAGGTCCTGCTCGCCCCCGCGCTCGCGCTCGGCGCCACGATCGGCCTCGCCGCCGCCCCCGCCTCGGCCGCAGTCTGGAACTCGTGCGACCAGTGGGGCAACACCAGCCTCAACGGCTACACGCTCTACAACAACATCTGGGGCTCCGGAGCCGGCAGCCAGTGCATCTGGGCCAACTCCGGTACCAACTGGGGAGTCTGGGCCAACCACCCCAACACCGGCGGCATCAAGTCGTACCCCAACACCAAGAAGGTGATCAACAAGACGATCACCTCGCTCGGCTCGCTCAACAGCAGCTACAACGTCACGGTCCCGTCGTCGGGCGCGTACAACTCGTCGTACGACATCTGGGACACGGACTACGACTACGAGATCATGCTCTGGGTCAACTACAACGGAGCCGTCGGTCCGCTCGGCAGCGCGCAGGGCAACGCCACGCTCGGCGGCCACACCTGGAGCGTCTACAAGGGCAGCAACGGGGCCAACGAGGTGTTCTCCTTCCTGCGCACCTCGGACTCGAACTCCGGCACGGTCCAGATCCTCCCCATTCTCAAGTGGATCAAGGACACCAAGGGCTGGATGGGCAACGAGACCATCGGTGACGTCCAGTTCGGCTTCGAGGTCACCTCGTCCTCCGGCGGCCTGGACTTCGTCACCAACAACCTGACGGTCAGCAGCAGCTGACGTGCGGACGTCGTCGGCGAACGGGTCGTAGCCAGGCCCGCGTACGAGTCCGAGCCGGTGCCGCGCCCCACGCGGTGCCGGCTCGGGTCCTCCTAGGCCCTTGTCCGTTCCTCCTGGGACAGGCGAATCAGCAGGATGCCGGGGGTGCGCGGCACCGAGACCCGTAGTTCGCCGGTGGCGGGGTCCCAGGATGCCGCCGAGTCCGCACGCGCGGCCGAGGGGTGCAGGACCTCGGTGTGCACGGGCAGGTCCGAGCCCGCCAAGTGCCGTACCGGGATCCGTACTTCGGCCGCTCCGCCCCTCCGCCACACGGACACGTACGCCGGTCCTCGTCCGTCCTCGGCGCGCAGCCCCAGCGCCAGCCACTCGTCCGTCCAGCCCGGCGCCTGCCGATGATCGCCGTCTTTCTCGTCGGCCGGCGAAAGATCGTGTCCGGAATCACCAGTGGAGCCGTCAAATGACCGGAGGTCCAGCCGCGTGATCACGCCCACCCGCACGAGAGCCCGCAGCCAGCACCGCACCAGGTCCCGAACGAGAACCGCCCTGGTCACAGCACTACTTGGAGTCACCGTCATGGCAGGCAGCACCCTCCCCGCCACCGGACCGGCCGCCGCCGCGGCCGCCGATCCGCAGCGCCTCACCGTCGACCTCTCCGCCTCCGAGGGCCCGGTGATGCACGGCGCCAACGGCGCGCTGTACGGGCTCAGCGACGACGGGGTGCCCAGCGACGCGGCCCTCGCCCCGCTGAAGATCACCAGCATCTCGCAGAAGCCGGAGGGCGGCGCCCAGCACCCCAACGGCGACGCGCTCACCGTCTCCAAGTCGTTCTTCCGCAACGGCGGCGGCGAGATCAACGTGATGATGCAGGACATCTACGCCAAGTGGCCGTACGAGGACCTCGGCATCGACGACTACCTCCCCAAGGTCGACAAGATCGTCAAGCAGGTCTCGGCCGACCCCGACAGCGACCGCTTCGTCTACATCCCGTTCAACGAGCCCGACCAGATCTGGTACAAGCTCGACGTCGCCGACCAGGCCCAGTACGAGATCAACCGCGACCGGTTCTTCCGGGACTGGAAGACGGTCCACGAGCGCATCCGCGCGATCGACCCCGACGCGCGCATCGCCGGCCCCAACGAGGCCGGCTACCACACACGCCTGCTGCGGGACTTCCTCGCCTTCGCCAAGCGCGAGAACGTCCTGCCGCAGGTGATGACCTGGCACGAACTGAGTTCGGGCTCGCTCCGCGACTTCCAGGGGCACTACGACGACTACCGCGCACTGGAGCGGGCGGCGGGCGTAACCCCCCTGAAGATCAACATCGACGAGTACGCCAACCGCCGCGACCTCTCCGTCCCGGGTCAACTCGTCCAGTGGGTCTCGATGTTCGAGCGCAACAAGGTGTACGCCAACCAGGCCTACTGGGACGCGGCCGGCAACATGGACGGCAACGTCGTCCGCTCCAACATCCCCAACGGCGGCTGGTGGTTCTTCCGCTGGTACGCGGGTCTGACCGGGAACACCGTCAAGGTCACCCCGCCGCGCGCGAACACCATCGACACCCTCCAGGGCCTCGCCTCCCTCGACACCTCCCGCCGTCAGTCCCAGGTCCTGCTCGGCGGCTCCGCCGGCGACGCGGACGTCGTGGTCCAGAAGGTCCCCCGGTCCCTCTTCGGGCGCACGGTCACCGCGACCGTCTCCGAGGCCGCCTGGTCCGGCTACGAGGGACAGCACGCAGCCCCGCGCGTCCTGTCCCGCACGAAGGTGCGGATCGCGGACGACGGCACGGTCACCGTCCCGCTGCGCGGCCTGCACAAGATGTCGGCCTACCGTGTCGTCCTGACCCCGGGCGGCACCGGCACCCCGACCATGCCCGCCGTCCCCTGGAGCGCCTCCTACGAGGCCGAGGACGCCGCGATCACCGACGGCAAGGTCTACACCCAGGGCACCGTCGCCAACGCCAACGGCTACGCAGCCTCCGGCACCAAGGACGTCGGCTCCCTCAACCAGCCCACCAGCAAGGTCGACTTCACCGTCTCCGTCCCCGAGAACGGCACGTACGACCTGGCGATCCTCTACGGCAACCAGTCCGGGACCCCGGCCACCCAGAAGCTGACCGTCGACGGCGGCGAACCGGTCACGGTCACCTACCCCTCCACCGAGAACTGGACCTATCGCGCCAAGAAGGACCTCACCGTCCGGCTCACGGCGGGCACCCATCGACTGACCCTCGCCAAGGGCGACACCGAGGTCACCCTCGACCGGATCGACCTCACCGCCCGCACCGGCGAGCCCGCCGCCTCCTACGAGGCCACACTCGCGGACATCAGCGGTAAGCCGTCGTACGACTACTCCTCCTCGGCCGGCGTCGGCACCGGCGCGCTCGTGCTGGGCTCCGGGGACAAGGCGGTCTTCGACGTGTACGCCCCGCACGACGGCTACTACCGGGTGGTGCCCCGGGCGTCGGCGCCGGTGCGGCTCGCCCTGCACGGGCAGTCGGTGGCGGCGGTGCCCGACCGGCCACTGCGGCTCTACCTGGTCGCGGGCAACAACCGGATCACCGCGACCGCCAGGCACACGGCCGTGCGCTCCCTCGACGTCACGGGCGCGGGTTCGACCACCGGCACCCTGGCGTACGACGGCGCCACGGCCACCCTCGCCGGCGGGGCCGAGCTCGTCGACTCCGCCCACGCCTCGGCCGGTTCGTACATCGGATGGCTCGGCAACGGCGCGGACTCCACCGCCGAGTTCACGGTGGACGCCCCCACCGCCGGCCGGTACGTCCTGGTCGTCCACTACGCCCACAACGACCGCCGCGACAACGGCCACGCCTACAACACCGACATCATGTCCCGCACGGCGGACATCACGGTCGGGGACGGTGAGCCGCGCACGGTCACCTTCAAGAACACCTGGGGCTGGGACGACTACTGGAGCGTGGGCGTCCCCGTCGACCTGGGGAAGGGGCCCAACAAGGTGACCTTCGGCAATGCGAGCGCCTGGGCGCCGAACATCGACCGGATCGAGGTGGGCCGGGTCGTCGGCTAGGGCCTCCGGAGCAGGGGCGTCTGTGGGCCCCCGGGCGTCGGCGACCGCCGGCGGCCGGGGGCCTTCGCACGTCAGGCGCGGTCGACCTCGGCCCGCAGCGCCTCGTACTCCGTGAACTCGGCCTCGACGTCCTCGCGGGTCAGTCCGTAGCGGGCCAGGTCGTAGCGGTGAGGGCGGGAGCCCTTGAGGCCGGTGGCGACCTGGGGCAGCCGGGCGGCGTCCGCGTCGGTCCAGCGGGCGCCGACGGCGTCGTACAGCTTCGGCACCCCCGTGGCCGGATCGGAGCCGAGCCATGCGTACGGCACGTCCACCACGGCCTCGCGGGGGATGCCGGCGCGGGCGTCGAGGCCCCGCCGCACCGACCGGCTCAGCAGGTCCAGCCAGGTGGCGCCGAGGTGGTGCGGGTCGACCGTGCGGCGGGACAGGGCCATGCCCACCTCGACCAGGCTGCAGAAGGAGGCGACGGCGGTCACCGGATCACGGTGCGTCCACACGAGCGTGGCGTCCGGGAACACGGCGAACAGGGCGTCGAGGTTGCCGGTGTGGAAGGGGGACTTCAGGATCCAGCGGCGGCGCGGGCGGCCGTACTGGAGCACCTGGAAGACCTGCTTGAGGTGGCGGTAGTCGGGGACGAAGTCCCGCTCGAACTGCCAGGCGTGGTAGCGCGGCAGATGCGCCTGGGACAGTGGCACCAGGGCGTGCGGCAGGAGGAACGTGTCCTCCTCGGGACCCTCGGCGGTCATGGGGTGGATCTCCCGGAAGCGCGGAGCGAGTCGATGGGTGCCGTCGAGCATCCGGCGCGCCGAGGTGATCGCCTTCCGCCGCTGCTCGGGCGACGGTTCGAGGCCGGGGGCGAGCAACTCCCACAGCCGCGGGGACCGATGGTCGTCCGAGAGCGAGAGAACGCCGTGGGCGAGCGTGGTGGACGTGCGGGGCAGACCCACCACGAACACCGGCCGCTCGACGGGCTCCTTCTCGATGGCCGGGTTCTCGGCGATCAGCCGCCGGACGCGGGCCCGGTTGGTGAGATGCCGGCGCACATGGGCCTGCGCCGACTGCCAGCCGACCGGGGACAGGCCCGGGTCGCCCGCCCAGTCGCGCAGCAGTGACCGGAAGCCGTCCAGGAACTCCTCCTCGCCCTCCGGCCATCCGGCCCCGTCGAGGATCCGCGCGAAGACGCGGTCCGGGTCGCGGCGGGAACGGAGCGTGGGCCGGAGCAGGAGGTTGGCCAGGGTGAGGGCCGACGGGGTGGAGGGCACGGGCGTGTCCTTTCCGGGAGAGCGACGGACGGCACGCGTCGCGTCGGACCGGCTGGGACCCCAGCATAAACGGGGAGTGGTCCCCGGAACATGTCGCCGTGCGCCCGCGGACGGTTCCGGGGCCCCGCACGGGCCCCGGAACCGTCACGTCATGTCCGCCCCACCGGGACGCTCACCCCCGGTCACTGCCCCTGTCCCTGTCCGTCCCCGTACCGCGCCCGCAGCTCCGACAGCACCCCGCTGGCCGCCGCCACGAGCGGCACCGCCAGGAGCATGCCGAGGATGCCGGCGATGGAGGCACCCGCGGTCAGGGCCAGCAGGATCGCCGCCGGGTGCATCTGCACGGTCCGGCTGTGGATCATCGGCTGGAGCACGTTCCCCTCGATCAGCTGCACCGCGAAGACGACGCCGACCGCCCACAGCGCCGTGACCAGACCGCGGTCCGCGAACGCGACGAGGATCGCCACCGCGCCGGACAGGAACGCGCCGAGATACGGGATGTACGCGCCGACGAACACCAGCGCGCCGAGCCCCACCGCGCCCGGCACCTGGATGATCAGCAGGCCGATGGCGATCAGGGCACCGTCGATGAACGCGATGAGCGTCGTCCCCCGCATATAGCCCTCGATCGCCCGGAACGCGCGCCGGGCCATCACCTCCAGGGTGTCACCGGAGCCGCGGGGCGCGAGCGAGTGCAGGGAGGCGACCGCCTTGTCGGAGTCCCGCAGGAAGAAGAACATCAGCAGCATCGCCAGGACCGCGCTGGCCACGAACCCACTGACCGCGCTGACCCCGGAGAGCACCCCGGAGGCCGCGGTGCCGCCGAACTTGGACAGCAGTTCCTTGGCGTTCTTCGCGAGGTCGTCCAACGACGTTCCCGCCAGGCCGAACTCGTCGCTGAGCGACTTCGCCGCGTCCCTGAGCGAGGAGATGATCTGGTCACCGGTGTCGATCAGCGCGGCGACCACGATGTACGCGGCCCCGCCCATCACCACGAGCACGGCCGCGCAGGTCAGCCCGGCGGCGAGGGACCTGTTGAACCGCATCGCCACCAGCCGCCGGTACAGCGGGCCGAGCAGAGCGGTACCGAGCAGCGCGATCAGCAGCGGCGTGACCGCCGTCTGGAACGTCACACAGATCCATACGCCCACGTACACGACACCCGTCACCAGCAGGGTGAGCGCGCTCCACACGGCGATGTGCCGCGCGGGCCCCGGCAGGAACCCGGGCGCGACCGGCTCCGCAGGCGCCGCGACCGCCGCCGGCACCTCCACGTACCCGCCGTGCCCGGCGTACCCGCCGGTGGTGCGTATCGTCGTACGCGTCCGATGCACCGGGCTGCGCGCCGGCCCGCCACCCCTGCGACCAGGCCGTCCCCCGCGTACTGCGCGAGAGTCTCCCGTACGGCTGTTCACTGTCATCTCCACTCACTCGGAGGTCGCGCACACCCCCTGAGGATCATGGGATGGCCGTGGCGCCATAGCGTAGACCCGGCCGACGAACGCCCCGCGTGCCGGGAGACCCCTGCCACGTCACCGCGTCGCGGGCCTACTCGGCGATCGGCAGGGCCACCCCGTCCCGCAGGAACACCGGGATCCGCTCCAGCGGCGCGTCGACGGTAACGGTCGCACCCCCCTCGTACGTCTCCCCGGTCCACGCGTCCGTCCACCGCGCCCCCGCCGGAAGGTAGGTCGTCCAGACCCTCGCCCCCGCCTCCAGCACCGGCGCCACCAGCACATCCCGCCCGAACAGATACGCGTCGTCCACGGACCAGGCCCGCTCGTCCTCGGGGAACTCCAGGAACAGCGGCCGCATCACCGGCAGCCCCTCCTCGTGGGCCTCCCGCATCACCCGCAGCACATACGGCTTCAACCGCTCCCGCAGCCGCAGGTAGGCCTCCAGGATCGCCCCGGCCTCCTCCCCGTACGACCACACCTCGTTGGGTCCGCCGGTCATGTCCGGCCCCAGCGGCATCCCGGGCTCCCGGAACCCGTGCAGTCGCATCAACGGCGAGAACGCCCCGAACTGGAACCAGCGGACCATCACCTCGCGGTACGCCGGATCGTCGGGGTCGCCCCCGTGGAAGCCGCCGATGTCCGTGTTCCACCACGGGATGCCCGACAACGCCGTGTTGAGCCCCGCCGCGATCTGCCGCCGCAGGGTCGGGAGGTCCGTGCCGATGTCACCGGACCACAGCGCGGCCCCCCACCGCTGACTGCCCGCCCACGCCGACCGGTTGAGGGAGACGATCTCCTCCCGGCCGGCCGCCCGCAGCCCCTCGTAGAAGGTGCGCGCGCTCTCGGCCGGATAGATGTTGCCGACCTCCAGGCCGGGCCCGGCCCAATAGCGCAGGTTCTCCTGGAAACCCGGCTTGAGCTCCGGCTCGCAGGCGTCCAGCCAGAACGCGTCGATGCCGTACCGGTCCAGGTAGTTCTCCTTCACCCGCGACCACACGAACTCACGGGCCTCGGGGTTCGTCGCGTCGTAGAAGGCCACCTGGACGGTCGACGCGACCTCCTTGTCCGGCCAGTCGGCGTGCGCCATCGGGCCGTACTGCGTCCCGATGAAGTACCCGCGCTGCTCCATCACAGGGTGGTTCTCGCTCAGCGGCGACACCGACGGCCACACGGACACCACCAGCTTGATGCCCAGCTCGTCCAGCTCCCGCACCATGGCCGCCGGATCGGGCCACTCGTCGAGGTCGAACTTCCACTCGCCCAGATGCGTCCAGTGGAAGAAGTCGCACACGATGACGTCGATGGGCAGGCCCCGCCGCTTGTACTCCCGTGCCACCGCGAGGAGTTCGTCCTGCGTGCGGTAGCGCAGCTTGCACTGCCAGAACCCGGCCGCCCACTCGGGCAGCATCGGCGTACGGCCCGTCGCCGCGCTGTAGCGGCGCTGCGCGTCGGCCGGATCGCCCGCGGTGATCCAGTAGTCGATCTGCCGGGCCGAGTCCGCGACCCAGCGGGTGCCGTTGCCGGCCAGCTCGACACGGCCGATCGCCGGGTTGTTCCACAGCAGGGTGTAGCCCCGGCTGGAGGTCAGCACCGGGATGCCGACCTCCGCGTTGCGCTGCACCAGGTCGAGGACCAGCCCCTTCTGGTCGAGCCGCCCGTGCTGGTGCTGCCCGAGGCCGTACAGCTTCTCGTCGTCGTACGCGGCGAACCGCTGCTCCAGGCGGTGGTACCCGTTGCCGACGGCCGTGTAGAGGCGCGGGCCGGGCCACCAGAAGTGGGCGCGGGCCTCCGACAGCAGCTCGCTCCCGTCGGCCGTGCGGCTGTAACGGACCAAGCCCTCCGCGTTCACCTCGACGGTGAGCGCGCCGACGGTCAGCCGCCCGAGCCCGTCCTCGATCTTGACGCTGCTCTCGGTGGACTCCGGCTCGTCGAGCAGGGCGCCCGGCAGCCCGTCGAGCACCGGGCCGCCGAGGCGGGCCCGGACCCGGACCGCGTCCGGGCCCCAGGGCTCGATCCGCAGGGTCTCCTGACGTCCGCTCCACTCCAGGGCACCGTCCCGCTCACGGAACGTGCCGACGGTGGGTGAGGACTGGGCGAGGCTGACCGCACCCGTCGGGGTCTGGTTCTCGGCAGGCTGATTCACGTGAGGTCTCCTGGAAGGGAGGAGTGAAGGAAGGAATCGAGGCGGGCGGTGGCCCGCGTACGGCCCCGGCTCGCGTACGCCGTCGGCTCAGCTGGTGGGGGACAGTGGCCCCGTGCTCGCGCGGACCGTCAACTCGGGGGCGAGGAGCACCACTTCGTCGGTGTCCCGGCCCTCCAGCTTGGCGATCAGCTGTTCCACAGCCCGGCGGCCCATCTCCTGGGCGGGGATGGCCACGGAGGTCAGCCGCACCGATGCCTGTACGGCGACCTGGTCCGGGCAGACCGCGATCACCGAGACGTCCTCCGGCACCGCGCGCCCCTGCTGCCGCAGCAGCGCGAGCAGTGGCTCCACGGCGGACTCGTTCTGCACGACGATCCCTGTGGTGCCGGGCCGTTCGTCGAAGATCCGGGCCAGGGTGGCGGACATCGCGTCGTAGCCGCCCTCGCAGGGCCGGTGCAGCACACGCAGGCCCAACTCCCGCGCGCGGGACCGCAGTCCGTCGAGGGTGCGCTCGGCGAAACCGGTGTGCCGCTCGTACACCGCGGGGGCCTCGCCGATGACGGCGATGTCGCGGTGGCCGAGCATCGCCAGATGCTCCACGCACAGCGCGCCCGTCGCCCCGAAGTCGAGGTCGACGCAGGTCAGACCGTTGGTGTCGGCGGGCAGCCCGATGAGTACGGAGGGCTGGTCGGTGTCGCGCAGCAGCGGCAGCCGCTCGTCGTCGAGCTCCACGTCCATCAGGATCATCGCGTCGGCGAGACCGCTGCCCGTGACCCGACGCACCGCGTCCGGGCCCTCCTCGCCGGTGAGCAGCAGCACGTCGTAGCCGTACGTACGCGCCGTGGTGGCCACCGCGATGGCGATCTCCATCATCACCGGGACGTACATGTCGGTACGCAGCGGGACCATCAGGGCGACGATGTTCGACCTGTTGCTCGCCAGGGCGCGGGCCCCCGCGTTCGGGTGGTAGCCGAGCTCCTGGATGCTCCGCTCGACCCGCTGCCGGGTGCCGGCGGAGATGGACCGCTTGCCGCTGAGGACGTAGCTCACCGTGCTCGCCGAGACTCCGGCGTGCTGGGCGACCTCGGCGAGGGTGACCATCCAGCTCTCCAAGGGTGTTTAAGCGCTTCGACAGCGCGCTAGCTTTGAACGAAAGCGAGTGGGGGTGGCTCGACAGTAGCTCGGCGGTGGGTGGGTGTCCATAGGTTGTCGAAGCGCTTCGATTATTAGCCGGACACCCAAGGCGAGGCGTGGAGGTGTGGGGGGTGGCGACCGCGGGTCCGTGGGGCTTCTCGCGCAGTTCCCCGCGCCCCTTCAGGGCGCTGTTGTCGCCCCCCAGCTTAGAACGCGAGGGGTGGCGGGGTCGTCCCGGATCGGGTACCAACGATCGAGTAGCACCCATCGGTAACCAATCAGGTACCCACCGGTACAAGATCCCGATTCGCGGCGAGGTGAGCCTCATGTCCGCCCCACCCCTCAAGAAGCCCGTCGTCACAGAACGTGAGGCCCGCCAGGTGGCGGAGGCCGCCCGGGAGCAGGCCTGGCGCAAGCCCAGCTTCGCCAAGGAACTGTTCCTGGGCCGGTTCCGCCTCGACCTCATCCACCCCCACCCGCTCCCCACCGACGAGGCCGTCCGGCGCGGCGAGCAGTTCCTGACCAAGCTCCGCGCCTTCTGCGAGACCAAGGTCGACGGGGCCCTGATCGAGCGCGAGGCCCGGATCCCCGACGAGGTGATCAACGGCCTCAAGGAACTCGGCGCCCTCGGCATGAAGATCGACCCCAAGTACGGCGGTCTCGGCCTCACCCAGGTGTACTACAACAAGGCGCTGGCCCTGGCCGGCTCGGCCAGCCCGGCCATCGGCGTCCTGCTCTCGGCGCATCAGTCGATCGGCGTACCGCAGCCGCTGAAACTGTTCGGCACCCCCGAGCAGAAGGAGAAGTTCCTGCCGCGCTGCGCCCGCACCGACATCAGCGCCTTCCTCCTCACCGAGCCCGACGTCGGCTCCGACCCCGCCCGACTGGCCACCTCGGCCGTGCCGGACGGCGACGACTACGTCCTCGACGGCGTGAAGCTCTGGACCACCAACGGCGTGGTCGCCGACCTCCTGGTCGTCATGGCACGCGTGCCGAAGTCCGAGGGCCACAAGGGCGGCATCACCGCTTTCGTCGTGGAGACCGACTCGCCCGGCGTCACCGTGGAGAACCGCAACGCCTTCATGGGCCTGCGCGGTATCGAGAACGGTGTCACCCGCTTCCACCAGGTCCGGGTCCCCGCCGCGAACCGCATCGGCCCCGAGGGTGCGGGCCTGAAGATCGCCTTGACCACCCTCAACACCGGCCGGCTCTCCCTGCCCGCGTCCTGCGTGGCCGCCGGCAAGTGGTGCCTGAAGATCGCCCGGGAGTGGTCGGCGGCCCGTGAGCAGTGGGGCAAGCCGGTCGCCCACCACGAGGCGGTCGGCCAGAAGATCTCCTTCATCGCGGCGACCACCTTCGCCCTCGAAGCCGTGTCGGACCTCTCGTCCCAGATGGCCGACGAGGACCGCAACGACATCCGTATCGAGGGCGCCCTCGCGAAACTCTTCGCCTCAGAGATGGGCTGGAAGATCGCCGACGAGCTGGTCCAGATCCGCGGCGGTCGGGGCTTCGAGACCGCCGACTCCCTCCGGGCCCGCGGCGAACGGGCCGTCCCCGCCGAGCAGATGCTGCGCGACCTGCGCATCAACCGGATCTTCGAGGGCTCCACGGAGATCATGCACCTGCTGATCGCCCGCGAGGCCGTCGACGCCCACCTCACCGTGGCCGGCGACCTCATCGACCCGGAGAAGTCCCTGTCCGACAAGGCGAAGGCGGGCGCGAACGCGGGCGTCTTCTACGCCAAGTGGCTGCCGAAACTGGTCGCCGGGCCGGGTCAACTCCCCCGTACCTACGGCGAGTTCCACCCGGCGGGCCACCCCGACCTGGCGACCCACCTGCGTTACGTCGAACGAGGCGCCCGCAAGCTGGCCCGCTCCACGTTCTACGCCATGTCCCGCTGGCAGGGCCGGATGGAGACCAAGCAAGGGTTCCTGGGCCGGATCGTCGACATCGGCGCCGAACTCTTCGCGATGAGCGCGGCCGTCGTCCGGGCGGAACTGCTCCGCACCACCACCGGCCACGGCCGCGAGGCCTACCAACTGGCCGACACCTTCTGTCGCCAGTCCCGCATCCGCGTCGAGGAACTCTTCGGCCGCCTGTGGACCAACACCGACGACATCGACCACAAGGTGGTCAAGGGCGTCCTGGGCGGTGCCTACGCATGGCTGGAGGAGGGAGTGATCGACCCCTCGGGCGAGGGCCCCTGGATCGCGGACGCGACGCCGGGCGAGAGCGAGAAGGAGAACGTCCACCGCCGCATCCAGTGACCTGACACGCCGCCCCGCGCCTCATGAAGATCGGCCCGCAGGACCATCTTCAGGGGCGCGGGGAACTGCGCGACCAGCCCTCACGGCCCCGCACCCGCCCGACGGCAGGGCGCGGTACCCCGAAAGGCGCGGCGCCAGTCCCTGGCGTCACGTTCCCGCCTGCCCCGCGACGCCATGCACGCGCTCTCGACGCACCGGGCGCTGACCCGAGTACGTCGAGAGCGCGGGTCAGTGCCCGGCACGCCGAGAGCACGCTCCCCCGGTCTCGGCTGCGCTCGACCGGGAGGTACCCCCACGACGCCGCGGGGCCGCCCTTCGGGCGACGACGGGAATCTGGCGACAGGGCCTAGAAGCGTCCTGAAGATCTTGAAAATGCGCCCGGCTTGCCCTACTTGATGGCGATTGACATTTACCGGCAATCCAGGGTGAGTCGGGCGGCCAGAGCAAGATCTTCAGCGGTCTCCTAGTGTCCTGAGTCTTTATTTCGCTAAAGAAGTAGGCTGGGCTCATGGCGCGTATGGGTCGGCCGACGGTCGAAGTGGTCCTGACGGATGAGGAGCGAGAGACGCTGCTGCGCTGGTCGCGGCGAGCAACGTCCTCGCAGGCTCTGGCGTTGCGGTGCCGGATCGTGCTTGCGTGTGCTGAGGGCGGTTCGAACACCGCGGTGGGAGCGGAGCTTGGGGTCCACCCGGTCACGGTGGCCAAGTGGCGCAGGCGGTTCGCGGCCGACCGGCTCCAGGGCCTGTCCGACGAGCCGCGGCCCGGCCCGCCCCGCACGGTGAGCGACGAAAAGGTCGAGGAGGTGGTCGTGCGGACCCTGGAGACCACCCCGAAGAACGCCACGCACTGGTCGACGCGGGGAATGGCCGCGGCCAGCGGCCTGAGCCAGTCCACCATCTCGCGGATCTGGCGGACCTTCGGCCTCAAACCGCATCTGGTGGACACCTTCAAGCTGTCCAAGGACCCGCAGTTCATCGAGAAGGTCCGCGACGTCGTCGGCCTGTACCTGGACCCGCCCGAGCGGGCCATCGTCCTCTGTGTGGACGAGAAGTCGCAGATCCAGGCACTGGACCGGTCGGCACCGGTGCTGCCGATGATGCCGGGCATGCCCGAGCGCCGCACCCACGACTACCTGCGCGGCGGCGTGACGACCCTGTTCGCCGCCCTGAACGCGGCCACCGGCGAGGTCATCAGCTCGCTCCACCGCCGGCACCGCGCGGTGGAGTTCAAGAAGTTCCTGGCCAAGCTGGACAAGGAGGTCCCCGACCATCTCGACGTCCACCTGATCTGCGACAACTACGCCACCCACAAGACGCCCGCGATCCAGAAGTGGCTGCTGGCCCATCCGCGGTTCCACATGCACTTCACCCCGACCAGCGCCTCCTGGCTCAACCAAGTGGAGCGCTGGTTCGCCCTGCTGACGGACAAGCAGATACGGCGTGGCGTCCACAGGAACGTCCAAGCCCTGGAGAAGGACATCCGGACCTGGATCGCCGACTGGAACGACAACCCCAAGCCCTTCGTCTGGACGAAGACCGCTGACGAGATCTTCGAACGCCTCACCGGATATCTGAACCGAATCAAAGACTCAGGACACTAGCAATACTTGTCGCTGGCGTCCCGAGTCGTCCAGGAACAGGAATCGACCTTCGTCCCGCTCGCCTTGGACAACGTCGCCGTGTCGCTCGTGTTGTTCCACACATAGGCCCTGCGGTTCTGGAACTTGGTCGCGCTCGTGTCCGTGCCCGACCCCGTTCGAACCTTGATGTACTTCTTCGCTCCGATCTTGACGTTCGGGAACGTGTACTTGTGGTTGTCGGGGTCCTTCAGCACCCACCCCTTCAGCGAGATCGCCGACGAGCTCGTGTTCTTGATCTGCACCCACTCACCGTTCAGGCTCGTGTTGGAACGCGTGTCCTTGCCAGGGCTGTCGAAGTACACGCGGTAGATGATCACCCCGCCCGCGGCCTCGGCCGGGCTGCTGAGCAGCGTGCCGGTGAGGGCGACGGCTCCGGCGAGCGCGGGCAGGGCAGCGCGTATGCGCTTGTGCATGGGTCCCCCAGGGTCCTCGTTCGCGATCGGCTGATCCGACAATCCGATCAGCAAGGGAAAAGTCATATCACCCCGCCTTCACGTGTACTTCACAAACGGAGAAACGGCCCCGTCAACCACAGACGGCACGAAGCGGGGCATCATGGGGACGCGCGGTCCAGCCGGACACCGGATGCGGCCACAATGGGGGGATGAGCGACAGTCCAGCCCCTCTCGCCGATCCGCATCTCGTCTACGACCCGGTCGACGGTGTACGGGACGTAGTGATCCTCGGATCGACCGGCTCGATCGGCACCCAGGCCATCGACCTCGTCCTGCGCAACCCGGACCGCTTCCGCGTCACCGGGCTCTCCGCCGCCGGAGGGAGGGTGGACCTGCTGGCCGAGCAGGCGCACCGCCTGCGTGTGCGGACCGTCGCCGTCGCCCGCGAGGACGCAGTACCCGCCCTGCACGAGGCCCTTGCCACGGCGTACGGCGCGGGGGAGCCGCTGCCCGAGATCCTCGCCGGCCCGGACGCCGCCACCCACGTTGCCGCCTCCGACTGCCACACCGTGCTCAACGGCATCACCGGCTCCATCGGCCTCGCCCCGACCCTCGCCGCCCTGGAGGCGGGCCGCACCCTCGCGCTCGCCAACAAGGAGTCGCTCATCGTCGGCGGCCCGCTGGTGAAGGCCGTGGCGAAGCCGGGCCAGATCATCCCGGTCGACTCCGAGCACGCCGCGCTCTTCCAGGCCCTCGCCTCCGGCACCCGCGCCGATGTGCGCAAGCTGGTCGTCACCGCCTCCGGGGGCCCGTTCCGCGGCCGTACGAAGGCGGAGCTGGCCGGCGTGACGCCCGCCGACGCGCTCGCGCACCCCACCTGGGCCATGGGCCCGGTCATCACGATCAACTCCGCGACCCTGGTCAACAAGGGCCTGGAGGTCATCGAGGCGCACCTGCTCTACGACATTCCCTTCGACCGCATTGAGGTCGTCGTGCACCCCCAGTCGTATGTCCACTCGATGGTTGAGTTCACGGACGGATCGACGATGGCCCAGGCGACGCCCCCCGACATGCGGGGCCCCATCGCCATCGGCCTCGGCTGGCCGCAGCGCGTCCCCGACGCGGCGCCCGCCTTCGACTGGAGCAAGGCCTCCACCTGGGAGTTCTTCCCCCTCGACAACGACGCGTTCCCGTCGGTCGGGCTCGCCCGGCACGTGGGAGAGCTCGCGGGCACCGCCCCGGCGGTGTTCAATGCGGCGAACGAGGAGTGCGTCGACGCGTTCCTGCACGGGGGCCTCCGCTTCGACGCGATCATGGAGACCGTCACGCGGGTCGTGCAGGAGCACGGCACCCCCGCCGCGGGAACTTCCCTGACCGTGGCGGACGTCCTCGAAGCGGAGACCTGGGCACGCGCCAGGGCCCGCGAACTCACCACACCGACCACCTCGACAGGCAACCCCACCGAGCGGACGACCGCGGAGGCCCGTGCATGACGACCCTGATGTTCATCCTCGGCATAGTGGTCTTCGTGATCGGCCTGGCGTTCTCGATCGCGTGGCACGAGCTGGGCCACTTCTCGACCGCCAAGCTCTTCGGCGTGCGCGTGCCCCAGTTCATGGTGGGCTTCGGCCCCACCCTCTGGTCGAAGAAGAAGGGCGAGACCGAGTACGGCGTCAAGGCGATCCCGCTCGGCGGCTACATCCGCATGATCGGCATGATCCCGCCCGGCGAGGACGGCCGGATCGAGAGCCGCTCGACCTCCCCCTGGCGCGTGATGATCGAGGACGCCCGCGCGGCCTCCTTCGAGGAGCTCCAGCCCGGCGACGAGAAGCGGCTGTTCTATAGGCGCAAGCCCTGGAAGCGCGTCATCGTCATGTTCGCCGGCCCCTTCATGAACCTGGTCCTGGCCGTCGTGATCTTCGTCGGCGTGATGATGACCTTCGGCGCCCAGACCCAGACCACCACCGTCAGCAAGGTCTCGGACTGCGTCATCGAAGCCAGCGAGAACCGCTCCAAGTGCCGCTCCGACGACGCCGAAGCCCCCGCCAAGGCCGCGGGCCTGAAGCCGGGTGACAAGATCGTCGCGTTCAACGGCGAGCCCGTCGACGACTGGGCCGCCCTGCAGTCCGACATCCGCTCCAACCCCGGCAAGCAGGTCACCGTCACCGTCGACCGCGACGGCAAGCAGCTCGACCTCACCGCCACCCTGGTCAAGAACCAGGTCAGCAAGACCGACGGCAACGGCGGCTACGTCGAGGACAAGTACGTCTCCGCCGGCTGGTTCGGCTTCACGCCCGCCTCCGGCATCGTCCCGCTCTCCTTCGGCGAATCGGTCGACCGCATGGGCGACATGATGGAGAACGGCGTCGAGTCCCTGCTCGCCCTGCCGTCCAAGGTCCCCGCCCTGTGGGACGCCACCTTCGGCGACGGCGAGCGCGAGGCCGACTCGCCCATGGGCGTGGTCGGCGCGGCCCGCGTCGGCGGCGAGATCTTCACCATGGACATCCCCGCCACCCAGCAGCTCGCCAGCTTCCTCATCCTGCTGGCCGGCTTCAACCTCTCCCTCTTCCTGTTCAACATGCTCCCGCTGCTCCCGCTCGACGGCGGCCACATCGCGGGCGCCCTGTGGGAGTCACTGCGCCGGAACGCGGCGAAGCTGCTGCGCAGGCCCGACCCGGGCCCGTTCGACGTGGCGAAGCTGATGCCCGTCGCCTACGTCGTGGCCGGCATCTTCGTCTGCTTCACCCTCCTGGTCCTGATCGCGGACCTCGTGAACCCGGTGCGCATCTCCTAGCCACCCGCGGTTCACGACGGCCGGGCACACTCACGCGGTGGGCCCGGCCGGACGGTGATGTGCTCGGGCCCGTGCCGGTGCCGTAATCTCGAAGCCTGGAGCCCGCCCGTACCGGGACCCGATCCTGATCCACAACTTGGGGTTGCACAGCAGATGACTGCGATTTCTCTCGGCATGCCGTCCGTTCCGACCAAGCTCGCCGAGCGCCGGAAGAGCCGGCAGATCCAGGTCGGGTCCGTGGCGGTGGGCGGAGACGCACCGGTGTCGGTCCAGTCCATGACGACCACGCGTACGTCCGACATCGGCGCCACGCTCCAGCAGATCGCCGAGCTGACGGCCTCCGGCTGCCAGATCGTCCGGGTCGCCTGCCCCACGCAGGACGACGCCGACGCGCTGCCGGTGATCGCCAGGAAGTCGCAGATCCCGGTCATCGCCGACATCCACTTCCAGCCGAAGTACGTCTTCGCCGCGATCGAGGCCGGCTGCGCCGCCGTCCGCGTCAACCCGGGCAACATCAAGCAGTTCGACGACAAGGTCAAGGAGATCGCGGCGGCGGCCAAGGATCACGGCACACCGATCCGCATCGGCGTCAACGCGGGCTCCCTCGACCGCCGCCTCCTCCAGAAGTACGGCAAGGCCACCCCCGAGGCGCTGGTCGAGTCCGCCCTGTGGGAGGCATCCCTCTTCGAGGAGCACGGCTTCCGCGACATCAAGATCTCGGTCAAGCACAACGACCCGGTCGTCATGGTCAACGCCTACCGCCAGCTCGCCGCCCAGTGCGACTACCCCCTCCACCTCGGCGTCACGGAGGCGGGCCCCGCCTTCCAGGGCACCATCAAGTCCGCGGTGGCCTTCGGCGCGCTTCTCTCCGAGGGCATCGGCGACACGATCCGCGTCTCTCTCTCGGCCCCGCCGGTCGAGGAGATCAAGGTCGGCAACCAGATCCTGGAGTCGCTGAACCTCAAGCCGCGCCGCCTGGAGATCGTCTCCTGTCCCTCCTGCGGCCGCGCCCAGGTCGACGTCTACAAGCTCGCCGAGGAAGTCACCGCCGGCCTCACCGGCATGGAGGTCCCCCTCCGCGTCGCCGTCATGGGCTGCGTCGTCAACGGCCCCGGCGAGGCCCGCGAGGCCGACCTCGGCGTCGCCTCCGGAAACGGCAAGGGCCAGATCTTCGTCAAGGGCGAGGTCATCAAGACCGTCCCCGAGTCCAAGATCGTCGAGACCCTCATCGAGGAAGCGATGAAGATCGCCGAACAGATGGAGGCGGACGGCGTGGCCTCCGGCGAACCGACGGTGGCGGTAGCGGGCTGAGGGGCCGCAGGCGCCCCTCAGGGGCGCGGGGCTGTTTCGATGTGCGGCTCCGCCGCGTGGGCGCGACAAGCCACGAAGCACCCGCACCCGCCAAAGCGCAGGAGCCCTCGGGCTATCAGGCGCCCCGGCCGCGGCGCAGCCGCAGGGCGGCCCCGCACAGCCCGGCAGGGTATCGTGCGGAGACCAGCGCAGACCCCAGGGTGAGGCCCCCGCACGTGTTGACCCAGACCACCACCAGGGTCCTCGAACCGAGTGACCTGGACGCCGCACTCGCCGTCCTGGACCGAGACCCCGTCGCGAACGCCTTCGTGACCTCCCGCGTCCAGGTCGCCGGGCTGGACCCGTGGCGGCTGGGCGGCGAGATGTGGGGCTGGTACGAGGACGGCGCCCTGACCTCCCTCTGCTACGCCGGCGCCAACCTCGTCCCCATCTGCGCCACCCCCCGCGCCGTGCGCGCCTTCGCCGACCGCGCCCGCCGGGCCGGCCGCCGCTGCTCCTCGGTCGTCGGCCCCGCCGAGCCCACCGCCCAGCTCTGGCGCCTCCTCGAACCCAGCTGGGGCCCGGCCCGCGAGGTCCGCTCGCACCAGCCCCTCATGGTCACCGACCGGCTGCCCGACCCCGCCGAGGTCACCCCCGACCCGTACGTCCGCCGGATCCGCAAGGACGAGATGGACACGATCATGCCGGCGTGCGTCGCCATGTTCACCGAGGAGGTCGGCGTCTCCCCGCTGGCCGGCGACGGGGGCCTCCTCTACCAGGCCCGGGTCGCCGAACTGGTGGGCTCCGGCCGCTCCTTCGCCCGCCTCGGCGCCGACGGCCGCGTCGTCTTCAAGGCCGAGATCGGCGCCGCCACCCCCCAGGCCTGCCAGATCCAGGGCGTCTGGGTCGCCCCCGAATACCGGGGCCAGGGCCTGGCGGCCCCCGGCATGGCAGCGGTCCTCCGCTACGCCCTGGCCGACGTTGCCCCCGTGGTCAGCCTCTACGTCAACGACTTCAACACGGCGGCGAGGCGCACGTACCAGCGGGTGGGCTTCCAAGAGGTGGGCGCTTTCATGAGCGTGCTGTTCTGAGACAGGTCGGCTGCAGCAGAGTCAGGGGCGCGGGACCGTATTTCCTATGCGGCTCCGCCGCGTGGGTGCGACCAGCCACATCCAACCCGCACCCCGCACACAACCCGAACCCCCCTGTAGCATCCGCAACATGGACCTCGTCATCGGCCCCTTGGACCTCCCCGCCCACGTAGACGAGGCCCTAGCCGTACAAGCCGTAGCCTTCGGCCTGGGCCCCGACGAGGTCGCGGTCCGCCGCCAGATCGTCCTCCGCCACATGACGTACCCGGGGGCCAGAGCCCTCGGCGCCACGTCCGGAGGCCGCCTCGTCGGCTTCGTCTACGGCATGCCCAACGACCGCACCCACTGGTGGTCCACCGTCGTCGAGCCCTACCTCCGCGCCCTCGGCCACGCCCACTGGCTGGACGACTCCTTCGTCATCACCGAACTGCACGTCCATCCCCGCCACCAGAACCACGGCGTCGGCCGCGCCCTGATCACCACCATCACCGACAGCGCCGTCGAACCCCGTTCGATCCTCTCCGCGATCGACGTCGACAGTCCCGCCCGCGGCCTCTACCACTCCCTCGGCTACACCGACCTCGCCCGCCAGGTCGTCTTCCCCAGCGCCCCCATGCCCTACGCCGTGATGGGCGCCCCCCTGCCCCTGCGTCGCAGGTAGCCGGCCCGCCGACCTCCCTCGCCACCACCGGATTTCCACGGGCACCCGCCCCCCGGCTAACCTCCTGCCATCAACCAAACCCCGGCAGGAGTACGACAACCATGGCGAACGCACCGGTCCAGCGCATGTCCCAGTTGATGGCGAAGACGCTGCGCGACGACCCCGCGGACGCCGAGGTGCTCAGCCACAAGCTCCTCGTCCGCGCCGGTTACGTCCGCCGCACCGCAGCCGGTGTGTGGACCTGGCTGCCGCTCGGCAAGAAGGTCCTCGCCAACGTGGAGCGGATCGTCCGCGAGGAGATGGACGCGATCGGCGCCCAGGAGGTGCTGCTCCCCGCCCTGCTGCCGAAGGAGCCGTACGAGGCGACCGGCCGCTGGGACGAGTACGGTCCGGAGCTGTTCCGCCTGAAGGACCGCAAGGGCGGTGACTACCTCCTCGGCCCCACCCACGAGGAGATCTTCACGCTGATCGTGAAGGACCAGGCGTCCTCCTACAAGGACCTGCCGGTGATCCTCTACCAGATCCAGACCAAGTTCCGTGACGAGGCCCGCCCCCGCGCCGGCATCCTGCGCGGCCGTGAGTTCCTGATGAAGGACTCGTACTCCTTCGACACCGAGGACGAGGGCCTGGCCCAGTCGTACGCCCTGCACCGCCAGGCGTACCAGAAGGTGTTCGAGCGCCTCGGCCTCGACTACCGCATCTGCGCCGCCACGGCCGGCGCGATGGGCGGCTCGAAGTCGGAGGAGTTCCTCGCCCCGGCGGGCGCCGGCGAGGACACCTTCGCGGACTGCCCGGCGTGCGACTTCGCGGCCAACACCGAGGCGATCACCTTCGAACTGAAGCCGGTGGACGCGGGCGACGTACCCGCCCTCGAAGAGATCCCGACCCCGGACACCCCGACCATCGAGACCCTCGCCGCGCACCTGGGCGTCGAGGCCTCCGCCACCCTGAAGAACCTCCTCGTCAAGGTCGACGGCGAGATCGTCGCCGTCGGCGTCCCCGGTGACCGCGAGGTCGACATGGGCAAGGTCGAGGCGCACTTCGCCCCGGCGGTCGTCGAGATGGTCACCGAGGCGGACTTCGCCGGCCGCCCCGACCTGGTCCGCGGCTATGTCGGCCCGCAGGGCCTCGGCGAGAAGGTCACGTACATCGCCGACCCGCGCGTCGCCCCGGGCACCGCCTGGATCACCGGCGCCAACAAGCCCGGCACGCACGCCAAGAACGTCGTCGCGGGCCGGGACTTCGAGGTCGCCGAGTACGTCGACGTCGTGGTGGTCCAGGAGGGCGACCCCTGCCCGAACTGCGGCACCGGCCTCAGGCTGGACCGCGCCATCGAGATCGGCCACATCTTCCAGCTTGGCCGCAAGTACGCCGACGCCCTCAAGCTCGACGTCCTCGGCCAGAACGGCAAGCCCGTCCGCGTCACCATGGGCTCCTACGGCATCGGCGTCTCCCGCGCGGTCGCCGCCCTCGCCGAACAGTCCGCCGACGACAAGGGCCTGTGCTGGCCGGCCGAGGTCGCTCCGGCCGACGTCCACGTCGTCGCCGCGGGCAAGGCCCTCCAGACCGAACTGGCCCTCGACGTCTCCGAGAAGCTGCGGGCCGCCGGCCTCCGCGTCCTGGTCGACGACCGCGCGGGTGTCTCGCCGGGCGTGAAGTTCACCGACTCCGAGCTGATCGGCGTACCGAAGATCCTGGTCGCCGGCCGCCGCTCCGCCGAAGGCGTCCTGGAGCTGAAGGACCGCCGCACCGGCGAGCGCGAGGAGCTGACGGTCGACGAGGCGATCGCCCGCCTGACGGTCTGAGCAACCTCGCTCCTCCCGGACCGTTCCCCGACCGTGGGGCGTGACAGAACGCCACCACGGTCGGGGAAACCGGACGGCACCCCCAGGGGCGAGGGGCTGTGTCGACGGACCCGGTCAAAGCCACCCGGCGAACTCCAGCAACAGCTCGGCGTCCCGCGGTCGCCCCACCCGCCGGGCCCGTACCCCCGACTCCACGGCCCGGAACAACGTCCACCCCCGCAGCCGCTCCTGATCCACTTCCAGCGACTCGGCCAGTTTCCGCACCCGCCGCCGAGTGATCGCCGCCCCCGACGGCGAGGCGATCAGATCCTCCACGCGATCCCGCACCAACCGGGCCAGATCGAACGCGCACTCACCCACGACTGGATCCGGCCCCACAGCCAGCCACGGCAACCGCTCCCCGGCGAGCACCTTGCTCTGCCGGAACGTCCCGTGCAGCAACCGCTCCTCCGGCGCGGACTCCAGCAGCTCCGCACGGACCCCGAGAGCCGCGTCGACCAGCCCCCGCACCTCGGGGTCCTCCTCGGCGCCCGCCTGCAGGGCCTCCCCCTGCCGGCCCGTCCGCTCGGACACGGTCTCGAAGACATGCGCCTCGGGCGGCTCGACCCACAGTCGGCGCAGGGTCGCCGCGGCCTCCAGCAGAGCCTTCGCCTCGGGCAGCGACCGCACCGACAGATCGGGGTGCAGTCGCTCCAGCAGCAGCACACCATGACTGTCCCCCGGGTTCAGCAACTGAACGGCTCCCCGCCCGTCCCAGTGCGCGAGCGCGGCCCGCTCGCCCTCCGGCCGGGCCCGATCAGGCGCCAGCTTGAGCACGGCGGGCGTGCCGTCGATGAGCCGCACCAGGAGCACCAGACTGCTCCGGCCACCTGGGGCCTGTACGCGTTCGACCGTCAACTCGCGGAGATCCACGGCCTGTTGGGCCAGCGCGGGGAGTCCTTCCAGCCACTCGCCGATCCCGTCCCCGCCGTCCGGCCGACGGGTCTCGGCGAGCGCTCGCACCAGCCGCCGCGGTGGTTCGAAGTCCTCGAAGGCCATGCGCGCCATGGGCGAGTCGTTCCCTTCCGGAGCGTGATCAGGTGTGCGGTGTCGCCGACGGGCCGGCGGCGGCCGTCCGCTCGGCGAGACCAGGGAAGGCTACGCTTCCGCCCCGCCACCGCACCGCCCGCACCGCCGCCTCCCGCAGCGCCTCGGCGGCCGTGGCGCGACGGTCGCCCTCGGCCGCCCGCACGAGATCGGAGTAGACGCCCGCCACCCGTTCCTCCAGCTCCGCGGCGAGCCGCACGGCGGACTCGGAATCGGCCACCTGGAACGGCAACGCGTACCCGGCGGCCGCCACGGCGGGCTTGCCGCCCAGGTCCCGTACGGCCCGGGTGAGCTCGTCCCGGCGGGCCCGGTGCGCGTCGTACGCCTCCCGTGCCTCGCGCCGGCGCGCCTCGCCGATCTTCCCGCCGACGACGCCGTAGCCGTACACGGCGGCGTGCTCGGCCCCGAGCGCCGCCTGTACCGCCTTCAGCTCCCCGCTGCTCACTTCGCACCCTCCGTCAACATGTACGCGTGCCCGGCGCCCGCCGCCGCCACCGAGGCCATCAGCCGCGCCACCTCCCCCGGCACCCGAAGCAATGTCCTGGCCCGCTTGTCGGCGAGCGTCCGCTCGGCGGCGGCCAGCTCGGCGAGGGCGGCCCGGGGGTCGTCGGGCACGGGGGCGGAGGAAGCCGAGGCGGACGAGGACGGCGTACCGGACGGGGACGGCGCATCCGAGGAGGACGGCGAGCCGGACGGGGAGGCGCTCGCCTCACCCGCGCCCGCCCCCTTCGCGCCCCCGAACGCCTCGGCGTGCCGTACAACCTCCGCCCGCAGCGGGGTCAGCAGCGCGGCCAGGTCCGGATGGGCGGCGAGCACCAGGTCGTACCGGTCCACAAGCCCTTCGCTGTCCCGCGCCGCACGAGCGCGCGCCCGCTCCAGCTCCGACCTGCCACTCCCGCCGTCGGACCCCTCACTCCCGGACGAGCACCCGGCGAGCAGCCCCACACCGGCGGCCCCGACCAGCAAACTCCTTCTGCGCGGCCCCGACGGGGCACGCGACGACAGGCTGAACGACACGGCAGACGTCCTCGGGGGGTCGTACGAACAAAAGAGCGGTGTGATCACGTTACCCGGCCGCGCCCCGGAAGGGGCGCGGGGAACGGCGCGCCGAGCCACGGACAACCCGCACGCGCCGCACGGACTACGCCACCCGAGCTCGGAGGCGGACGGCAACACCCCAGTGGAGCGGCTACCCTTTGACCTGACACGCGCCCTACCCACAACAGCACACGCGGCCGAGGAGTCACCCGGATGAGCACCACCCAGAGCGAGAGGCTGCGAGAACTGCTGGAACCGCTCGTACGCTCCCAGGGCCTGGATCTCGAAGAGATCGCAGTGGACTCGGTCGGACGCAAGCGGGTGCTGCGGGTGGTCGTCGACTCGGACGAGGGCGCCGATCTGGACACCGTCGCCGACGTCAGCCGCGCCCTCTCGGCCAAGCTGGACGAGACGGACGCGATGGGCCAGGCGGAGTACACCCTGGAAGTCGGTACGCCGGGTGCCGAGCGCGCCCTCACCGAACACCGTCACTACCGCCGTGCCGTGGACCGTCTGGTGAAGTTCGCGCTCCGCGAGGACGGGGAACTGATCGCCAGAATCCTGACCGTGGACGACGACGGCCTCGACCTCGAAGTGCCCGGGGTGAAGGGCCGCAAGGCCACCACTCGCCGGCTCGCCTTCGCGGAGATCGACAGGGCCCGCGTCCAGGTCGAGTTCAACCGCAAAGACAAGAAGGACCAGAAGGACATGACGGAAGAGGAGGAGGCGTAGCCGTGGACATCGACATGAGTGCCCTCAGGGGCTTGGTGCGGGAGAAGGAGATCTCCTTCGACCTGCTCGTCGAGGCGATCGAGGCGGCCCTCCTCATCGCCTACCACCGCACCGAGGGAAGCCGCCGCCACGCGCGCGTGGAGCTCAACCGGGAGACCGGCCATGTGACCGTGTGGGCGAAGGAGGACCCCGAGGACCTGGAGGAGGGGCAGGAGGCACGCGCGTTCGACGACACCCCGTCGGACTTCGGGCGCATCGCCGCCACCACCGCCAAACAGGTGATCCTGCAGCGACTGCGGGACGCCGAGGACGACGCCACGCTCGGTGAGTACGCCGGGCGCGAGGGCGACATCGTCACCGGTGTGGTCCAGCAGGGCCGCGACCCGAAGAACGTGCTCGTCGACATCGGCAAGCTGGAGGCCATCCTGCCCGTGCAGGAGCAGGTCCCCGGCGAGACCTACCAGCACGGCATGCGGCTCCGGTCGTACGTCGTACGGGTGGCGAAGGGTGTGCGCGGCCCCTCCGTGACGCTCTCCCGCACCCACCCGAACCTGGTGAAGAAGCTCTTCGCCCTGGAGGTGCCGGAGATCGCCGACGGGTCCGTCGAGATCGCCGCCATCGCCCGGGAGGCGGGGCACCGCACGAAGATCGCCGTCCGCTCGACCCGCAGCGGTCTGAACGCCAAGGGCGCCTGCATCGGTCCGATGGGCGGCCGGGTGCGCAATGTCATGGGCGAGCTGAACGGTGAGAAGATCGACATCGTCGACTGGTCGGACGACCCGGCGGAGATGGTGGCGAACGCGCTCTCCCCGGCCCGGGTCTCCAAGGTCGATGTGGTGGACCTCGCGGCCCGCTCCGCGCGCGTGACGGTGCCCGACTACCAGCTGTCGCTGGCGATCGGCAAGGAGGGCCAGAACGCCCGCCTCGCCGCCCGTCTCACCGGCTGGCGGATCGACATCCGACCGGACACCGAACAGCCGTCCGAGTAGTCGTCGCAGTCGTCCGGGCGGTCGGGGAATAGATCCAAGCCGCAGGTCGCTTAGATCACGTCAGTTATACGTGCTGCAAGTGTTCGATTCTTGCCCCAAAGGGGTGAGGTCGCTGCGGGGAGGTAGACTTAGCAGTGTCTGGCCGGACGCGCGCCCGCGCATGCCCTGAACGCACCTGTGTGGGGTGCAGGCAGCGATCGACCAAGACCGAACTGCTGCGCGTCGTGGCGATCGAGGACGAATGCGTCCCCGATCCTCGCGGTACGCTGCCCGGCCGGGGTGCGTACGTACACCCCGTTCAGGTCTGTCTCGACCTGGGCGTACGCCGCCGGGCGTTCACACGGGCGCTGCGCGCCCCGGGAGCGCTCGACACAAAGGCGTTGCGCCGATACGTGGAGCAGACAACAGTTGCCGAGCAGGCAACACCGTAAGACGTGTCGCACGGAACCTCCGTGCGGCCCTGGTACCCCGCGAGTTGGAAGTAGGTCGAGATTGCGATGAGCACTCGATGAGCACGCGATGAGTACGCCCATGAAGTAGCGACGGTCCGGACGCACCCGGACCTAAAAAGGAGCGAAGTGGCTAAGGTCCGGGTATACGAACTCGCCAAGGAGTTCGGGGTTGAGAGCAAGGTCGTCATGGCCAAGCTCCAAGAGCTCGGTGAATTCGTCCGTTCGGCGTCCTCGACGATCGAGGCGCCCGTTGTACGCAAACTGACTGACGCCCTCCAGCAGGGCAGCGGCGGCGGCAAGCCCGCCCCGCGCAAGGCCGCCCCGGCACGTCCGGCGGCCCCTTCTCCCGCGCAGGCCGCACGTCCGGCCGCGCCTCGTCCCGGTCCGGCCGCGCCGAAGCCGCCCGCCGCCGAGCGGCCCGCCGCTCCGGCCCCGGGTCCGCGCCCGACGCCCGGTCCCAAGCCGCCGACGCCGAAGCCCGCTCCGGCCTCCCCGGCCCCGAGCGTGCCCGAGTTCCAGGCACCCCCGTCGGCTCCGGCCGCCCCCTCGTCGACCCCGCGTCCGGGCGCCCGTCCGGGCCCGGGTGCGCCGCGTCCCGGTGGCCAGCAGCGCCCGAGCGGTCCCGGCCAGGAGCGTGGCGGCCAGGCCCCGCGCCCTGGTGGTGCCCGTCCCGGCGCCGGTGCGCCCAAGCCGGGCGGTGCCCGTCCCGCGGGTCCGCGTCCCGGTAACAACCCCTTCACCTCCGGCGGTTCCACCGGCATGGGTCGCCCGCAGGGCCCCCGTCCCGGCGGTGCGCCTCGACCTGGTGGACACGGCGGCCAGGGCGGCCCCGGCGGTGCCCAGGGCGGTCCGCGTCCCTCGGCTCCCGGCCAGGCGCCCCGTCCGCAGGGTGCCGGCGGCGGTCCCCGTCCGCAGGCTCCGGGCGGCGCCCGTCCGACCCCGGGCGGCATGCCTCGTCCGCAGGGCGGCGGTCCCCGTCCCGGCGGCGGCCCCGGCGGCCCCCGTCCGAACCCCGGCATGATGCCGCAGCGTCCGGCTGCCGGCCCGCGTCCCGGCGGCGGTGGCCCCGGTGGCCGCGGTCCCGGTGGCGGCGGTCGTCCCGGTGGCGGTGGCGGCGGTCGTCCCGGTGGCGGTGGCGGCTTCGCCGGTCGTCCCGGTGGCGGCGGTGGCGGTTTCGCCGGTCGTCCGGGTGCTCCCGGTGGCGGCGGCGGTTTCGCCGGTCGTCCCGGTGGTCCGGGTGCCGGCGGCGGTGGCCGTCCCGGCTTCGGTGGTCGTCCCGGTGGTCCGGGTGCCCGTGGTGGCACGCAGGGCGCCTTCGGTCGTCCCGGCGGTCCCGCGCGTCGCGGCCGCAAGTCGAAGCGGCAGAGGCGCCAGGAGTACGAGGCCATGCAGGCCCCGTCGGTCGGCGGCGTGATGCTGCCTCGCGGCAACGGACAGTCCGTCCGCCTGTCGCGCGGTGCCTCCCTCACCGACTTCGCGGAGAAGATCAACGCCAACCCGGCGTCGCTCGTCGCCGTGATGATGAACCTCGGCGAGATGGTCACCGCCACGCAGTCCGTCTCCGACGAGACCCTCCAGCTGCTCGCCGGCGAGATGAACTACGTCGTCGAGATCGTCAGCCCGGAGGAGGAGGACCGCGAGCTGCTCGAATCCTTCGACATCGAGTTCGGCGAGGACGAGGGTGGCGAGGAGTTCCTCGTCGCGCGTCCGCCGGTCGTGACCGTCATGGGTCACGTCGACCACGGTAAGACCCGACTGCTGGACACCATCCGCAAGACGAACGTCGTCGCGGGCGAGGCCGGCGGTATCACGCAGCACATCGGCGCATACCAGGTCGCCACCCAGGTCAACGACGAAGAGCGCAGGATCACCTTCATCGACACCCCTGGTCACGAGGCGTTCACCGCCATGCGTGCCCGTGGTGCGAAGTCGACCGACATCGCGATCCTGGTCGTCGCGGCCAACGACGGCGTCATGCCGCAGACGGTCGAGGCGCTCAACCACGCCAAGGCGGCCGACGTTCCGATCGTCGTCGCGGTCAACAAGATCGACGTCGAGGGCGCGGACCCGACCAAGGTGCGCGGTCAGCTGACCGAGTACGGCCTGGTGGCCGAGGAGTACGGCGGCGACACCATGTTCGTCGACATCTCCGCCAAGCAGGGTCTCAACATCGACAGCCTGCTGGAGGCCGTGGTTCTCACCGCGGACGCCTCGCTCGACCTGCGGGCCAACCCGGAGCAGGACGCGCAGGGCATCGCGATCGAGTCCCACCTCGACCGTGGTCGAGGTGCCGTCTCGACGGTCCTGGTCCAGCGCGGCACGCTGCGCATCGGCGACACCATGGTCGTCGGCGACGCGTACGGCCGTGTCCGGGCGATGCTCGACGACAACGGCAACAACGTCGAGGAAGCGGGTCCGTCGACCCCCGTCCTGGTCCTGGGTCTCACCAACGTCCCGGGTGCCGGCGACAACTTCCTGGTCGTCGACGAGGACCGTACGGCCCGTCAGATCGCCGAGAAGCGGGCGGCGCGCGAGCGCAACGCCAACTTCGCCCGGCGTGGCGTCCGATTCTCCCTGGAGAACCTGGACGAGGCGCTCAAGGCCGGTCTGGTGCAGGAACTCAACCTCATCATCAAGGGCGACGCGTCCGGTTCGGTGGAGGCCCTCGAGTCCTCGCTGCTCCAGCTCGACGTCGGCGAAGAGGTCGACATCCGCGTCCTGCACCGCGGCGTCGGTGCGGTCACGGAGTCCGACATCGACCTGGCGATGGGCTCCGACGCCATCGTGATCGGCTTCAACGTCCGCGCGGCCGGCCGTGCCGCGCAGATGGCCGAGCGCGAGGGCGTGGACGTCCGGTACTACTCGGTGATCTACCAGGCCATCGAGGAGATCGAGGCGGCCCTCAAGGGCATGCTCAAGCCGGAGTACGAGGAGGTCGAGCTCGGCACGGCGGAGATCCGCGAGGTCTTCAAGTCGTCCAAGCTGGGCAACATCGCCGGTGTCCTGGTCCGCTCGGGCGAGGTCAAGCGCAACACCAAGGCGCGCCTCGTCCGCGACGGCAAGGTCATCGCGGAGAACCTCACCATCTCCGGTCTGCGTCGCTTCAAGGACGACGTCACCGAGATCCGCGAAGGCTTCGAGGGTGGTATCAACCTCGGAAACTTCAACGACATCAAGGTCGACGACGTCATCGCGACGTACGAGATGCGCGAGAAGCCGCGGGCGTAAGCCGGTGGTTCACGCCGGCCGGGGGTGCCATCGGGCGCCCCCGGCCGGCGTGGCCGTTCCTGGGGGCTTCGCCCCCGGACCCCCTTCGCGCAGTTCCCCGCGTCCCTGATCACCCGGGCCGGGGTCGCGAACAAATCCCGTCGAGGGCGTCCGCCTTTCGATGTACGGTTCTGATGTTGCCGCCCGGCCTACGGGTGGGCCATCGATCCCGTACCGGTGGGTGAACCGGATACACACATGTACGTGGGGACTCTGTCCTTCGATCTCCTCCTCGGCGACGTACGGTCGCTGAAGGAGAAGCGCTCCGTCGTCCGCCCGATCGTGGCCGAGCTGCACCGCAGGTTCGCGGTGAGCGTGGCGGAGGTCGACCATATGGATCTGCACCGCAGGGCCGTGATCGGCCTGGCGGCGGTGTCCGGTGACACGGGGCACCTGACCGACGTACTGGACCGGTGCGAGCGGCTGGTCGCCGCGCGCCCCGAGATCGAGCTGCTCTCGGTACGGCGGCGCCTGCACGGCGACGACGACTGAACCGGCGGCTCGGGGACAGTTGAAGAAGCAGTAGTCAAGCAGAACGAGCTAGGAGACGGACCAGTGGCCGACAACGCGCGTGCCAAGAGGCTGGCGGACCTCATCCGAGAGGTGGTGGCCCAGAAGCTGCTGCGCGGGATCAAGGACCCGCGGCTCGGCTCACACGTCACCATCACGGACACCCGGGTGACCGGGGACCTGCGGGAGGCGACCGTCTTCTACACCGTGTACGGGGACGACGAGGAGCGGGCGGCCGCCGCCGCGGGGCTGGAGAGCGCCAAGGGCATCCTCCGCTCCGAGGTCGGCCGCGCCGCGCAGGTGAAGTTCACACCGACCCTCACCTTCGTGGCCGACGCCCTCCCGGACACCGCCCGGACCATCGACGACCTCCTCGACAAGGCACGGGCCTCCGACGCCCAGGTCCGCGAGAGCGCGTCGGGCGCCAGGTACGCCGGTGAGGCCGACCCGTACCGCAAGCCGGGCGACGACGCCGATGACGACGAGGATGCCGCCGCCGAATGACCCAGCAGCGCCAGAAGAACACCACGCCCGACGGCCTTGCCATCGTCGACAAGCCGTCGGGCTTCACTTCGCACGATGTCGTCGCCAAGATGCGGGGCATCGCCCGGACCCGACGGGTCGGGCACGCGGGGACGCTCGACCCGATGGCCACCGGAGTACTCGTCCTGGGGGTGGAGAAGGCGACCAAGCTGCTCGGTCACCTCGCCCTCACCGAGAAGGAGTACCTCGGCACCATCCGGCTCGGGCAGACAACGGTCACCGACGACGCCGAGGGCGAGATCACGGCGTCGGTCGACGCGTCGAAGGTCACCCGGGACGCGGTCGACGCCGGTGTGGCCGAGCTGACCGGACAGATCATGCAGGTGCCGTCCAAGGTCAGCGCCATCAAGATCGACGGCGTGCGGTCGTACAAACGGGCCCGGGACGGCGAGGACTTCGAGATTCCCGCCCGGCCCGTCACCGTCTCCTCCTTCGCCGTGTACGACGTCCGCGAGGCCGTCGCCGAGGACGGCACCCCCGTACTCGACCTGGTGGTGTCGGTGGTGTGCTCCTCCGGGACGTACATCCGTGCCCTCGCCCGCGACCTGGGCACGGGACTGGGCGTCGGGGGCCACCTCACGGCGCTGCGCCGCACCCGCGTCGGTCCGTACAAGCTGGACTCCGCGCGCACCCTCGACCAGCTCCAGCAGGAGCTGACCGTCATGCCGGTCGCCGAGGCCGCCGCGGCCGCGTTCCCCCGCTGGGACGTGGACGAGAAGCGGGCCAGGCTCCTGCTGAACGGCGTCCGCCTGGAGATGCCCGAGGAGTACACGGACCGGGGCGCCACCGCAGTCTTCGACCCCACGGGCCGCTTCCTGGCCCTGGTCGAAAGCCAGAAGGGCAAGGCGAAGAGCCTGGCAGTCTTCGGCTGAGCCGGCGCCGACTCCGTGGGTCAGTCATGGGTCAGCCATGGGTCAGTCATGGGTGGGCACGGTGGCTGAGGGTTCTTGCGGCCCCCGGGGCCTGCGGGTTCTCAGGGGTGCGGGGCGCGGCGGGGTGCGGGGCCCTGCGGGTTTCGAGGGGTGCGGGACAAGAGGGGTTCTGCGGGGCGCGGGGCCCTGCGGTTTTTAGGGGCGCGGGGAACTGCGCGAGCAACCACGCACGACCCGCACCCACGAAACCCAGCGAGACAACCCGAGTGATAGGCGGGGCTCCCAGGGGCGCAACCCCTGCCCCTGCCCGGAGCCACACGCACCGCGCCGCCCCCGTCACGACACGGCCGAACCCAGCGGAGCGTGGAGCGGCGGTCACGGGGTAGCTGTTCCCGCCGCTCCACGGTCCCCCCTCGGTTCCCCCACCCAGAGGTGTATCCATCTGCTCGGGGCTATTCACCCCTTCGTGCAGGCGCTCGGAGTGAACCGAGGGAGCGGAAGGGGGCGCGTTCGCCGCGCGATCTGTTCCGCTGATCTTCACGTGCCTACCGTCGGAACGCAGGTACGACGGGGAGGTCAGGACATGGTGGTACGGGGCCGTCGGGCGACCGACGACGGCCGCCGGGCGGCGCGGGACGAAGTCCTGGTGCGGGTCGGCGATCTGACGGGACGACCACGCGGCACGGGCTTCGTCGCCGACCACCACGGCACGGTCGTCACCAGCCACGAGGCGGTGGACGGCCTGGCCCGGATCGTGGTGCGCGCCACCGGCGACCGTGTCTGCGTGGTGACGTCCGACGCGGTCACCCCGCTGCCCGCCCTCGATCTCGCGCTCATCCGCACCCAGGGGCTGTCCGTGGATCCGCTGCCCTTCGCCCCGAGGGACGGGGTCGAGACGGGCGCGTACGTCCTTATCGCGGCCGGCGGCTGGCGCGAGGCTCGGGTGCTGGGCACGGCGGACGTGACGTACACCGCGACCGACGGTTTCCATCTGTTGCGCGGCGCACTGGAGTTGGCGATCGGCACCGCCGGGAGCGAGGCACTGCGGCTGGGCGGTGGCGCGGCCGGGGGACCCGTGCTCGACATGACCACGGGTGCGGTCCTGGGTGTCCTCGGTACGGCGCTGGAGGCACAGCACCGGGCCACCGGCTTCGCCGTCCCCCTGCGCGGGTGGCGGGCCGAACAGCCGCTGGCCGAGCTGCTCGCGCGCAACGCGGCGAGCGTACCGGCGTACGGGACCGATCTGAACCTGGCGGGGGTGCTGGAGCTCACGGCCACGACGGTGGGCTCGGACGGGCCGGGGGCGGGTGCGGGGGCAGTGGCGGCGACCGGTGCCGATCCCGTCGAACGGGTCGATGTCGTAAGGGAGTTCAGCGCCTTCTCCGAGGGCCCCGCCACGGTTCTCGGTCTCGTCGGACCGCCCGGCAGCGGCCGTACGACGGAACTGGCCGCGCTTGCCGCCCGACGCGGCCGGGGTCCTGCCCCCGCTCCCACCCTCTGGCTCCGCGGCGCCGACCTCCTCTCCGACGACACCTCCGTCGCGGACGCGGCCCGCCGCGCCCTGGAACGCGCGGGACGGATCGTGGCGGCGTCCACGGCGGCGGTCTCGGCGGTCGGGGCGGACACGGAGAGTTCGACGGGGGAGTGGGGCGCTTCGCCGGAGGCGGGGGAGGCCGGTGGGTGGGCCGCGTCGGACTTCTCGGCCGCCTCCGCCGCTTCCGCGGGTGCGTGCGGCGGTGAGAGTTCCTCGGGCGTTGGGGTGGGACGGCCCTGGCTGCCCGGGCGCTACCAGGGTGAGTTGGGGGACATCCGGCCGGAGCGGCTGGCGCGGCTCGCGGAGGCCGAGGGGCGGCCGCTGCTGCTGCTCCTCGACGGACCCGAGGAGATGCCGCCGACGCTCGCGCACCGGCTGGCCGAGTGGACCGCGGGGACGGTCGAGTGGCTGCGGGCGAACGGGGCCCGGCTCGTGGTGGCCTGCCGCGCCGAGTACTGGGAGCGGGCGGGGGCGCACTTCCCGGCGGACCTGGTGCACGGTGAGGGGCACCCCCGACCGGCCTGCGTGCGCCTGGGCGACCTCACCGAGAGCGAGGCCCGCCGGGCCCGCATGCGATACGGGATCCCCGAGGACGCGCTCCCCGCGGCGGACGCCCGCCACCCCCTCACCCTGCGACTCCTGTCCGAGGTCCGGGCCGCCCTCTCGGCCCCCATGAACGGCGGGCCCGGCGAGGATGGCGCCTTCGCCGGCCCACCGAACGAGCCCCCGGCAGGGCCCACCTGGGCGGACCGGCCCGACGGGGCCTCGGAGGACCGAGTACCGGGGGACGGAGGGCCGGAGAAGCAGGGCTGGGTTGGTCGGGGGTCGGAGGGCCAGGGCGGGTACGGCGGGGTGCCCGAGCACCACGGTCGGGACGGCCGGGGAGGCCAGGGGCCGGAGAGGCCGGGCGGGTACGGCGGGGTGCCCGGGAACCGGGGCCGGGACGGTCGGGGAGGCCGGGGAGCGGGTGAGCCAGGCTGCCACTGGCTCCGCGCCCCGCAAGCCGGTGCTGAGGGCCCTTCAGCCTGGAGCATCACCACGCCCGCCCTCGAACCCGGCGGTGCCTCCGACTCAGCCGGCTCCGCAGCACGCGGCGCCGGCGCTCACCCACCGGGACGGACGCCGCCCTCCACCGGCCGAGAACCGTCCTCCTTCAGCGCGACGGCAGCCTCGTCCGGGGCGACCTTCGCTGCGGGATCAGCCGCCTCCTTCCCGGGATCAGCCGCCTCCGCTGCGGGGTCGGCCGTCCACTCGCCGGACGCGGCTTCCTCCGTGGGCGAGGCCTCCTCGGACGGTGCGGCGTCCGCGTACGGCGCGGTCTCCCCGTACAGCACGGCGTCCGCGTACGGCGAGGCCTACTCCCCGGATCCGGTGGCCTCCTCTCCCGACTCGACCGGCACCTCCGCCGACTCGACCACCCACGGCTCCGGCCCGACCCCGACCTCCTCCGGCCCAACCGCACCCCCCAAACCCCCCACCCCCTCCGGCCTCCCCGGCAGGGACGACGTGTTGGCTGCCTATCTGGATCTGATGTGTCTGCGGGTCGCCGTGCGGCTCGCCGCGGTGAACGGGGTGCGAGGGGCCGGCGTACGGCGCCTGGCGGCGCAGGTCGCGGGGCAGGTGCACGAGGCCGCCCGGCGGTGTCTCGGCCCCGGGCAGGGGGAGTTGGACCGGGCGGCGTTCGAGGCCGTGTTCCCGTGGGGACCCGTACCGGGACGGCGACTCGGCGGCACCACCGGCTGGGCCTCGGCCGTACTCACCGAGGGCCTGCTCGTCCCGGCCGGCGACGGCTACCGCTTCGCCCACGAGGAGCTGGCCGACTGGATCCAGGGCGCCCACCTGGACCTCGACGCCGCACTGCACGCGCTCGTGCACCACGGCTGGGTCGCCCGGGCCGAGGCACGGCGCGGCTGGGGCACGATGCCCTCGGAGGCGCGTGTCCGCAGGCAGGCACGCCGGGCCACCCGCAACCTCCCCGTGCCCCGCCACCGGATCGGCCCCGTCGTCCACGCCCTTCTCCTCCTCGGCCGGCAACAGGGCCCCACCGAACTGGCCGGACGCCTGGAGGAGTTGCTCGACGCCCTGGACGCCCTGTTGCCCCCGGGCGCCCCCGCCCCGGACGACCCCACCTGGTGGGCCACCCGTCTCCTGGCCGAGGCCCTGCTCCGGGTGCCCGACGCGACGCCGTACACCAGGGTGCTGCGGTTCCTCACCGAGCGGATCGGGGCCTGGCGGGCCCAGGGCCGAGGCGTGCCGGCCGAGTTCGGGCCGGACTTCTGGGCCTCACTGCCCCTGCCCGAGGCGGAACGGTTCGATCTGCTGCGACGCCTGGTCGTCGCCGACCCGGCGACCGGCGAGGGGCCTCGCTACCTGGACACGGTCTCCCGGCTGCTGGCGGCCGACCCCGCCGCCGTACAACCGCTCCTCACCCGCTGGTTCCTGGACGACACCCCGTTGGTCGCGACCCCGGACGCCACCGTGGCGACGGCCGCGCAGGCACTGCTGCACACCCATCGCCGATGTGCCCTGGACGATCTGACCGAAGCCCTCGTCGAGAGCGCGCACCGACGGGGCGACGAACTCCTCGCCGTACTGTCCGAGGAGGAGCCCTCGGCGGTGTGCCGGGCCGTCGACCGGTGGGCGCACGACGAGCGTCCGGCCCGGCGCGTCGCGGGGCTCGCATACGGACTGCGGACCGCTCCGCACGTCAGCACCGAGGCGGACCGCGAACTCCTCCGCTACGCGGCACTCGCCCTGCTGGGCCGCCCCGCCGACGTCACCCTGCACAGCGGCGCCCTCGCCCTGCTCGTACGGGATCCGCGGACCCGGTCGCGGTATCTGACACAGGCGCTGGCGCGTTTCGCCGACGGTGACCCGCAGCTGCCCGCCGGCGCCGTGGTCACCGCGCTGGCCACCGACCCGGACCCGGTCCTGGAGGCATTCCGCGCGCGGCTGCGCGTGCCGGGCGCCGAGGGCTCGGACAGGGAGGCCCTGCGTACGCTCGCCGAGGTCACCACGCCCGGCCTCGCACGCCGCGTCACCGCCCTCGTACGGGAGGTCGTCGCCCTGCGCCCCGAGGTGGCCGGACACGTCGCCGTGTACGTCGACCGCAGACTGGAACACGGTCCGGGCACCCGCGCCGTACTGTTCCCGCTGGTCAGCGGCCTCATCGTGGACGGTCCCGTCCAGGTGCGCGCGGCCCTCGCGGCGGTCTTCGCCGAGCCGGGCACCGCCGCTTCCGGCCCGCTGCGGCGCGAACTGCTCGACCTGCTGATGGCGACCGAGCGGGACCCCTCCGTCCTCGACGCGCTGCTGCGGGCGGTGGTCGCGAGCACGACGGGCAGATCGGATACGGCGGGTATGGCGAATACGGCGGGTATGGCGAACATGACGGGTGCGGCGGGCACGATCGAGGGCGCGTCCGTCCGGGTGCTGGTCCACCGGATCGGCCTGCTCCTCGTCCGTACGCCCGATGGGGCCACCCGGTTCGACTGGGCACTCGTCGACATGGCGCGCCATGTGCCCGGTTTCGCGGAGCTGGTGGCCGGCTGGCTGAGCGGCACGCCCCAGGAGTGGGCGGCGGTGGTGGGTCCCAGCACGCGTCGGATGATCGAGAACCTGGCGGGCGTACCGGGTGTGCGGGTGCCCGCGTGAGGAGGGACGCGCGTGCCGGGGCGAGGGGCTGGGTGCCGTGCTCCGGGTCACAGCCCGGATGCCGATGCGGGCGGAGAGCATCGGGCATGGCACCCTTAGACCTGCGCAAGGGTTAAGCGTCAATACGGACACGGGTTCGACGAGGAGCGGTCACAGTGCAGCGCTGGCGTGGCTTGGAGGACATCCCCGAGGACTGGGGGCGCAGCGTCGTCACCATCGGCTCCTACGACGGGGTGCACCGCGGGCACCAGCTGATCCTCCGGCACGCCGTGGAATGCGCGCGTGAGCTGGGCGTTCCCTCCGTCGCCGTCACCTTCGACCCGCACCCCAGCGAGGTCGTGCGCCCCGGTACGCATCCTCCGCTGCTCGCCCCGCACCACCGCCGTGCCGAACTGATGGCCGAGCTGGGCGTGGACGCGGTCCTGATCCTGCCCTTCACGACCGAGTTCTCGCGGCTGTCGCCGGCCGACTTCGTCGTCAAGGTGCTGGTCGACAAGCTGCACGCCAAGTTCGTCGTCGAGGGCCCCAACTTCCGCTTCGGCCACAAGGCCGCCGGGGACGTGGCGTTCCTGGCCGAGCAGGGCAAGACGTACGACTTCGACGTCGAGGTGGTCGATCTGTTCGTCACCGGCGAGGCGGGCGGCGGACGGCCGTTCTCCTCGACCCTGACCCGGCGGCTGGTGACCGAGGGCGATGTCGAGGGTGCGTGCGAGATCCTCGGCCGCCCCCACCGCGTCGAGGGTGTCGTCGTACGCGGCGCCCAGCGCGGCCGCGAGCTGGGCTTCCCCACGGCCAACGTCGAGACCCTCCCGCACACCGCGATCCCCGCCGACGGTGTCTACGCCGGCTGGCTGCACGCCGCAGGCGAGGCCATGCCCGCCGCGATCTCGGTCGGCACCAACCCGCAGTTCGACGGCACCGAACGCACGGTCGAGGCGTACGCCATCGACCGCGTCGGCCTCGACCTCTACGGCCTCCATGTCGCCGTCGACTTCCTCTCCTTCGTGCGCGGCCAGGCGAAGTTCGACTCGCTGGACGCGCTCCTCGTGGCGATGGGCGAGGACGTGAAGCGGTGCCGGGAGCTGATCGGCGCGTACGAGGGCGACGAGGCGAAGTAGCCGCCGAGACCTGGAGATGGACCGAGGCCCGTACCGTTCACGATCCGTGAACGGTACGGGCCTCGGTCGTGCCGCCGTGCGGCGCCCGGCTACTGCTGGGGTGGGGCGGGAGGGTGCGGTTGACCCTGCTGCGGCGGATACGGCTGCCCGGGGGCGGGCTGGCCGGGGTGGCCGTAGGGCTGCGGGGCCTGTCCGGGAGCCGGCTGACCCGGATAGGGCTGACCGGGATACGGCTGCTGCCCCTGCTGTGGATGCTGCGGGTACTGCGGCGCGTACGGCTGCTGACCGGGCGTCTGCTGGCCCGGCGCCTGCTGGCCCGGCATCGGCGGGGCGACGACCGGCGGCGGGTTGCCGTCCGACGTCCACAGGCCGTGCGACTGCTGGTGCCGGGCGATGTCCTCGGCGACCATCGCGGCGAGCGTGAAGTACGCCTCCCGCACCTTCGGCCGCATCATGTCGAGGTCCAACTCGGCGCCTGCGGAGAGGTGTTCGTCGAACGGCACGACCACGACGCCCCGGCAGCGCGTCTCGAAGTGGGAGACGATGTCCTCCACCTTGATCATCTTGCCGGTCTCGCGCACGCCCGAGATGACCGTGATGGAGCGTGCCACGAGATCCTGGTACCCGTGCGCGGAGAGCCAGTCCAGTGTCGTACTGGCGCTGCTCGCACCGTCCACGGACGGCGTCGAGATGATGATCAGCTGGTCGGCGAGGTCGAGCACCCCGCGCATCGCGCTGTAGAGGAGGCCGGTGCCCGAGTCGGTGAGGATGATCGGGTACTGCTTGCCGAGGATGTCGATCGCCCGCCGGTAGTCCTCGTCGTTGAACGTGGTGGAGACGGCGGGGTCCACGTCGTTGGCGATGATCTCCAGACCGGAGGCCGCCTGCGAGGTGAACCGCCGGATGTCCATGTACGAGTTGAGGTACGGGATCGCCTGGACGAGGTCGCGGATGGTGGCCCCGGTCTCGCGCCGCACCCGACGGCCGAGCGTGCCGGCGTCCGGGTTGGCGTCGATCGCGAGGATCTTGTCCTGCCGCTCGGTGGCGAGGGTCGAACCGAGGGCCGTGGTGGTCGTCGTCTTGCCCACGCCACCCTTGAGGCTGATGACCGCGATGCGGTAGCAGGACAGCACCGGCGTCCTGATCAGCTCCAGCTTCCGCTGCCGCTCGGCCTCCTCCTTCTTGCCGCCCAGCTTGAACAGCCCGCCGCCCGAGGCCGGACGGCTGCTCTTCTGCTTCTGCTTCTTGCTGTTCAGCAGCCGGTCCGACGACAGCTCGACCGCGGCCGTGTAACCGAGCGGTGCCACACCCGGGTTGGTCGGCTGCCGCTGATCGTGCTGCACGGCCTGCGGCCAGGCGGCGCCGGTGCGGGGGTCGACGGGGGCGGGGGGCTGGGGCTGCCCGCCGGGGTGCCCGGGCTGACCGGCCTCTCCGGGCTGTCCTGGGTATCCGGGGAAGGGGGACTGGGAAGGCTGGGGTTGACCGGGGTGGCCCGGGTGTCCCGGCTGGGCGGGGGGCTGGGGGAACCCGTAACCGGCCTGAGGCGCAGGGGAGTTGGGCTGACCCGGAGGGGTCGGCGCCGGGGCACCCGGAGCGGCGGCGGGCGGGAACCCGTAGCCGGGCTGGGGCGCCGGGGGGTACTGGGGGCCGGGCTGCCCCGCCTGCTGAGGAAAGCCGTAGCCCTGCTGCGGAGGAACGGGTGCGCCGCCGGGGGCCCCCTGCTGCTCCGGCTGGACCGGTCCCGGCTGGCCCGCTTGTGGCGGCTGGCCTGGTTGGGCCGGAGGCTGGGGGAAGCCGTAGCCGCTCTGCTGGGGGATGGGTGCCTGCGGCGGCACGGGCCCGCCCGCGGGCGGGAAGCCGTAACCGGCGGGGGAGGAGGCGCCGGGCTCCTGCGGAGGCGTCGGACCGGGTGCTGGGGTCGGCGCAGCGGAGGCGTCGGCGGGCGGCACGGGTGCGCTGGGGGCGGCGGCGTGGGACGCGGCGTCGACGGGGCTGCCCCAGGCGGAGGGCGCGCCCTGAGGGGCCTGCGGGTGGAACGGCTGCTGAGGCGGCACGGACGGCTCCCTCGGCGCGGCCGCCGACTGCTGCCCGTCGGGCCTTTCGGGAACCGCAGGTGTGGTCGGCGCCTGCGGGGCGGACGGGGGCCAGGGCGCCGCGGGGGCGGGAGCCTGGGCGTCAGCGAGCTGAAACGCGGGCGGCAACGGCGGAAGTCCACTCTGCGGCGGCGGAGGCGTCCAGGCGGGAGGCGCCTGCGGTACGGCGGTGGGGGCCGCGCCGGGAGCGGCTGCGGGGGACGGGGCAGCCTGAGGAGTGCCGGGCTGCGGCGGGAGGTCCTGGGGCGGGGTGGCCTGAGGCGCGATGGCTTCGGGAGCGGACTCCTGAGAAGCGGTGGCCCGGGGCTCGGCGCCGGGAGAGGAATCGGGGGCGTCGGGAGCGGCGTCCTGCGGGGCGGGATCCTCAGGAAGGGCATTCTGCGGAGTCGCGTCCAGCTGAGCCGCGCCCTGCGGAGCGATGCCCTCGGTGGGAGCTCCCTGTGGGACGGCGCCGGGGGCGGGACTGTCCTGCGAATCCGGGCCCTGGGTGGACGGCTCCTGGGGGTCTGAGCCCTGAGTGGACGGTTCCTGCGGACCGGCAGTCTGCGCAACGGCGTCCTGAGATCCCGAACCCACCGGCTCGGCCGCATCGGTGACGCTTGCGGAGACGTCCTCGGAGGCCGCGACGCCACCGGACTGCTCGCCCTCAGCAGCATCGGCAGAGCCAGACGCCACCTCGGCGGCAGAACCCTCGGCGCTGCCACTTCCCTCGCCGTGCTGACCGTGGCCGCTCGCCGAGCCGTGACCCTCGCCGGATGGGGCGGCATCCCCCGACGTCTCGACGATCTCAGCGGCAGCGGAGGCGGCGCCACTGTCTTCGCTCGCACCCGAAGCCGCACCCGCAGGGTCGCCGGAGGCACCCGTGGGCGCGGCCACGTCCGCGATCTCACGCTTCAACGCGGTAGCGGAAATGCGCATGGTCGCGCCACTCTCGATGTCCGCACCTTGGCCGCCGGCCTCGGGGGCGGCGGCCACCGGGGGCCAGGGCGGCGGCAACGTGCCACCCGAAGCGCCAACCGGCGCACCGGACGTGTCGACAGGCGGACCGACCGGCGGCGCGGGCGGAGGCGTCACGGCCCCGCCGGCGGACGGCATGCTCCCCGCGCCCACCCCCCTGTCAGCGTTCGCAGCCGCACCCGAACTCGACCCCGATTCCGATTCCGAACCGGCCCCCTGCGAAGAAGCGTTCTGCGTGTACCAGGCAGGCGGCGCGTAGTCGATGGTGAACTCGCCCGTCGCCTCGACGGCGGACTCCGCGTCGGACTGGTCATCGCCGGGTGTGGCCCAGCCCCCGCGGATCCCGTCCCGATCGCTGTTCACAATTCCTCCTGGTGTGGTCGAGCACCCTCAAAGCCGTGCCGGGGCCGACCGTTCTGGTCGTTCGAGCCGTGTCGTCGTGACGTCGTGATGTGCGCCCCCGGTCCCAGCCTAATCACCACAAGCGCCATGACGGCAGGCCAGTCCACCCCTCCGTGCCTGCCCGCTCCGTCACGCCCTGCCCTGAGATGGCACACATATCCCCAACGAGTGTCAACAAATCGGTCATTGCAGGTGAACAGCTCGAAAGAAGAAGGGGGCGAAGGGTTACGGGACCGGTACCCCGAGGCGGTCGTATCCGTCAGTCCATCCGCCGGGGCGTACCCAGCAATCCGATCTCGGCGTCGGTCGGCTGGGTCATCACGTACTGCCGGTCACGGTCGGCACTCCAGAGAGTGACACCGTCGGCGAGCGAGGGCAACGACTCGACGTCTGCCCGGGGCAGAGCCATGGTGCGCCCCAACTCCGCCGCCTCGTCGGGCGAGACCCGCTGCACTCCGACCAGACGGGCCCGTCTGATGAGCCGCGGAGCCACCGGGCTGAGGTAAGGCAACAGCGTGAGTACGGACTGCCAGGGCCCGGCGACGACCCGACCGCGCGGCGGCCGCATACCGCAATCACGCACCACCAGCACGGGACCGGCGGCTGACGCACCCTGCGGCGGCACCCGCCCGACGTCGTACACGGCCAGACCGTTCTGGCCGCCGCCCATCGCGTGCACCAACTGCATCCAGGACTGCGCGCGCCCAGTCTCCACAGCGACCCGCGCCCCGGTGGCCGCCGCGCGCAGCGCGAGCACCTGGGCGGTCCACAGTCCACCGATCAGGACGACGTCATAGGGGGTGGGTCGGTTGATCCCGAGGACGGCGGGTCGGCTCTCGGCGTCGACGCCGATGACGACGCCGTCGTCCCCGACGGGCAGTGCGAGCGAGTCGAACTGCTCGACCGACAGCGCGTGCCGTCCGTGCCGCGGCCCGATCAGCCCGAACCCGGAACGCAGTCGCTCCCGCATCCGCTCACCCATGGAAGGTTCAGGAGCGGTGGAACCAGGTGCGTGGGGGCCCGTACCGGTCATGGTCATCACCGAACACCTCCCAGGGGCAGCGTGGCGAGGACGCCCGGTACCTGTTCACGATCGAGCCGCGCGAGCCCGGTCCCGGCCTGTCGGGCCGCGTGCTCCAACGCGCGCCGGGCCGCGACGAGTTCGTCGTCGCTGCGCCCCGTCACCCGAACGTGTCCGGCGACCGTCACCTCCTGTCGCACTCCGCGTGCCACGGTCAGACTGAACGTGGTGGCGAGTGCGGGCAGGGCTGTCAGCTGTCCCACGAGCTGCGGAAGGGAGGAACCCCGGCCACCCAACTGCGGCCATCGCCGCACCCAGTAGGTGGTGTGCCGACGGTTGTCGCACCGCCAGTTGCGCCCGGACTCCTCGGTCCGTCGCTGCGGTGTCTCCGTACGCCCCGCCTCGGCCGTCACCAGGGGGTTGGCGCAAGCTGAGGTGGCGACGGCGGCTATCAGCTCCTGCTCGTCGAGCACGGTCGTACGGAATCCGGACCCGGTGAGCCGACTGGCCAGATGGTCCGCGACCCGCACCACGCACTTCTGTGCCCCGAGGAGACCGCCCCCGCGCGCGGCCACGGCTTCCGGGCACAGCTCCGGATCGAGCTTCAGCGCGATCCAGGTGATCCGGATGGCCGGCGTACCCGTCTGGGCCTGCAGCGGCGCGTAGTTGCTCACGGCCACCGACTGCTGGGGCAACTGGATCGCGGGCGCCGGCTGGGTGTGCAGCACGATCTGCGCCCCCTCCAACCGGATCCCGTCGACCTCCAGCGAGTCCCGCACCAGGCCCAGCGGCAACGGCTGCCGGCTCCTGTCCGCCCGAAGCGCCGTGGCGTCCGCCTCGACCTGCAACACGGCACTGACGAACGTGCCGTCCCCGATGACCCCGACGGCACGCCGGTCCCGCCCGCGGTAGGTGTAGCTCCGCAGCGTCGGGTCGCACTCCACCGCGGGCGCGAGCCCCGGCTCGGTCCCGGGCGGTATCACAGTCTCGGCTGCCTTTCGCTGCCGTGCCTTCAACGCCCTTGCCGTGGCCAGCCATTCGGGCAGAGAGCGCCCCCGGCGACGTACCACTGCGAGCAGCACCAGCAGGCTCGCGACGAGGGCCGCGGGCACGAGAACGAGGGGGTGCACCGCCCAGCCGACGAGCAGAACGGCGGCGGCTGCTTCGACGAGGAGGACCTGCCGAAACCGGAATGCGCCGAAGTGCCCGGAACCCGCCTTGAGATGCGGTGCGAAGGGACCGGGAGCGAACGTCGTCACCGCGGGCGGGGCCGGGGAAACGGCGGAAGGAGCAGAACGCGGGTCGACCGCTTCTGTACGCGATCGTGATCGCGTCCGGCGTGCGGAAGCCATTGCTGCAAACCCCCCGTAGTCACCTGAAACGCCCCACTCGACAGCGGCCTCGATGGGGAACGAACCCTACCCGCCCCACGTGCGCAGTGGCGCAACAGGCATAGTAGGGGCGGGTCTGACAGCGGAGTGCGGGGGCGTTGCCCCCGGGGCGCAGTACGGGGAGAAACAGGCACTCATGGCATCACGGCGGGACGAACTCAACGCCTACACGTTCGCGAAGCGACGCACTCTGGCCGCCTTTCTCCAGCCGTCCCCCTGGGGTTCGGAAGAAGGCGCTCCCAAGCCGTTGCGGGCCGTCGTACCCAGCTTGATCGCAGGCGCCCTCGTCCTGGGCGTCTTCGGTGCCTGGGGCATGTTCCAGCCGACCGCGCCCAAGGGTTGGAACCAGCCGGGCACCCGGGTCATCGTGGGAAAGCAGTCCACGACGCGCTACGTAGTCCTCAAGACGGACGGGGCCACCCGCCTGCACCCGGTTCTCAATCTGGCCTCCGCCCGTCTGCTCATGAACGGCGCCGACTACCAGGTCGTCCAGATCAGTGACGAGATCCTCGACTCGGGCAAGCCGCCTCGCGGTCCGATCCTTGGCATCCCCTACGCGCCGGACCGGCTGCCGACGGCCGACGAGGCGGGCGTGGCCAAACGGTGGGCGGTCTGCGAGCAGCCCGGCGGCAAGGGAAGCACGGTTCAGGAGGCGACGTTCGTCCTGGCCGACCGGGACGTGAAGAAGACGGACGGCTCCGAACGCCTTTCCGGCGGCGAGGTCCTGTACGTCAAGACCCGTACCGGGGAACGCTATCTGGTGGACGCCGCCGGGAAGGCGTACCCCGTCGCGGGGGCGGCCACCGAAGAGGACGACCGGAAGCTGACGGACGCGCTCGTGGGCTCCAAGCAGCCGCAGCTCGTCACGCAGGAGTGGATCGACACCCTGCACAAGGGCGACCCGATCGCGTTCCCCGAGCTCCCCGCAGGTGTCGGCTCTCCGGCCGGAGTCCCGGGCCAGCTCTCGGACGACGAGAACCGGGTCGGCATGGTACTCGAGACGGAGACGGGCGAAGGCAAGAAGTACTACGTCGTGCTGCCGGGCGAAGTGAGGCCCGTCAGCGAGTTCACCGCCTGGCTGCTGATCACCTCGCCCCGGACCGGCGTCCTCAACATGAACGGTGAGGCCGCCAAAGTGGGCCTCCAGGACTTCACCGCCGACAGCAGCCCCTTCGCCGGACAGCCGGCGAACTGGCCGGCACGGCGCGCCTCCATGGTCAACTCCGCCTCCGCGGAATCGGGCCGCAACACCGTCTGCAGCGTTCTGCGCGATGTGGACGACGACAACGACACGACGCTCAGCACCTGGGCGGGCAGCGAGTACCCTGCCGAGATCGCCGCAGGCGGCGCGAGCACGTACGTCACTCCCGGAACGGGACTGCTCTACACCCAGATCCAGGGCACCGACACCGACTCGGGATCACTCTTCCTCGTGACGGACACCGGCCTGCGGTACGCCGTCCAGGCGAACGGCGACAGCGACAGCGAGCAGTCCGGCGTCGGCACGGACGGCAAGCAGAAGACGTCGGACGGGACGCCGGAGCTGAGCGAGGCCCAGGTGAAGCTCGGCTACGAGAACGTCCGGCCGGCCAAGGTCCCGCTGGTCTGGTCGGAGTTCCTGGCCAAGGGCCCCCGCCTCGACACCAACAGCGCGCGACAGCCACAGGGTTCGTGAGGACGGGCGCCGGCCCACCACCTCTGCCACGGCTTCACACGACAGAAGGACGGGAGCGACGTACAGGTGTCGCCGAAGAAGAAATCGCTGCCGGCAGCGGCCGCGGCCGCGCTGTTGGCTGTGCTGAGCACCGCACCGCCTGAAACCGGAGTCGACGTCTCCGCCGATGCACGTGTGCCCGTGCGGCTGGACGGCAGCGGTGAGTGCACCTTCCCCGCCAAGCCGGTCAAGGGCACCCCCTGGGCACTGCAGCGGGTGCTCCTCGACGAACTCTGGCAGGGTACGGACAAGGGCAAGGGCATTCGGATCGCGGTCATCGACACCGGAGTCGACGACAGGAACCCACAGTTGAAGACGGCGGTCGACAAGGCGGCCGGACGCGACTTCCTGACCGCGGGCAAGGGCGCCGATCCCACGAACGACCGGGAGGGACACGGGACGAAGGTCGCGGGCATCATCGCCGCCCGGCCGCACGACGACACGGGCTTCGTGGGCCTGGCCCCCAACGCCACGATCATCCCGATCCGTCAGAACGACGCCGAGAACAGCGGCGACTCGGACTCCATGGCGGAGGCGATCACCTACGCCGTGTCGCAGGGGGCTGACGTCATCAACATCTCCCAGGACACGACGAAACCCCTGTCCGGCACGTCCAGGCTCGCTCAGGCGGTACGCGCCGCCATCGCCCAGAACGTCGTCGTGGTCGCCTCCGCGGGAAACGACGGCCTCGACGGCACATACAAGAACACCTACCCGGCGGCTTTCCCCGGCGTCCTCGCGGTGGCGTCCTCCGACCGGAACAACGAACGAGCCTCCTTCTCACAGGCGGGCGAGTTCGTGGGCGTCGCGGCCCCCGGCGTCGACATCGTGTCCACGGTCCCGGGCGGCGGCCAGTGCACGGACAACGGCACCAGTTTCTCCGCCCCGTTCGTCGCCGGCGTTGCCGCGCTCCTGAAGGAGAAGCACGAGGACTGGTCGGCCGCCCAGATCGTGACCCAGATCGAGCAGACGGCCGAACGCTCCGTCAACGGTCACGACAACTTCGTCGGCTGGGGGGTCGTGGACCCGGTCCGCGCAGTCCAGGACTCCGATCTCGAGGACCCACCCTCGTCACCGACCCCGGACCCCGGGGTGTCAAAGCCCGCAGCCCCCGACACCGCCCGCTTCTCCCTCGCCGAGACCCCACACGAACGCGACGAGCGCTACGCCACGTACGCCCTCGGTCTCACCGCGGCCGTGGTCACGGTCATCACGGGCACGGCGGTCGTGCTACGTGATCTGCGCCGTCGGAGGCGCGGAGGGGGCGCCTGAGCACGAACTTCGGGCCCCGCCTTCTCCGCTCACCTCGGGGCCCGGCGCACCGCGCGGCGGCCGTCAGGCCGGGCACCCGTCCCGCACTCCAGCCACTGACGCACTCTCACCGGGGGGCGTCGACGTCCTGGTCGAGGCCGCCGTCACGACCACCGTTGTGAGGCGCCGGTTCCAGGTCGAACTCCCCGTCCCGCGCTCCGAGGACGAAGGCCCGCCACTCGGCCTCGGTGTACCGCAGCACCGTGTCCGGATCGAGCGACGACCTCATGGCCACGGCACCCTCGGGCAGGTACGCGATCTCCACCCGCTCCTCGTGCTCCTCGGTGCCGGGCGCGCTGTGCCACTCCACCCCCGAGATGTCGAGTGCGTACAGCTCGTCCTTCTCGCGCTCTTTGCGTTCCTTGAGTGCCTTCTCGGCATCCCTGTCCAGCCCATCGGCCATGATGGCGCGGTTCCTTCCCGACGTACGAACGAGCTACGCACTCACAGTACTTGTGTGGTGGCAACTCCGTGACCGACTGACCCAACAGCGACGTGTCACATGGAGCGATGCCTGCGTCACCGCCCGCTCGCACCCGAATTTCTCGTGCCGCTCTTGTCCCGATAGTTGCTCAGCCCTTGAACTGCCCTGTTGCGGCTTTGCAGTTGGAAGCGTCCCGTCAAGTGACTAGAGTGGTATGCGGTATCACATGGGTGGTACGACACGGGGGCGGTGTAACGCTGTGGCCGCGCGACGCGTGGCAATCACGGTGATTCTTGCCCGCCTGGCATGTGGGCGTCGGGCCTCGATGGACGCGTCGCGGCGGTCGGTGCCGCCGTTACTTCAAGAGGAGGGTGGAGAACCTGTGAGTGACATCACGGCGGACCAGAAACGCGAGAACGACCAACTCATCGCGCTTGCCAACAAGATCCAGAACTTCCACGTCGAGGTGAGCCGTCGCGTGACGTCACTCAATACGGTCGTGGACATGATCCAGGGCGGTTGGCAGGGCGCCGCGAGCCAGGAGTACGACAGGGTGCAGCGCGAGGTGAACGTCCACCTCAAGAAGCTCCAGGACAACCTCGTCGACCTGGAAGACGTCATGCGCATGGCCGTCAACGGGTTCGAGGACCACGAGCAGGAGCGCATCGCGGAGATCCGGAAGGTGGACAACTCCGCGGAGTCCCAGGCCCAGGCCGAGGCCGGCATGGGAGGCCAGACGTACACCACCAACCGCATCACCAGCCTCGCCTGAGCCACGGAGGAGACCCACGATGAGTACAGGCTTCGACCGCACAGCGATCAACTACGCCACGGTCACCCAGGCGGCGAGTGACGTCCGCAAGACAGCCACTGACCTCACGCAGGAACTCGAAGCCCTCATGCAGGAGGTGAAGCGCGTCGCCGAAACCTGGGAGGGCGAGGCGAAGACGGCGTACGGAGACATCCAGCGCAAGAACACCACCGAGATGCAGGCGATGACGGAAAAGCTCAACTTCATCGCCACCCTGCTGGACAGGTCGGTCGTCGGCTACCAGGGCACGGACCTGGACGGCGCGAAGCGCATCCGCATGCTGATGGGCTGACACACGGCTGACGGGCGGGGGAGGCGGCGGAATACGCTGCCTCCCCCGTTGTGCTGATGAAGGTCACCCGGCAGACTCCGGAGACTCCATGGGAACCTCGGCCCAGACCGTCAGCTCGCCGCCGTCCCGCAGCGTTCCCCACCGGACGGCCAGCGCTTGGGTGATCAGCAGCCCGCGTCCGCGTTCCTGCTCCAACCCCAACAGTTCCGCCGACGTGGGCAGAGCCGCGGATGTCGGCCCTCCACCCTCGTCCGTCACGCTGATAACAGCGGTGCGGGAGGTGAGGCCACAGTCAACGGTAATCGTGTGGCTGTCACTGTGCTCCAGAGCGTTGGCGACGAGCTCTCCGGCGATCGTTTCCAGGTCGTCGATGACGCTGTGAGGCAGCCCCCACGTGTCGGCCGTGTCACGGACGTGACGCCGGGCGAAGCACGCGGAGGTGAGATCGCTACCGGGGAGGGCGATCCGGCCGAAGCGTCGATGCTCAGCCAGTCCCCCGCCGAGCCGAGCACCACGAGACTCGGCGATGAGCAACACGTCGTGGAGCGCATCGGTCAACTGACCTGCCAGCGGCGCCCACTGACTGCCATCCGCACTCTGATCCGGCAACACGGCCCGCGCTCGCCCCAGAAGCCGGCCCGCGAGTCCGAGCTGCGTGCGCTCGATCCGGTCGGCCACGCGAGAGGCCGTGCCCTCGCCGTCGGTGAGGAGGAGACAGGGCTGTCCGTGGGAGCCGGTCCAGGGCAGGAGCCGTACATGCTTCGCCTCGTCGTTCATGACGCGGTCCCCAGGTGGGTGTGGATATCGCGGCGCAGCGGCTGGACCCCTGCCTTCTCCTCGTGCTCGTACGCGGCGAGGTAGCGGTGGGCGAGGGCTTGCGAGGTGCCGTCGAGGGGTTCGTACCAGCAGCGGACGGTGGGGACTGCAGGCCCACGGTGCGCTGCGGGGCGAGGAACCCCGAACTGGCTCGGTAGTGGATTCAGTCGTCGCATGAGCACTCCCTTGATGAGGTGCGGCTGGCAAGGCGGATGTACACGCACACGTCGAACCACCGCGCATGGTGACAGCTTCACTACGCAGCGTGCCTGTTGAGTATGCTGCCATTGAATTTCAATGGTCGATACTCGATTGGCTCAACTCTCCCTCGACAAGGTGAACTCAGGGCGGGAGGTGCGAGCTCCGGGTAGCGCATACGCTCTGCCTGGCGCTCCGCAGTCCGAGGGCAGGTGACGACGACGGCCGAGTAGGAGACGAGACGGTGACCGTACGAGGATCAGCGGGACCTGCTGGCCGCATGCAGATCGCCCGCGGGCTGAAAGCGCTGCGAGCTCGAGCCCGCCTCACACAGTCCGAAGTGGCCAAGCATGCTGGGGTTTCCGTCGGTACCGTCAACCGGTACGAGACGTGGCAGGACCGCGCGAAGCTCCGGATCCCGACGGTGAGAGCGATCGCCGATACGTGCGGTGCCACATCGGACGAGCTGGACACGCTGATCCAGCTCGTCCGCAACCAGGAGAACGGCTGGTGGATGGACCATCCGGCAGTACCAGAGGTCCTGGACCCACTGATGTCCTTTGAGGATGTCGCCGAGTACGAACACGTCTTCGCCAACGCTCTGGTGCCCGGACTGCTTCAGACACCGCGTTACGCCCTCGCTCTGCACGAGGCACAGGACGTCCGAACGGGGGCCGATGCCATCGCGAGCAAAGTGGACGCCCGCGTCAAGCGCCAAGCGATTCTGGAGCGGACCCCGGCGCTACACCTGTGGGTGGTGCTGGACGATGCGGTCCTCCGGCGCCGTGTCGGCGGCGTTGACGTGATGGCCGAACAGCTCGACCATCTGTACGCCATGGCGCAACGCCCCAACGTGGACATCCAGATTCTCCAGTTCACCGCAGGCGCCCACGCGGCTGGCTCGGGCGGTCACTTCTTGATCCTCGGCCGTGACGACACAGGCGACCCGCTCGGCAATGTGAGTGTGGTCTATCTGGAACTCCACAAACGGGGGCTCTATCTCGACGCCCCCACCGATGTGCAGAGCTACAAGCTCATGTTCGACTACCTGCGATCACAAGCGGCCGACACGTCGGCCAGCCTCCAGCTGTTGGCCGAAGCACGACAGGAGCTCAACCGATGAACGAGACACCGATAACCGACCAACTCGCGGCAGCGGATTGGTTCAAGAGCAGTTACAGCGCGGCGGACAACGAGTGCGTGGAGGTTTCACATGCTGCACAACGTGTGGGTGTACGTGACGCCAAAAGTGTTGGCCGGAGAGGATTTACCGTTGGTTCACGTGCGTTCGCTGCATTTGTTGCCAGCCTGAAGAACAGGTCCAGTGACAAAATGGCCTGACAGCTTTGATGGTGTCCCACCGAGTGGTGTAGCAGCGATCTCTGCGTAACCCCTGGTCATGGGGCGGCCATCGCGCAACTCTCCGAGTAGAGACGCTCGTTGAGGTGAGAGGTGACGCGATGGCCTTGTCCCAGCATGACTTACTCAGGTTGAACTCGTAGTGTCTGCCCGAGTGATCACCAAGGTTCGATGATCAGGCCGGTCCCGGCGAGGCAGCCGTCGATCAGGTGGGGTCTGAACTGGATCTTCTTCAGCTTGCGTTTGACGATGCGGACGAGGCCGCTGAGGTCGGTGGCGACGAAGTTGGCGATGGCGCGTTTGAGGAGTGACCACACGCCTTCGGCGGGGTTCAACTCCGGTGCGTAGGACGGCATCTGGAAGATCCGTAACCAGTCCGCGTGTTCCTCGGCGAAGGCGGCGAGTTCCTTGGCGAGGTGGACGTTGAGGTTGTCCCAGCACCACACCAGTGGGGCGCCCAGCTGCTGGTGGGCGGCGATGATCAGGTCGCGGTACTCGTGCCAGGCGAACGTCTTCGGCTCGCCCCTGCGGCCGTGGTAGACGTGCAGCCGGTAGAAGAAGTGCGGGCGGTTCCCTGGCCGGTAGCAGACGGCGCCGGCGATGTTGACCCGGCCGTTTCCCCGACCTCGCACCCGCACCACCGGACGTGCTCCGCGCGGTGCCCAGGTGCGGCCTTTCGGCGGCCTCAGCCCCTGGCCCGCTTCGTCCTCGAAGCAGATGTAGGCGCCCAGGTCCGCCGCTGTCCTTTTAACCGCGGCCACACCTCGTCCTTCCACATCTCGATGGCCGCCTCGTCGCGCTCGATCGCGTGGCGCACCGGGACCTGGCAGGACCAGCCGTGCCGTTTCAGCAGTTTGGCCACCCCCTGGATCGTGTAGCCCTTGTGGAACAACCTGCCGATCAGCGTCTTGATCCGGCCCAGCGTCCACCGCTGGTCATCGGTGAAGCCGTGGGCCAGCGGCCCACGCTTCAGCTCCGCCTCCAGCCGGTCCCACTCCCGCACCGACAGCCGCTCCCGCGACACCGGCCCCTTCGACTCCAGCGCCGCGCCCCCGCCCTCGCGCCACACCTTGCGCCACCGCCGCACCGTCCGCTCCGTGACCCGCAGATCGGCCGCGATCACCCTGGCCTCATCACCGCGCTCGAACCGCTCGGCCGCCTCCAGCCTCAGCTGTTCCCGCTTCTCCTGCTCGGCGGGCGTATAGCCGCCCCTCTGTGCGTACCGCATGATCCCGTCGTACCGCAGGGATCATGAACCGTCACGACCCCGCAGGCTCTACGAGTTCAACCTGAGTACCCGCCCATATCCGGCTCATCGCACTCCATCAGGTCGTTCCTGGCTCGCGTACCACGGACGACTTCGCCGGCATTGCTCTACACAGCGACACATTCGCACTTCCCAATCGGCGGCCGAGTCGTCGTGGGGATCCGAGCGGCCAAGCATTTCGAGCCACGACCGGCAGCACGACGACAGCCACACCCGGTTCCCCTGGGTGCCACAACCCTACGAACGGCTGGGGCGGACCCAGGAAGGAACGTAGAGCACGACGAATGGATCGCCTTCCCCCGCCGCTACCTCCCCGAAGGCAGCATGGACAAGATTTACCCACCCGACGATCAACCCGGCACGGTTACACCACTACAGGGGACATGACCACAGCTTTACGCTCTGGCTAACATATGCCTGCCTTGAGCATCCCGAAGAGTAGTCCAATGGAGTATGTCGCTCGGGATCAAAATGCCCGACGAGTCACGCGCTGGGTGGCATCTTGTAATTCAAGCCAATGTTGCCGCAGTGTCCCCGTGAGATGAACGTCTGCGCCTTCGAACGTTCTCAAATTACCTGAAGAAGCCAACCATTATGAAGAACGCTCCTAGCGGGATCCAAAACCCGCCCACGATGCGCAGTGTCTGCGGAGTCGCAATCCCAACGGTTGGATTTAGCCGCGCATAGATTTGAAAGGCGCATTCGGCGCCTTTGGCGATATTGAAAGCGAAGAGAATCCCGAAGGTGAAGAATAGGATTCCGACCACGCTGAAATGCATTGTCGTCCTTCTTCTTCCTAAAAGGTCCAGCCGTTCGGCCGATGGTGTTCCGCGTAGTCGCGTAGGCGATCACCGTGTGTGTGCGGGGCGGGGCCGGGCATGCAGCCGGTGATCGCCTACGCTCCCTCCGCACCGGGCAAGCCACAGTGTAAATCTCCCTGTTGAACGGCCAGTTCAGCCCCGGGGGTGCCCGATGGCCTTGTCGCAACTCCGACCTCCGCCTGATGGAGTCACTGCGCACAGCGGAGGGTAACGAGCTCGTCCGCAGATCGCGGAGCGCATACTGCAAGAGCTGATCGAGGCCGAGCGCAGCGGCCGGATCGGCGCCCAGTGGAATGAGCACACCGAGGGCTGCACTGGTTGCCGCAACAATCATCGCGACAAGGCCCTCGCCACCCAGGCCAGCGATCGGTACCTGGCAATCCCGAAGTTGTGCAGCGGCAGCTTCTTCCCCAGTCTGCAAAATGGCTGGCGATATCGACACCGCCCCCAAGGTGGCAGACGAGCCACCGTGAGGATGAGGTCAGCGATCAGTACATTTGGCTTCCTTTGTTATGGCTGGGGCGAAGTCCTCCAGGAAGCGTTGAAGTTTTTTATATCCCTGGGAATTTTTCTCGACGCGGTCACCAAAGAAACGGACGTCAAAATAGACGTACTTCGTGGGGCTGCCGCATACTGCCGTTGCCAATGCTCCGTCAGAACCGATGACCGCAGTGCCTGGGAAAGATACTGTGCGCCTGGAGGCGTGCGTGAACTGCTTAGTTGCCCTTTTCCAGTCCTCCGTAGGGAGATTGTCATCGATTTGGCGGATAGTTATGGCCAGGACCCTCTCGCCGTCTACATTTAGATCGCAATAGACGTGCCGTAGCCCCATGTTCACCGGGTTCTCTTGAGGTATTTTCACTTCCTCGCCGTCTGGCAGAAGAGGTGAGAGTGCGGATTGCGAAATCCGAACATTGCAAAATTCTTCAGGAATACTAAGACTGCTGCTGCAGCCAACTGCCAGGGGGCCCATGACGAGAAGGAAGGCTGTGCCCTTACCCAAGGTTCCCACTACTGATCACCCGCAATTCCGTCTGCACGCCTGTTTCCATGGTTCGCTGCTGCTTCAATTTCCTTGTACAAGCCGTCCTCACGGGAGTATCCAGTTTCGTTCAATGCCCAGTATGAATTTATCGCATACCATTGTTCGGCAAGTTCGTTGAGCTGGTTGCGACGACTTACGTACGTCTTCTGATTGTCGCTCGTCAGTTCTTCCCCTTGGCGTTGCTGCTCGTCCATGATCCAGGCAGTTGTGGCCATGTCTGCACCGCGCTGCAGGACATCACCTGCGACGGGGATAAAGTTCAGCACCGAACCGGATACGTGGTAACTCCACGCCTTGTCCCAGGTGTAGTCGTGCTGGTCTCCCTTCAAGGCGTTGTAGCGGGCTTCCTCCATGAATCCGACCGCGTATCCAGCGGATTCCAGCGTGTCTTCCGGGGCTCGGGAAGTGTCGTGCATGTCATTGAGGATCGCGTAATTCATGCCTTCATGGAGGGTTCCGTAGGAATCCTGACTTCTCGATATCTGTGTCGTCATCGCCATTACCTCTTCCGGATCCAGGGCATAGAGCGGGTCTCCACGCTTTCCGCCCACATCGGTCATGGCGATGTAAACCTCATCACCGTGGTTGACCATGACCTTGGCCATGTCATCGCGTAGCGATGAAGGCATGTCGTCGCCCTGGCCGGAGAGAACCTGTAGCGCTTCTCTGAAGACCCGATCATTTGCCTCGGTGTGGTTGCCGGGACTCTGCGGGTGTGACGGGTCGACACCGGTGGCTGCAGCGACCAGGGCATTGCCCAGCCCCTTGCGGTTGTCGCCGTCCTCGACGTCGCTGGTGGTGACCTCGAGGTTGCCGCGCCACTCTGTTGTGTTCGTGACGTTCCAGTCGCGACTTCCGTCGCCGTTGCCCAGAAGATAGTCGAAGCGTTCCTTACCGGCGGGGGTGTCGGGATCGAGATAGCCGGCTGCGCCTTCCGGGTCACGCGACATGGTGTTCAACGCGCCGTCGACCGGATCGTTCGCGAACCAGCCGTCTCCGTTCTTGCCGCTGAACTGCCCATACAGGTCCCAGATGTCCGGGTCCTTCTTCTCCATGGCGATCATGTCGTCGGTGACGTCCGCGACAAACTGGGGCGAGTAGCCGCTTCCCTGCTGCATGAGTGTGACCAGGCTCTGGTAGCCGCGAACCTGTTGGTCCGCTCCCTTGGCCATGTCGATCTTGTCCTCTGCGGCTTTGAGGCCATATTTGTCGTCACCGTGTTCGTGCAGGGCCTCGGTCCACTTGTTGTAGAACTGCGCGTCTCCCGTGTTCTTCCAGTTGTTGAACGCCTCGTTGTATTCGCTCGTGCCGAAACGCAGCTGCTTTCCGTTGGCATCCCTGAAATCTGGGACGCGAGTAGCAGTCGCCAGGGAGTCGGAAAGGCCTCCATTGATATGGAGGTACGCCTTCTTGTTCTGGGTGTCGTCGTAGTACGCCAGGTCGTTGATCTTGTTGGTGAGCTTCAGCGTGTTGTCAGGCCCGAGGGAGTTGAGATAGGTCTGGCTGAAGGCCTTGTCGCCGGAGTTGTCGCGCATCAGGCGTTCCCACTCCTCCAGGTCGGCGGGCTTTTCTCCGGCCAGGATCTGGTCCGCGTACTCCTTGGCCTCACGGGCCTCGTAGACCTCGACGTCGCCGACGGCGGAGCCGTTGAACGAGTGCGCGCCAGGGCCCATGGCCTGGTCAAACGCCCGCTCGAACCAACTCTTGACACCGGCTGCTTCGCGTAGAGCCAGCTTGACGCCCTGGTCGGCGTCGTCGACGGCCTGCACGGCGTCTTTGATCGCCTTTGTCCACGAGGTTTCGGCTTCTTTGGCCTGCGAGACGAGCTTGGGGTATTCGTTGTCGTGCCGCATGGGGGTGAGCTTGCTGAAGTCGTAGACCGCCTCGCCCTTGCTGTTGACGGACATCTCGGCCTTCTTGGCGTCCTCGACCGTGTCCTTGACGTGGCCGATCAAACGGGAGAACTGCTCATGTGCGTCGCGGAGCAGTGAGGCGATGGCGCGGGCTTCGACCTGGGCGTTGGCGAACTGTTTGCGGGTGTCGGCGAAGCGTGAGGCGGCGGCTCCAGCACTGACGCCGACCCAGGTTCCGTCGGTCGCGACGCCCTCCACCTTCGCCGCGTACAGCGACTCCAACTCCCCGAAGCCGCCGGCCATGTCGTCCCAGTCCTTGGCGGTGGTGGTCAAGAAGCCCAGTCCGATGGTCACCACGTCTTGATACGTGAGCATGATTCTCCCCGATTTCTAACTGTTGTGCCTCGGATCACGCCCAGCATCCAACTGGCCTATCTGGCTCCGGATTTCGAGATTGAGATACTCGAAATCTCTCTTGGTTCCTTGTAGCGCTTCTCGATCTTCCTTGAGGCGGTTCATCAGGTTCTTGACCTGAAGTTCCCACTCCTTGTGTGCGTCCTTGAGCCCAGATCCGGTCGCCCAGTCCGAGAACTCCCGGACGGTCGCGTCCAAGTTCTCCTCGGCATGCCGTCCAGCCTTCTCCGTGCCTCGGGGGATGTCGTCCTGCAGCATCCTGATCGCGACAGCCTTGCCCGACGAGTTCGTTTTGAGGTCGGCTACATCGCCGCCACCCCCACTGGGAGGTAGCTGATTCAACTGCATGCTGCTGCTCTGGCGAGCTGTAGCGGCGGTGCGTGCTTGACCCCACGCTTCATCGAACGACATTGCTGATCCCCTCGTGGTACTCGCTGACTGTCAGGCCGCCGTTGCCCCGCATGTTCAGTAATGCCGTCCTGTACTCGACGGGCCTTCCGACGGCGAGCCGGTGCCATGACTCTGTACGGGGCTGTCGGGTGGGTAGTGGTGCTGTGGTGCGTATATGGGAGGCGGGGGGACGGTGAGAGGCGCGGGACGTCGGCGTCGCGCGCGAATCACGGGCACGGCGACCGCTGTACCGAGGAGTGCCGCGGCCCCGACGCCAAGGGCGATCCACAGAGCCGGGTTGCTGTCGTCCGCGGGCGGCGCTGCTGCGGTGGGTTTGTCGTCCTTCTTGTCATTGCTGGAGGAGCCGCTGGATTTCGAGGGTTCGGGAGATGGCGACGGGGACGCTGCCGCGGTCAGGTCTGGGAGCGGGTACTCGTCGGCAGGCCCGGGATCACCAGGGTTCTGCAGCGCGATGCGCGGACGGACAATGCCGTAACCGATGGCGTTGTTCCACGTCCACTTCTTCTCGTTGCCCTTCATCGTGTTGATCAGGACTCGCAGGACCTGGTTGTTCGTCCAGGTCGGGTGCTTCGACCAGATGAGGGCGGCGGATGCGGAGGCGATGGCGGTGGCATCGCTCGTTCCGTCGGACTTGCAGATCTGTGTGCCACCAGTGCATGCGTGGACCATCTCTTCGCCAGGAGCGGCAACATCGATCTGTGGCCCCCACTGGGAAAAGGTGCTCCGCTCGACGTTCTTGTCGATCGCGGCAACAGCTACGACGCCAGGCGTCGCTGCTGGATATTGCAGGAAGTTAGATGTGTCACCGCTGTTGCCAGCCCCAGCGAAGATCAGCTTTCCCTTGGTCAGGGCGTACTTGACGGCGGAGGCAAGTGCCGGAGTGCCGACGTTTTGTGCGCCCGGGGAATCAGCCCGAGCCATGGAGATATTGATGATCTGCGCCTTCGAGTCGGCCGCGTACCGGATTGCCTCCGACAGCTTCCTGGAGTACTCGGCTCCTACATCGACCTTCCCGTAGTCCTCGGTGCTGTAGCGCATACGAATGGGAAGGATCTTGGCTCCTGGTGCGATGCCGTAAGAGCCGCTGGCCGTTCCGCGTGCTCCGGTAGCCGCGATGAGCGCTGCAACACCGGTTCCGTGTCGATCACGGTCCGTGTGCTCGTCGCCAGGAAGGTCTGAGTAGTCCTTGCCCGCCAGCACCTGACCCTTGAGGTCGGCTGTCGAGTCGTCAACTCCCGAGTCGATGACGGCGACCGTGATCCCCCGCCCCGTACTGGTCTTCCACATCTCCTCGGCGTGCATCGCGTCGAGATGCCACTGTCGATCCCGAACTGATTCGGCATGGGCAGGTGTCGAGGCAATTCCCACCAGCAACAGGCCGAGGGCTATTGATACCGCTGAGCCATCTTGCAGCGCTCGCTTACCACTGGTGCGCATATGCCTTCCTGAAGTGTGGAAGTGGAGGGAACTCAATCCACGACCGGCGGAAGAGAGCGCCGGTTGTTGTGTGCCCAGGTTTCCTCGTCCTCAATGAGGTAGTCCGGTCGTTGGCCTGACCGTTGATCTCGCTGTGAGCCGGAAGGCACTGCGGAAGGTGACGCTGCTCCCGTACCTGATGAGGTCGAATTGCGCAGTGCAGCGGTGGTACCGGGTGTATTCGCCAATCCTGACCCGCCCGGTGTGAAGGGACGCGTGCCCGTGCGACCTGGCATAGCCGGTCGGTTGCCCACAGGACCACCGGTTTCCGAAGAGAGGCGGCGCCCTCCTACCACACCGTTCTGACCTGAATTGATATTCCCGCCGCTTGGGACACCGGGAGTGGTTCCGCGGGTCATGGGTGCGCGGCCCTGCACAGGGTCACCGCCGATGACGGTCCCGCGCGGGATGCCGCCTGTTCGGCCGGAGGAGGGTGGGACAGGCCGCCCTCCAAGGATTCCGCTCTCGCGTGGCATACGTGTCGCAGTACCGTTGGGGCTTCCCTGCACGGCCTGGAACGGCACGCGGGTGGCTGACGGACCACGTCCAGTAACCGGATTCTGCACGCTCCCGCCACCGTTGAGAGATGGCAGGCCAATGCCCGATGGGAAGTGAGGCGTCGATTCAGAGCGTGCTGGAGGTCCACCGGGCGCAGGTGTAACCGGGCTGCTCGGTCCCGAAGCCTCCGGGAGTTTGACCAGGCCGTCGAGGTCCATTCCGATGGGCTCGAAGCGCTCGATACGGCGCTCGCCCGACTGCAGAGGAAGGGACGACTGGCTGCTGTCGGGCCGTGACACTTGGCTGCGTTCGGGCACCGCAGAGGCGGAAGGGGAACCGAACGAGCCTGAGGTGCCTTGTGACGGGCCAGAGATGTACTGCTGATTGGTGTCAACCCAGCCTGCGCCCAGATGGTTGCCCGGCGGCGAAAACGTAGGCGGCTCCACCCTGTTAACCTGCGCAGCCGACTGCTGATAGGCCTGCGCCAGCTTCCGCATCTGCTGCACGGCCTCATACCGTGCCGCGTCGATCCGCTCCTGCGCCGCCGTCGCATCGGACTGGGCGGTCTGGGCCAGCTTTCGGGAGTCGGGGTCGTTGCGGGCGCCGGGTTCCTTGGCTGCGGCGAGGGACTTCTCCGCGTTGCGGAGGTCCGCCTGCGCGGCCGTGGTCTCGGAGGTGTCCGGCATGACCGCCTTTGCCTCCCCGATTGCCTGGGAGACGATGCCCATCCACCGGGACGCCACCTCGGCGTACTCCCCGAGGTGGAGCGTCGCGCTTGCCGTCTGCCCGCCCCACTCACGGAAGGTGTCGCCGGCCTCGCCCTGCCACTCCAGGCCCTTGACGTACGTCATGAGGTCGTCGCCGATCTTGGTGATCGTCGAGGCGGCCTTGGAGAGCTTTGCGGCAAGGTCGTAGGCGCTCTCGGAGTTCGCCGAGTTGAGCATGGCCACCAGTTGGGCGTGGGTCATGGACTCGAAGTCGGTGTGCTGGGGCGTGGGTTGCTTCCGTGCGGGCTGCTCGCTCATCACAGGCCCTTCTCGGCGTCGGTGACCTCCGCGACCTGCTCGCCCTGTTGTTGGTCGGCCTGCCGTCGGGCATACGGATCCCGGTCGACGTCGTAGTACTTGTCGACCTCCGCGTTGACCTCCCGCATCCGCGCCTTGATGTCCTCGTCCAGGTTCTCGAAGCCCACGCGCGACGCGTGCACGGCCAGCCCCACCCCCTCGATCTGCGCGCTGAGGGCCTTGGAAAGGTTCTCCAACTCGTCGTGGACGATGGCGTACGACTCGTAGAGGAACTGTGCTTCCTTGAAGTCGGCGGACCCCAGATGGGCACGGGAGAGACGGTCCTGACCGACCTTGTCGGGGGAGGCCTCGGACCTGCCCAGCTCGATCAGCAGGTCGTCGACACGCTTCTTGAAGTCCTTCATGGCGTCGTGCTGGATGTCCAACGCCATCTGAGGGTTCACGCCGTACAAGCTGTCGAAGGACTTGCCGGTGTCCGGAGCACCCCCACCATCGCTGCCGCCCCCGTCCGAACTCACGTCAGCCGCCTCCCCGTTCTCCCCGATCGCTCAAGTCAACCAAGGCTTCAAGCAACACTGTTGGTCACTCTTCATCACTCTAATGGCGTTGCGGAAGCAAGCCCACCTGGATAAGAGGGGCTCCGCGCTTCCGCGAGACGAACGTGCCCCGTCCCGGAGGCATGGGCCTGGCCCGGACGTTGCCGAGGATGTCGCCTTCCATCGGGTCGCCGGACAGGACGAGCCCCTGGGCGCCCAGCTCCTTCACCCGCTGCATGAACGACTCGTACATGGAGCGCGAGGCCCCCGCCGCGTTACGGGCGATGATGAACTTGACGCCCACGTCACGCGCGAACGGCAGATGCTCGACGAGAGCCGACAGCGGGTTCCCGGAGTTGGTGGCGACCAGCTCGTAGTCGTCGACGATGACGAACAGCTGCGGGCCGCTCCACCAGCTGCGGTCGCGCAGCTGCTGCGGCGTGATGTCGGGCTTCGGCGCGCGCATCTCCATGAACTGCCGGATGGCGTCCATATGGACGTTCATCGCGGACGCCATCGGCGCGTACTCCAGCAAATGTTCCTCGGAGACCGCCTCCAGCATCGTCCTTCGATAGTCGCCGACGACGATCCGGGCCTCCGAGGGCGTGTAGCGCTCGGCGATCTGCTTCGCGATCAGGCGCAGCAGGTTGGTCTTGCCCGACTCGCTCTCCCCGAAGACCAGGAAGAAGGGGTCCGTGTCGAAGTCGATGAAGACCGGTTCGAGGTTGGCCTCGTCGATGCCGATCGCGATGCCGTGCTGCGGGAACTCGAAGCCCTTGGGCAACTGGTCGGCAGGCAGCCTGCGGGGCAGCAGGCGGACCGTCGGGGCCGCGGGACCCTGCCAGTTGCCCTTGACCGCCTGCACCAGTTGAGCCGTGGCCTCCGACAGGTCGTTCGCGTCGGACGAGGAGTCGATACGCGGCAGCGCCGTCATGAAATGCAGTTTTTCCGGGACCTGACCACGGCCTGGGACACCCGCCGGCACGTTCGCCGCGACCCTGCGGTCGAACTCGGAGTCCATGACGTCACCGAGGCGCAGCTCCAGTCGGCCCAGGATCTGGTCCTTGAGCGCGGACCGCACCTCCATGTAGCGCGAGGCGGAGAGGACGACATGGATGCCGTAGCCGAGGCCGCGGCCGGCGATGTCGTGGACGATGCCTTCGAGCCCCTCGTAGTCGCCCTTGAAGTTGCCCCAGCCGTCGATGACCAGGAAGACGTCGCCCCAGGCTTCGCCGGGCAGCTCGCCGGCCGCACGCCGCCGACGGTACGTGCCGATGGAGTCGATGCCGTTGGCACGGAAGAACTGCTCGCGGCGGTTGAGAATGCCCGCCACCTCCGCGACCGTGCGGCGGACCCGCTCGGGGTCCAGCCTGGAGGCGACCCCGCCGACGTGCGGCAGGTCCGACAGGGACGACAGGCCTTCACCGCCGAAGTCGAGGCAGTAGAACTGCACCTCGTGTGGCGTGTGGGTCACGGCGAAGGAGCCGATCAACGTGCGCAGCAGCGTGGACTTGCCGGACTGGGGGCCACCGACGACCATCATGTGCCCCGCCGCGCCGGAGAAGTCCCGGTAGAGCACCTCGCGCTTCTGCTCGAACGGCTTGTCGATCAGACCGACGGGAACCGTCAACCCGCCCAGTCGCGTGTACTCGGCGGCCTGCAGGCCCCGTTCGGCTGTCGACGCGAGCGACGGCAGCAACTGGTCCAGCGTCGGCGCCCTGTCCAGGGGCGGTAGCCATACCTGATGGGCGGGCACGCCCTGGCCCTCCAGACGCTGCACGATGACGTCGAGGACCGTGTCCGCCAAGGCGTCGTCATCCTGGCGCGCGGGAGCTCGAGTCTGTGCGGGGTCCGCGGCCGCGTACGTGATCGGTACGTGGGCCGCGGTGAACAGCGCGGGCCGGCGCTCGATCGGTGTCCGGTCACCGGGGACCTCTGGGCCACCGGAGCGGTACGCACCCGACACGTACGCCGCCTTGAAGCGGGTCATCTCGTCCGTGCCGAACTTCAGATACCCGGAGCCCGGCACGGACGGCAGGTGGTAGGCGTCCGGAACCCCGAGCGCCGCGCGCGACTCCGCGGCCGAGAACGTCCGCAGACCGATCCGGTACGACAGATAGGTGTCCAGGCCGCGCAGACGGCCTTCCTCCAGGCGCTGCGAGGCCAGCAGGAGGTGCACACCCAGGGAGCGGCCGATGCGGCCGATCTGGATGAACATGTCGATGAAGTCGGGCTTGGCCGTCAGCAGTTCGCTGAACTCGTCGATCACGAGGACGAGCGAGGCCAGCGGCTCCAGCGGAGCACCTGCGGCCCGCGCCTTCTCGTAGTCGTGGATGTTGGCGTAGTTGCCCGCCGAGCGCAGCAGCTCCTGGCGGCGCTGGAGTTCGCCGCGGATCGCGTCGCCCATACGGTCGACGAGAGTCAGATCGTCGGAGAGGTTGGTGATGACGGCGGCGACGTGCGGCATCTGGGACATGCCGGCGAAGGTGGCGCCGCCCTTGAAGTCCGCGAGGACGAAGTTCAACGTTTCGGAGGAATGGGTGACCGCGAGGCCGAGCACCAGCGTGCGCAGCAGCTCCGACTTGCCGGAACCGGTCGCGCCCACACACAGACCGTGCGGGCCCATGCCGTCCTGCGCGGCTTCTTTGAGGTCCAGCATCACGGGTCGGCCGTCCTCGCCGACGCCGATGGGGACCCGCAGGCGCTCCGGCGTCGACCGTGGTCGCCAGGTGCGAGTGACCTCCACGGAGGCGGCGTCGCCGAGGCCCAGCAGATCGGTGAAGTCCAGGTTGGCGAGCAGTGGTTCGTCGTCGTTCCCGCCGCCCATGCGCAGGGGCGCCAGCTGCCGGGCGAGTGCCTCCGCGGCGGGCAGGGACAGCCCGTCGGGGGTGCCCTCGTAGGCGAGAGGGGCACCCGTGTCCAGCCACAGCCGGTCCGGCCGTACGACGATGGAGAGGCCGCCCCGGGGCTGGTCGAGTTCGCCCGGGACCACCTCGATGATCGTCACGCCCTGCAAGCCCTCGGCGGCCGCGAAAGCGGAGGTCGGGGGCACGATTCCGCCGTCGAGGACGACGATGATGTGCGGCTGGTCCAGTACCGGCTGGCCGTCCCGGCTGAAACGCGGGCGGCCTTCGAGGTGGGCCGACAGCAGCTGTTCCAGCTCCCCGAGGTCGTCTCCGAACAGCCGCCGGGTGCCTGCGCCGTCGAACTGCCCGGTCAACTGACTGTGCGGCAGCCACTTGGTCCAGTCCCAGCGGTCGACCGCGGCCGGGGCGGCGACGACGGCCAGCAGCAGGTCCTCGGGGGAGTGCAGGGTGGTGAGTTGGGCGACCAGGGCACGCGCCGCGGCCTGGGCACGCTCCGGCTCGCCGGAGACCGTCACGTGGTAGAAGGCCCGCATCGACACCGCGACCGGCAGCCCGTCCAACTGGCCGTGCACGGCGAGGAAACGCTGCATGGCGCCGGCGCACAGGGGCTCGAGTTCGTCTACGGGCGCTGTCTCGGGAGCCACCAGCGGAGAGGCCAACTGCTGCGGTCCCAGACCGATCCGCGCCTGCCCGAAGTCCGCGTCCCCGACGCGGCGCTCCCACACCCGGCTGCCCTCGGCGACCACGGACCACAACTGTTCGGGAGAGGGGTGCAGATACAGCTGGGCGTCACGCTGCTTCAAACCGATCCTGCGCACCGTACGCCGGGTCTGCGCGAGGTATTTGAGATAGTCCCGACGCACATCGGCCATTTGCCCCTGCGTACCGCGACGGTGTCGGACGATCTGCGCGATCACCATCGCGGCCGTCGACACGAGCATCACCACACCCATGATCCGCATGAACGGATGGGCGTTCGGGGAGGCGAAGTAGAACACCACCGACGAGCCCATGCCGAGCGTCGGCAGGATCTGCATCAGCATGCCCTCCTGCTGACCCCGCGGCAGTTCTGGAGGAGCCTCCAGGCGCAGCTCATCGGTGGGTACTTCGGGCGGCAGGGAACGCGGTGGGCGCTTGATGACGATCTGGCTCACCGGTGCGTCAATCCCCCTACGCGGACAAGCAGTTTCCCACCGGCACCCCCGTGGTGACGGTCGCCCTCCGCTAGGCGGGGATCCTACTTGTCACCCCTGACGGCACCTACCGGTAGGGTGACGTCCGCAGCGTGCGCATCCGCGAAGCAGGGGGTCAATCAAGGTGAGTACGACCGCGACGACCGGGTTCTGCCGAGTCACTGTCGTGGCACCCGACAGCCGCATCGACGTTGCCCTCCCGGTGGACATCACCATCGCCGACATCTATCCGGAGATCCTGCGCCTGACGGGCCAGACCCAGCCGGTGGGCACCCCGACGGGCTACCACCTGGTACGCCGGGACGGTGCAGCCCTCGACGGCGCCCGCTCGCTCGCGGAGGAACGGGTCCTCGACGGCGAGGTGCTCAGTCTCCGTCCCTTCGCCGAGTCGCTGCCCCCTGCCGTCCACGACGACGTCTCAGACGCGGTCGCCTCCGCGGTCGTTCGCGACCGCCATCTGTGGAGCGACGACCTGCTGCGCGTCGCCGGGCTGATCGGCGGCGCGCTGCTCGTGCTGCTCGTCGCTTTCGTGCTCTGGTACGCCGACCCGATCCATCACGACATGAATGGCCTGCCCGGCATCATCGCGGGTGGCCTGGGCGTACTCCTGACCGCCTACGCGGCCGTGCGCGCACGCGTGTACGCCGATCGCGTGGCCGCGGCGGCCATCGGACTTGCCGCCCTGCCCCTGCTTCTCATCGCGGGCTCCGGAATCATCGGCCCGGCTGCCGGAGAGGGGCCGGGCAAACTGCAGTTCATGCTGGGCTGCGTGGCGGTGCTGGTCGCCTCCGTCGCCCTTGTCGCGCTCGCCCCCAGCGGGGACGCGGCGTTCGTGGCCGCTACCTTCGCCGCTGCGGTCGGTACCGTGGCCACCTTCGTGGCGATCCTCGCCGACGCCTCCGCGACCGACACCGCCGCGGTGTGCGCCCCGGTCGCCATCGGTCTGGTCGCCTTCCTGCCCGGCCTGTCGGTACGCTTCGCCCGCCTGCCGATCGGTTACGCCTCCCCGCGCTCCGTCGTGTACGAGGACTTCGACCTCGACCCCGCACAGGGCCAGGACACCGAGCCCCTCGACGCCGAGCGCATCGCCGCCCAGGCCCGGCGCGGCCACGAGATGCTGCTGGGTCTCGTCGGCGGCACCTCCGCCGTGGTGGTCGCCTCCGCCGCCGTCCTCGGCTTCTCGGACGACGTGTGGGGCAGGCTCCTGGGCCTTGCCGCCGGCCTCGCCATGCTGATCCGAGCCCGCCTGTTCCGCTACACGTCACAGGTGGCCTGCACCCTCCTCGCCGGGGTCGCGGCCCTCGCCCTCCTGCTGATCGGCCTCGCGCTCAATCCGTCGGCCGACGCTCTGACCGAGTTCACGCTCCACGCGGACCGGGGAGCCTTGGACCTCCGCACCATCTGGCTCACGGCCGCCCTCACCGCCGGAGCCGCGCTGCTCACCGCGATCGGTCTGATCATTCCCCAGAAGGGGCTCTCCCCCTTCTGGGGCCGTCTGCTCGACATCGCCGAGGCGGTCGTGCTGCTCACTTTGATCCCGCTGTGCCTGGCGGTGCTGGGCGTCCTCACCAAGGTCCGGTCGCTGACCGGCTGAGGGGCACCCCGACGGCCGGCTCAGCGCGTCTCACCAGCCTGGTACCCTGTCTGCGGCCGTTCGTGTTCGCACCCGGGCTCCTTCCAGGGACCCGGAGACCGCGCCGACGGACCCGTCACCCGAGTCACAGAAGCCCCCCTGAGACGAAGACCAGGGGCACTCGGTGGCATCAATGAGACTCATGAGGAGTATCGCGTGTCGCTCGACGCCGCTACGAAGAAGCAGATCATCAGCGAGTTCGGTACCAAGGAGGGCGACACCGGCTCCCCCGAGGTCCAGGTCGCGATGCTCTCCCGCCGTATCTCGGACCTGACCGAGCACCTCAAGACCCACAAGCACGACCACCACTCCCGCCGTGGTCTGCTGATCCTGGTCGGTCAGCGCCGCCGTCTGCTGCAGTACCTCGCCAAGAAGGACATCCAGCGCTTCCGTACGCTGGTCGACCGCCTCGGCATCCGCCGCGGTGCGGCGGGCGCCAAGTAGGACGCCGTGCAGGGGAGCGGTTCCCGGGAAAAGGGGACCGCTCCTTTTGCTGTACTCGCGGTAGTCGCGGGTACTCGCTGTACTTGCCGCCTTGCCGTACGCCCTCCACGGCACCCGCCGGATCCCGGCGCGACCTCGCCCGGAGGGGGCTCGCGGCCCCGCCGTACGCGGGACGTACGGGCGGAAACGTGCGGAGTGTCACCACCCCTTTGTAGTGTGGTAGCACAACGCAAGAGACACGACACAGTGTGAGGACGCCCGGGCACGGGCGACCGCACGCACACCGAACGAGGAGAAGCGCACCTCGCCGCCGCCGGTCCTCGGTAGTGGCCCCCGGGGAATTGCGAACCCCGAGGGCTTCGATCGAAGACCGGCCCGCACCAGACGGCGCGCTTCTCCGCCACCGTCCCCCTGCCACACGGGCGGGATCCGGGACGAAGACGAGGAGAAGTCACTAGTGGAGAACGAGACCCACTACGCCGAGGCCGTCATCGACAACGGTTCCTTCGGCACCCGTACCATCCGCTTCGAGACGGGCCGCCTGGCCAAGCAGGCCGCCGGCTCCGCCGTGGCGTACCTGGACGACGACACCATGGTGCTGTCGGCCACCACCGCCTCCAAGAACCCCAAGGACCAGCTCGACTTCTTCCCCCTCACGGTGGACGTCGAGGAGCGGATGTACGCCGCCGGCAAGATCCCCGGCAGCTTCTTCCGCCGCGAGGGCCGTCCCTCCGAGGACGCCATCCTCACCTGCCGCCTCATCGACCGCCCGCTGCGCCCGTCCTTCAAGAAGGGCCTGCGCAACGAGATCCAGGTCGTCGCCACGATCATGGCGCTCAACCCCGACCACCTGTACGACGTCGTGGCGATCAACGCCGCCTCCGCGTCCACGCAGCTGGCCGGTCTGCCCTTCTCCGGCCCGATCGGCGGCGTCCGCGTCGCGCTGATCAACGGCCAGTGGGTCGCCTTCCCGACGCACTCCGAGCTCGAGGACGCCGTCTTCGACATGGTCGTCGCGGGGCGCGCCCTGGAGGACGGCGATGTCGCGATCATGATGGTCGAGGCCGAGGCCACCGAGAAGACCATCCAGCTGGTCAAGGGCGGCGCCGAGGCGCCGACCGAGGAGGTCGTCGCCGCCGGTCTGGACGCCGCGAAGCCCTTCATCAAGGTCCTCTGCAAGGCCCAGGCGGACCTCGCGTCGAAGGCAGCCAAGCCCACCGGCGAGTTCCCGATCTTCCTCGACTACCAGGACGACATCCTGGAGGCCCTCACGGCCGCCGTCCGGGACGAGCTCGCCCAGGCCCTCACCATCGCCGGCAAGCAGGAGCGCGAGTCCGAGCTGGACCGCGTCAAGGCGCTCGCCGCCGAGAAGCTGCTCCCGCAGTTCGAGGGCCGCGAGAAGGAGATCTCCGCCGCGTACCGCTCGCTGACCAAGACCCTGGTCCGTGAGCGTGTCATCAAGGAGAAGAAGCGCATCGACGGCCGTGGCGTGACGGACATCCGTACGCTCGCCGCCGAGGTCGAGGCCATCCCGCGCGTGCACGGCTCCGCCGTGTTCGAGCGTGGCGAGACCCAGATCCTGGGCGTCACCACCCTCAACATGCTCCGCATGGAGCAGCAGCTCGACACGCTGTCGCCGGTGACGCGCAAGCGCTACATGCACAACTACAACTTCCCGCCGTACTCCACCGGCGAGACCGGCCGCGTCGGCTCCCCGAAGCGCCGCGAGATCGGTCACGGCGCCCTCGCCGAGCGCGCCCTCGTCCCGGTCCTGCCGACGCGCGAGGAGTTCCCCTACGCGATCCGCCAGGTCTCCGAGGCGCTGAGCTCCAACGGCTCGACGTCCATGGGCTCGGTCTGCGCCTCCACCATGTCGCTGCTGAACGCCGGTGTGCCGCTGAAGGCCCCCGTCGCCGGTATCGCCATGGGCCTGATCTCCCAGGAGATCGACGGCGAGACGCACTACGTCACCCTCACCGACATCCTCGGTGCGGAGGACGCCTTCGGCGACATGGACTTCAAGGTCGCCGGCACCAAGGAGTTCGTCACCGCCCTCCAGCTCGACACCAAGCTGGACGGCATCCCGGCCTCCGTCCTGGCCGCCGCCCTCAAGCAGGCCCGTGACGCCCGCCTCCACATCCTCGACGTGATGATGGAAGCGATCGACACGCCGGACGAGATGTCCCCGAACGCCCCGCGGATCATCACCGTCAAGATCCCCGTGGACAAGATCGGTGAGGTCATCGGCCCCAAGGGCAAGATGATCAACCAGATCCAGGAGGACACCGGCGCCGAGATCACGATCGAGGACGACGGCACCATCTACATCGGTGCCGCCGACGGCCCGGCCGCCGAGGCCGCCCGCGCCACGATCAACGGCATCGCCAACCCGACCATGCCGGAGGTCGGCGAGCGCTACCTGGGCACCGTCGTGAAGACGACGACCTTCGGCGCGTTCGTGTCGCTGCTCCCGGGCAAGGACGGTCTGCTGCACATCTCGCAGATTCGCAAGCTCGCCGGCGGCAAGCGCGTGGAGAACGTCGAGGACGTCGTCGGCGTGGGCCAGAAGGTCCAGGTCGAGATCGCCGAGATCGACTCCCGCGGCAAGCTCTCCCTCATCCCCGTGATCGAGGGCGAGGAAGGTTCTGAGGACAAGAAGGACGACGGCGACAAGTGACGTCCCGTAGCTCCAAGGCGACGGCCCGCACCTCCACGGAGGCGCGGGCCGTCGCCCGTACCCAAACCCTGATCAAGGGCAGGGACGGCATCGGCACGGTCCGCAAGACCACCCTCCCGGGAGGCCTGCGCATCGTCACCGAGACCCTGCCCTCGGTCCGCTCCGCGACCTTCGGCATCTGGGCGCACGTCGGCTCCCGCGACGAGACACCCGCGCTGAACGGCGCCACCCACTACCTGGAGCACCTGCTCTTCAAGGGCACCTCCCGCCGCAGCGCGCTCGACATCTCGTCCGCGATCGACGCGGTCGGCGGCGAGATGAACGCGTTCACGGCGAAGGAGTACACCTGCTACTACGCGCGTGTGCTCGACTCCGACCTGCCGCTGGCCATCGACACGGTCTGCGACATGCTCACCGGCTCGCTCATCCGTGAGGAGGACGTCGACGTCGAACGCGGCGCCATCCTCGAGGAGATCGCGATGACCGAGGACGACCCGGGCGACTGTGTGCACGACCTGTTCGCGCACACGATGTTCGGCGACACCCCTCTCGGCCGCCCGGTCCTCGGCACGGTCGACACGGTCAACGCCCTCAGCGCCGACCGCATACGCCGCTTCTACAAGAAGCACTACGACCCCACCCACCTCGTGGTCGCCTGCGCCGGCAACATCGACCACAACAAGGTCGTACGGCAGGTCCGCGCCGCCTTCGAGAGCGCCGGCGCCCTCACCCGCGTCGACGCCACCCCGATCGGCCCGCGCGAGGGCACCCGGGGCCTGCGCACGGCCGGTCGAGTCGAGCTGATCGGGCGCAAGACCGAGCAGGCGCACGTCGTCCTCGGCATGCCCGGCCTCTCCCGCACCGACGACCGCCGCTGGGCCCTCGGCGTCCTCAACACCGCCCTCGGCGGCGGTATGTCCTCCCGCCTCTTCCAGGAGGTCCGGGAGAAGCGCGGCCTCGCCTACAGCGTGTACTCGTACACCTCCGGCTTCGCCGACTGCGGACTCTTCGGTGTCTACGCCGGCTGCCGCCCGTCCCAGGTCCACGACGTGCTCAAGATCTGTCGCGACGAACTCGACCAGGTCGCCGAGCACGGGCTGCCCGACGACGAGATCGCACGCGCCATCGGCCAGCTCCGCGGCTCCACGGTCCTCGGCCTTGAGGACACCGGCGCGATCATGAACCGCATCGGCAAGAGCGAGCTCTGCTGGGGCGAGCAGATGTCCGTCGACGAGATGCTGACCCGGATAGCCATGGTGACCCCGGACGAGATCCGTGCCGTGGCCCGCGAGATCCTGGGCCGGCGCCCCTCCCTGTCGGTGATCGGCCCGCTCAAGGACAAACAGGCGTCCCGTCTCCACGAAGCCGTCGCCTGACGCCTGACGTCGTCGCCCGACAACCCCAGTTAAGGAACCAAGCAATGAGCAAGCTGCGCGTGGCGGTCCTCGGTGCCCGGGGCCGTATCGGCTCCGAGGCCGTACGGGCCGTCGAGGCCGCCGAGGACATGGAGCTGGTCGCCGCCCTGAGCCGGGGCGACAAGCTGGAGACGCTGGCGGAGACCGGCGCCCAGGTGGCCGTCGAGCTGACCACCCCCGCCTCGGTCATGGACAACCTCGACTACTGCGTCCGCCACGGCATCCACGCGGTCGTCGGCACGACGGGCTGGACCGACGAGCGCCTCGCGCAGCTGAACGGCTGGCTGGCCGCATCCCCGGAGACCGGCGTGCTGATCGCGCCCAACTTCTCCATCGGGGCCGTCCTGAACATGAAGTTCGCGCAGATCGCCGCCCCCTACTTCGAGTCGGTGGAGGTCGTCGAACTGCACCACCCGAAGAAGGTCGACGCCCCTTCGGGCACCGCCACGCGCACGGCTCAGCTCATCGCCGAGTCACGGCGCGCGGCAGGCACGGCCCCGGCTCCGGACGCCACGGAGACGGCTCTGGACGGCGCGCGCGGCGCGGACGTCGACGGCATCCCCGTCCACTCCGTCCGGCTGCGCGGCCTCCTGGCCCACCAGGAGGTCCTCCTCGGCGGCGAGGGCGAGACCCTCACCATCCGCCACGACTCCCTCCACCACAGCAGCTTCATGCCGGGCATCCTGCTCGGCGCCCGCCGCGTGGTGACCACCCCGGGCCTCACCTTCGGCCTCGAACACTTCCTCGATCTGGGCTGACAGGCCGGGAACGTCATGCGCGCGAAGATCACCTACGCCGTCACGGCAGCCGTCCTGGTCGTCTACTTCGTCCTGGTCGGCAGCCGCGGGATCCTGCTCATAGAGACGGGCACACCGGTCACGATCGCCTTCGGCGTCGCCGTGCTCGTCCTGCCGGCGATCGGCCTGTGGTTCCTGTGGAAGAACACCCAGTTCGTCCGCCGGGCCAACCGGCTCGCCGCCGAACTCGACGCCGAAGGGGGCCTGCCCGTCGACGAGTTGAAGCGGACCCCGAGCGGCCGCATCGACCGCGACTCGGCCGACGCGGTCTTCGCGCAGCGCAAGGCGGAGACCGAGGACGCCCCCGACGACTGGCGTACCTGGTTCCGTCTCGCCGTCGCCTACCACGACGCCCGCGACACACCCAGGGCGCGCAAGGCCATGCAGCGCGCCATCGCCCTGCACGACGGCCGGCCGGCGCCGACCGCCTGACCCCCGCCGTACGTCGTACCGCAGACAGCGAGGAGGGGCCGGTCCGCACCCGCGGACCGGCCCCTCCTCGCTGTCTGCGACCCTCGTGGACGTCCGACTACGCGGCGCGTCCGTACTCCGCCGCCCATGCCTCGATCGTGTCGGCTGCCCGGTCGAAGGCCTCCGTACGGGCCAGGAAGTCGGCGTTGTGCGTGGTCATCAGCGGCGTCACGTACTCCTGCACCCGGTCCCTGCGGACGAGGAGCAACGCCTGCCCCTGCACGGACCGCGGGAGCCCGAGCCAGCGCACCGGCTGCTGCACGGTACGCACCGAGACGCTCGCCTCCCAGGACGCCGTACGCGTGCGGAAGAAGCTCACCTGCCGCACCCCGCGCGCGCTCACCCAGATGCCGACCCGCAGCAGCCGCAGGGCGCAGATGATGACGAGCAGCGCGCCCCCGAAGCAGATCGCGCCCGCCTGAAGTGTCTCGGCCGCCGCGATGATGACCGCCGCGACCAGCACGTACGAGGCGAGCAGCAGCAGGAGCGCGGCCGCGCCGACCCGCCACGGGCCGGGCCGGTAGGGACGCCGCCAGCGGTCACGGTCCTCGAACGGCAGCGCCTCGTCCACCGCCTGGTCGAAGGCGCGGTCGGCGGTCAGGAAGGGCAGGGGCACGGCTGATCCTCACTCGATCCACGCACAGCTGTCGCCGGGTGAGGCTACCGAGCCGAACCCCTCCCCACCACTTTCGGGGGTCCAACAGGGGCACAAGAGTGCGCAACTCGGGGCATCCGGTCCCTTGTCGGTGTCGGCCCGTAGAGTGGGCGCCGCCCGAGAGCAGCCATGGGAAGGACCCTCCGAGCCGTGACCGACACTCCCGTCGACGATCTCAAGCCCAGCTTCCGCAGCGACGTCACCGTCGAGTTGGTGAAGCACAGCGCCGCCGACTCGGACGTGCTGTGGGCCGCCCGCGTCTCCACCGCGGGCGAGCAGTCCCTGGAGGAGCTGCAGAAGGACCCCGAGCGCTCCAAGGGCCTCATCAACTACCTCATGCGGGACCGGCACGGCAGCCCCTTCGAGCACAACTCGATGACCTTCTTCATCAGCGCCCCGATCTTCGTCTTCCGCGAGTTCATGCGCCACCGGGTGGGCTGGTCGTACAACGAGGAGTCCGGGAGGTACCGGGAGCTCCAGCCCGTCTTCTACGTCCCGGACGAGGCCCGCAAGCTCGTCCAGGAGGGGCGTCCCGGCAAGTACGTCTTCGTGGAGGGCACCCAGGCACAGCAGGAGCTGGTCGGGCGGGTCATGGAGGACTCGTACGTCCACGCCTACGAGGCGTACCAGGAGATGCTGGCCGCCGGGGTCGCCCGCGAGGTCGCCCGCTCGGTCCTCCCGGTCGGACTCTTCTCCTCGATGTACGCAACCTGCAACGCCCGCTCGCTGATGCACTTCCTCGGTCTGCGCACCCAGCACGAGCTCGCCAGGGTTCCGTCCTTCCCGCAGCGGGAGATCGAGATGGTGGGCGAGCGAATGGAGACGGAGTGGGCGCGGCTCATGCCCCTCACGCACGCCGCGTTCAACGCGAACGGCCGTGTGGCGCCGTAGCGGACCATCGGCTTTCGGCCAGGCACAGATGTGCGGGTCAGCCGAGCGAAGTGTCCGTATTGCGGCATTTCGCGAAGTTCATCTAGCCTGATCAAACGGACCCGGCACTGCTTGAACCCCCGAGCAGGCAGTGCCGGGCTCCGCATTTGTCCGGACTTTTCCCGCCCCCCGAGGGCAGACCGCGCCCTGAGCAGCGAGTAGCGTGTTACCCATGGCTCCGACCTCGACTCCGCAGACCCCCTTCGGGCGGGTCCTCACCGCCATGGTCACGCCCTTCACGGCGGACGGCGCACTCGACCTCGACGGCGCGCAGCGGCTCGCCACCCACCTGGTGGACGCAGGCAACGACGGCCTGGTCATCAACGGCACCACCGGCGAGTCCCCCACCACCGGTGACGCGGAGAAATCGGACCTGGTACGAGTCGTCCTCGAAGCCGTCGGCGACCGCGCGCACATCATCGCGGGCGTCGGCACGAACGACACGCACCACAGCATGGAGCTGGCCCGCGCCGCCGAGAAGGTCGGTGCCCACGGCCTCCTCGTCGTCACGCCGTACTACAACAAGCCCCCGCAGGAGGGCCTGTACCGCCACTTCAAGGCGATCGCCGACGCCGCCGACCTCCCGGTCATGCTCTACGACATCCCGGGCCGCAGCGGCGTCCCGATCGACACGGAGACGATCGTCCGGCTCGCCGAGCACCCGCGCATCGTCGCCAACAAGGACGCCAAGGGCGACCTCGGCCGGGCCAGCTGGGCCATCGCTCGCTCCGGCCTCGCCTGGTACTCCGGCGACGACATGCTCAACCTCCCGCTGCTCTCCGTGGGCGCGGTCGGCTTCGTCTCGGTCGTCGGCCATGTCGTCACCCCCGAGCTGCGCGCCCTCGTCGAGGCGTACGTCTCCGGTGACGTCCAGAAAGCCACCGAGATCCACCAGAAGCTGCTCCCGGTCTTCACCGGCATGTTCCGCACCCAGGGCGTGATGACCACCAAGGCGGCGCTCGCCCTCCAGGGCCTGCCCGCCGGACCGCTGCGCGCCCCCATGGTGGAACTTTCCCCCGAGGAGACCGCCCAGCTCAAGATCGATCTTGGTGCCGGCGGGGTACAGCTCTAACACCGGACTTCGTACGACGCACCACCCGATGTCAGACCTGACACATCTGACACACCCGAGACTTCACAACTGAATAGGCAGGACGAAAGCGCCTGCGTTCCCATCCACAACTGCTTTTGCACGAACGTCATGCGCGCCACGTGCCACAGAGGTACGTGGCGCGCGTGGTGAGGAGAGTCTTTTGAGTCATCCGCATCCTGAACTCGGCCCGCCGCCGCCGCTTCCCCAAGGTGGCCTCCGGGTCACCCCCCTGGGCGGCCTCGGCGAGATCGGCCGGAACATGACCGTCTTCGAGTACGGCGGCCGGCTGCTGATCGTCGACTGCGGGGTGCTCTTCCCCGAGGAGGAGCAGCCCGGAATCGACCTGATCCTGCCGGACTTCTCGTCCGTCAGGGACCGCCTCGACGACATCGAGGGCATCGTCCTCACGCACGGCCACGAGGACCACATCGGCGCGGTCCCGTACCTGCTGCGCGAGAAGCCCGACATCCCGCTGATCGGCTCCAAGCTGACCCTCGCCCTGATCGAGGCCAAGCTCCAGGAGCATCGCATCCGCCCGTACACCCTTGAGGTGGCCGAGGGGAACCGCGAGCGCATCGGCCCCTTCGACTGCGAGTTCGTCGCGGTCAACCACTCCATCCCGGACGCCCTCGCCGTGGCCATCCGCACCCCCGCGGGCATGGTGGTCCACACGGGTGACTTCAAGATGGACCAGCTCCCGCTGGACAACCGCCTCACCGATCTCCACGCATTCGCACGGCTGAGCGAAGAGGGCATCGATCTTCTTCTCTCCGACTCCACGAACGCGGAGGTCCCGGGGTTCGTTCCCCCCGAGCGCGACATCTCCAACGTCCTGCGTCAGGTCTTCGCGGGCGCCAGCAAGCGGATCATCGTGGCCAGCTTCGCCAGCCACATCCACCGCATCCAGCAGATCCTCGACGCCGCCCACGAATACGGCCGCCGGGTCGCCTTCGTCGGCCGCTCGATGGTCCGGAACATGGGCATCGCCAGGGACCTGGGCTACCTCAGGGTTCCGCCGGGCCTGGTCGTGGACGTCAAGACCCTCGACGACCTGCCGCAGCACGAGATCGTCCTCGTCTGCACCGGATCGCAGGGCGAACCGATGGCCGCCCTGTCCCGCATGGCCAACAGGGACCACCAGATTCGCATCGTCCAGGGCGACACGGTGATCCTGGCCTCGTCCCTGATCCCGGGCAACGAGAACGCGGTCTACCGCGTCATCAACGGCCTGACCCGCTGGGGCGCCAACGTCGTCCACAAGGGCAACGCCAAGGTCCATGTCTCCGGACACGCCTCGGCCGGCGAGTTGCTGTACTTCTACAACATCTGCCGCCCGAAGAACCTGATGCCGGTGCACGGCGAATGGCGCCACCTGCGGGCCAACGCGGAGCTGGGCGCCCTGACCGGCGTACCGCACGACCGCATCGTCATCGCCGAGGACGGTGTGGTCGTCGACCTCATCGAGGGCAAGGCCAAGATCGCGGGCAAGGTCCAGGCCGGTTATGTGTACGTCGACGGCCTCTCGGTCGGTGACGTCGGGGAGCCGGCGCTCAAGGACCGCAAGATCCTGGGGGACGAGGGCATCATCTCCGTCTTCGTCGTCGTGGACTCCTCCACCGGCAAGATCACCGGCGGTCCGCACATCCAGGCCCGGGGTTCCGGGATCGAGGACTCCGCGTTCGCCGCGGTCGCCCCGAAGATCACCGAAGTTCTGGAGCGTTCGGCGCAGGACGGGGTCGTCGAGCCCCACCAGCTGCAGCAACTCATCCGTCGCACCCTCGGCAAGTGGGTGTCCGACACCTACCGCCGCAGGCCGATGATCCTGCCTGTGGTGGTTGAGGTCTGACCCTCCGTCAGCGCTCAGCCGGAGCGGGGCTCCTCGATTTGCATCGGGGCGCCCCGCTCCAGTACGTTTACGGCTCCGCCCAGGGGGGAACTCGGCGCAACTGATGCGCCAGGGTCCTGCCGGACCGGGTGGAAATTCCGACTCAGAACCTCTGATAAAGTCGGAACCGCCGGAAAGGGAAACGCGGAAGCGGAAACCTGGAAAGCACCGAGGAAATCGGATCGGAAAACGATCTGATAGAGTCGGAAACGCAAGACAGCAAGACCGAAGGGAAACTGCCCGGAGGAAAGCCTGAGAACAGCTCGGGTGAGTACAAAGGAAGCGTCCGTTCCTTGAGAACTCAACAGCGTGCCAAAAATCAACGCCAGATATGTTGATACCCCGTTCCTGGCCGATCTCGGCTGGGGCGAGGTTCCTTTGAAACAAACACAGCGAGGATGCTGTGAACCATCGGACTATTCCTCCGGTGGTTCCGCTCTCGTGTGTGTGCACCGGATTACCGGTAAACATTCACGGAGAGTTTGATCCTGGCTCAGGACGAACGCTGGCGGCGTGCTTAACACATGCAAGTCGAACGATGAACCACTTCGGTGGGGATTAGTGGCGAACGGGTGAGTAACACGTGGGCAATCTGCCCTTCACTCTGGGACAAGCCCTGGAAACGGGGTCTAATACCGGATACGACACTCTCGGGCATCCGATGAGTGTGGAAAGCTCCGGCGGTGAAGGATGAGCCCGCGGCCTATCAGCTTGTTGGTGAGGTAACGGCTCACCAAGGCGACGACGGGTAGCCGGCCTGAGAGGGCGACCGGCCACACTGGGACTGAGACACGGCCCAGACTCCTACGGGAGGCAGCAGTGGGGAATATTGCACAATGGGCGAAAGCCTGATGCAGCGACGCCGCGTGAGGGATGACGGCCTTCGGGTTGTAAACCTCTTTCAGCAGGGAAGAAGCGAAAGTGACGGTACCTGCAGAAGAAGCGCCGGCTAACTACGTGCCAGCAGCCGCGGTAATACGTAGGGCGCGAGCGTTGTCCGGAATTATTGGGCGTAAAGAGCTCGTAGGCGGTCTGTCGCGTCGGATGTGAAAGCCCGGGGCTTAACCCCGGGTCTGCATTCGATACGGGCAGACTAGAGTGTGGTAGGGGAGATCGGAATTCCTGGTGTAGCGGTGAAATGCGCAGATATCAGGAGGAACACCGGTGGCGAAGGCGGATCTCTGGGCCATTACTGACGCTGAGGAGCGAAAGCGTGGGGAGCGAACAGGATTAGATACCCTGGTAGTCCACGCCGTAAACGGTGGGAACTAGGTGTTGGCGACATTCCACGTCGTCGGTGCCGCAGCTAACGCATTAAGTTCCCCGCCTGGGGAGTACGGCCGCAAGGCTAAAACTCAAAGGAATTGACGGGGGCCCGCACAAGCAGCGGAGCATGTGGCTTAATTCGACGCAACGCGAAGAACCTTACCAAGGCTTGACATACACCGGAAACGGCCAGAGATGGTCGCCCCCTTGTGGTCGGTGTACAGGTGGTGCATGGCTGTCGTCAGCTCGTGTCGTGAGATGTTGGGTTAAGTCCCGCAACGAGCGCAACCCTTGTTCTGTGTTGCCAGCATGCCCTTCGGGGTGATGGGGACTCACAGGAGACTGCCGGGGTCAACTCGGAGGAAGGTGGGGACGACGTCAAGTCATCATGCCCCTTATGTCTTGGGCTGCACACGTGCTACAATGGCAGGTACAATGAGCTGCGAAGCCGTGAGGCGGAGCGAATCTCAAAAAGCCTGTCTCAGTTCGGATTGGGGTCTGCAACTCGACCCCATGAAGTCGGAGTTGCTAGTAATCGCAGATCAGCAGTGCTGCGGTGAATACGTTCCCGGGCCTTGTACACACCGCCCGTCACGTCACGAAAGTCGGTAACACCCGAAGCCGGTGGCCCAACCCGTAAGGGAGGGAGCTGTCGAAGGTGGGACTGGCGATTGGGACGAAGTCGTAACAAGGTAGCCGTACCGGAAGGTGCGGCTGGATCACCTCCTTTCTAAGGAGCATCTAGATCTCGCAAGAGATCCAGGGCCACAACGTCGGCGAACGTCCGACGGTGGTTGCTCATGGGTGGAACGTTGATTATTCGGCCGGTTTCACGGGCCGGAGGCTGTTAGTACTGCTCGCAAGAGCGTGGAAAACATGATCTCCGGACGGAATCCGGTCGGGCACGCTGTTGGGTGTCTGAGGGCACGGCCGTGTGGCTGCCTTCAGTGCCGGCCCCGGTGCACTCGAATCTACTGGTTCGGGGTGATGGGTGGTTGGTCGTTGTTTGAGAACTGCACAGTGGACGCGAGCATCTGTGGCCAAGTTTTTAAGGGCGCACGGTGGATGCCTTGGCACCAGGAACCGATGAAGGACGTGGGAGGCCACGATAGTCCCCGGGGAGTCGTCAACCAGGCTTTGATCCGGGGGTTTCCGAATGGGGAAACCCGGCAGTCGTCATGGGCTGTCACCCGCTGCTGAACACATAGGCAGTGTGGAGGGAACGCGGGGAAGTGAAACATCTCAGTACCCGCAGGAAGAGAAAACAACCGTGATTCCGGGAGTAGTGGCGAGCGAAACTGGATGAGGCCAAACCGTATGCGTGTGAGACCCGGCAGGGGTTGCGTATACGGGGTTGTGGGATCTCTCTTCTGTTGTCTGCCGGCAACAGGACGAGTCAGAAACCGTTGATGTAGGCGAAGGACATGCGAAAGGTCCGGCGTAGAGGGTAAGACCCCCGTAGCTGAAACATCAGCGGCTCGTTTGAGAGACACCCAAGTAGCACGGGGCCCGAGAAATCCCGTGTGAATCTGGCGGGACCACCCGCTAAGCCTAAATATTCCCTGGTGACCGATAGCGGATAGTACCGTGAGGGAATGGTGAAAAGTACCGCGGGAGCGGAGTGAAATAGTACCTGAAACCGTGTGCCTACAAGCCGTGGGAGCGTCGCGCATTGAGTTTACTCAGTGCGTCGTGACTGCGTGCCTTTTGAAGAATGAGCCTGCGAGTTTGCGGTGTGTTGCGAGGTTAACCCGGGTGGGGTAGCCGTAGCGAAAGCGAGTCCGAACAGGGCGACTCAGTAGCACGCTCAAGACCCGAAGCGGAGTGATCTAGCCATGGGCAGGTTGAAGCGGAGGTAAGACTTCGTGGAGGACCGAACCCACCAGGGTTGAAAACCTGGGGGATGACCTGTGGTTAGGGGTGAAAGGCCAATCAAACTCCGTGATAGCTGGTTCTCCCCGAAATGCATTTAGGTGCAGCGTCGTGTGTTTCTTGCCGGAGGTAGAGCACTGGATAGGCGATGGGCCCTACCGGGTTACTGACCTTAGCCAAACTCCGAATGCCGGTAAGTGAGAGCGCGGCAGTGAGACTGTGGGGGATAAGCTCCATGGTCGAGAGGGAAACAGCCCAGAGCATCGACTAAGGCCCCTAAGCGTACGCTAAGTGGGAAAGGATGTGGAGTCGCAGAGACAACCAGGAGGTTGGCTTAGAAGCAGCCACCCTTGAAAGAGTGCGTAATAGCTCACTGGTCTAGTGATTCCGCGCCGACAATGTAGCGGGGCTCAAGCGTACCGCCGAAGTCGTGTCATTCCAGCATGAGGGCCAACGCCCGCTGGGATGGGTAGGGGAGCGTCGTGTGCCGGGTGAAGCAGCCGCGGAAGCGAGTTGTGGACGGTTCACGAGTGAGAATGCAGGCATGAGTAGCGATACAAACGTGAGAAACGTTTGCGCCGATTGACCAAGGGTTCCTGGGTCAAGCTGATCTGCCCAGGGTAAGTCGGGACCTAAGGCGAGGCCGACAGGCGTAGTCGATGGATAACCGGTTGATATTCCGGTACCCGCTGTGAAGCGTCAAACATTGAACCAGGCGATGCTAAGTCCGTGAAGCCGTCCCGGATCCTTCGGGTGAAGGGGAGTGGTGGAGCCGACGAACCAGACTTGCAGTAGGTGAGTGATGGGGTGACGCAGGAAGGTAGTCCATCCCGGGCGGTGGTTGTCCCGGGGTAAGGGTGTAGGACGTCGGGTAGGTAAATCCGCCTGGCACATAGTCTGAGACCTGATGCCGAGCCGATTGTGGTGAAGTGGATGATCCTATGCTGTCGAGAAAAGCCTCTAGCGAGTTTCATGGCGGCCCGTACCCTAAACCGACTCAGGTGGTCTGGTAGAGAATACCGAGGCGTTCGGGTGAACTATGGTTAAGGAACTCGGCAAAATGCCCCCGTAACTTCGGGAGAAGGGGGGCCACACCTGGTGATCCGATTTACTCGGTGAGCTGGGGGTGGCCGCAGAGACCAGCGAGAAGCGACTGTTTACTAAAAACACAGGTCCGTGCGAAGCCGTAAGGCGATGTATACGGACTGACGCCTGCCCGGTGCTGGAACGTTAAGGGGACCGGTTAGTCACTCTTCGGGGTGGCGAAGCTGAGAACTTAAGCGCCAGTAAACGGCGGTGGTAACTATAACCATCCTAAGGTAGCGAAATTCCTTGTCGGGTAAGTTCCGACCTGCACGAATGGCGTAACGACTTCTCGACTGTCTCAACCATAGGCCCGGTGAAATTGCACTACGAGTAAAGATGCTCGTTTCGCGCAGCAGGACGGAAAGACCCCGGGACCTTTACTACAGTTTGATATTGGTGTTCGGTTCGGCTTGTGTAGGATAGCTGGGAGACTGTGAAGCTCGGACGCCAGTTCGGGTGGAGTCGTCGTTGAAATACCAGTCTGGTCGTGCTGGATGTCTAACCCGGGTCCGTGATCCGGATCGGGGACAGTGTCTGATGGGTAGTTTAACTGGGGCGGTTGCCTCCCAAAGGGTAACGGAGGCGCCCAAAGGTTCCCTCAGCCTGGTTGGCAATCAGGTGGTGAGTGTAAGTGCACAAGGGAGCTTGACTGTGAGACCGACGGGTCGAGCAGGGACGAAAGTCGGGACTAGTGATCCGGCGGTGGCTTGTGGAAGCGCCGTCGCTCAACGGATAAAAGGTACCCCGGGGATAACAGGCTGATCTTCCCCAAGAGTCCATATCGACGGGATGGTTTGGCACCTCGATGTCGGCTCGTCGCATCCTGGGGCTGGAGTCGGTCCCAAGGGTTGGGCTGTTCGCCCATTAAAGCGGTACGCGAGCTGGGTTTAGAACGTCGTGAGACAGTTCGGTCCCTATCCGCTGTGCGCGTAGGAGTCTTGAGAAGGGCTGTCCCTAGTACGAGAGGACCGGGACGGACGAACCTCTGGTGTGCCAGTTGTTCTGCCAAGGGCATGGCTGGTTGGCTACGTTCGGGAGGGATAACCGCTGAAAGCATCTAAGCGGGAAGCCTGCTTCGAGATGAGGACTCCCACCCCCTTTGAGGGGTTAAGGCTCCCAGTAGACGACTGGGTTGATAGGCCAGATATGGAAGCCTGGTAACGGGTGGAGTTGACTGGTACTAATAGGCCGAGGGCTTGTCCTCAGTTGCTCGCGTCCACTGTGTTGGTTCTGAAACCACGAACAACCCCATTTCTCATGTGTCATGAGGGATGGTGCGGTATTCATAGTTTCATAGTGTTTCGGTGGTCATAGCGTGAGGGAAACGCCCGGTTACATTCCGAACCCGGAAGCTAAGCCTTACAGCGCCGATGGTACTGCAGGGGGGACCCTGTGGGAGAGTAGGACGCCGCCGAACAATCATTGATAGAGCTGGTCCCCGAATTTCGGTTCGGGGACCAGCTCTTTTTTGTTGGGCTTTACTTGGAGTTCACGTTGCGCGACCAGGATCCGCGCCATGGGTACCGTTGGAATGCTCAGGGCCGCGGGTGTCGGCGCAGGTGACGAGGTAGTCGTGCCGGCGTTCGGCAACCCGGAGGTCGCTCAGGCGGTGAGCCTGGCCGGGGCTGTGCCGGTGTTCGCCGACATAGATCCGGTGACGTACTGCCTGGACGCTTCGGCCGTCGAGGCCGCGGTGACGTCGCGGACGGTGGCCGCGGTCGTGGTGCACCGCTTCGGGAGGACCGCCGACATCGCGGCGCTGCGTCAAGCCAGCCAGCGCCATGGGCTGTTGGTGCTGGAGCAGGGCGAGTCGGAGACGCCGTACAGCGAACTCGGGGAGCGTCGGCGTCGGGCCGCGTATCTCAGTGCCAAGCTCAAGGGCGTACGGACCCCCGAAGGCTGTGACGGGCACACCTTCCAGCAGTACGTCGTGCGGGTGCCCGGGAACGGGCGGCCGGACCGGGACGCCTTCGCGCGAGCCGTGCGGGCCAAGGGAGTCGAGTGCAGTGTGCCGGTGAAGACGCCTGTGCACCGGATGCCGGGATTCCGGCGGGACGTCTGTCTGCCGGAGACCGAACGGGCCGCCGACGAGACGCTGGCACTGCACATCGGCGGCGAGATGTCCCAGCGGCAGCTGCAGCGGCTGGTGTCCGCCTGCAATGCGCTCGGCGGGCTGCTGCAACCGGCCTTCTAGCGGCGGTGCTTGGCGCGACCGGGACGCCCGGGTCCGGCCGGTGCGCAGGTGGTTCGAAGCATCGGCCGAATCGGGGTATGATCTATCTCGTTGCCACGAGGGAAGCTTCGAACAGGTGACAGGCCCCTATAGCTCAGTCGGCAGAGCGTCTCCATGGTAAGGAGAAGGTCAACGGTTCGATTCCGTTTGGGGGCTCAGACTAAAGGCCCCGCCCATTGGGCGGGGCCTTTCTCATGCCCGCTCAGTCCTGCTGGAGGCCCGGGACGCGCATCGCCAGAATGGCCATGTCGTCGGAGGGAGCGTCGGAGGCGAAGCGTTCGACCGCACGCATGACACGGGCCGCGACCGCGCCGGCCGTGAGACCCGTGCAGGTGGTGAGGACCTCGGTGAGGCCGTCGTCGCCCAACATGCGGGTGCCCTCGCGGCGTTCGGTGACGCCGTCCGTGACACACAGGAGGACGTCGCCGGGGTCGAGGGTGACGGCCTGCTCGTACAGCTCCAGGTCCTCCATGACGCCGAGCAGGGCCTGCGGTTCGGCGGCCGGCTCGACCGTGCCGTCCTGGCGCAGGCGCAGCGGGAGCGGATGGCCGGCGCACACGACCTTCAGGAGCGCGCTGCCGTCCTCCTGGGGCCACAACTCGCCGTACAGAAGCGTGAGGAAGCGGCTGCGGGCGCCCTCGTCGATGATCGCGGAGTTGAGGCGTTCCAGGACCGCCGGTCCGGCGTAGCCCTCGCGGGCGAGCAGGCGTAGGGCGTGGCGGGCGAGGCCGGTCACCGCAGCTGCCTCCGGGCCCGTACCGCAGACGTCGCCGATGGCGAAGCCGTACGCGCCGTCGCGGATGGGGAAGAGGTCGTAGAAGTCGCCGCCGACCTCGTTGCCCTCGCCGGCCGCGCGGTAGATGACCTCGACCTCGACGCCGTCGATCTGCGGGAGCTCGGGCGGGAGGAGGCTGCGCTGGAGGGACTGGCTGATGGCCACGCGCTCCGAGTAGAGCCGGGCGTTGTCCAGGGCGAGGGCGGCCCGGCGGGAGAGGTCCTCCGCCAGCTCCAGGATCTCCTGGCGGAAGTGTTCGTCGGTGGGCTTGCCGAGGGTCAGCATGCCGATGACGCGGTTGCGGGCGACGAGCGGGAGGACGACGGTCTCGCCGCCGACCGCCGAGGCCGTCGCCAGGGTGGTGCCGATGCCCGAGCTGACCGTGGCGGGTTCGCCGAGGCCGAGGCTGCGCATGGAGGTGCGCAGGGCGGCCTGGTGGGCGGCCTCGGCGGGGGCCGTCCAGACGCGGGCGCCCGGCGTGGGGATGGGCTCCGGCGGGCGGATCTTGACCAGGAGAGCCTTGAGGCCGTCGATGAGGTCCTCGTCCTCGTGCAGGACGTAGGAGAGGTACGGGTCGGAGGCCTGGTCGGCGATCGTGTAGACCGCGCACCACGTCGCGAGCGTCGGGATGGTCATCTGGGCCATCAGGGCCAGGGTCTGGTCGCGGTCCAGGGTGCCCGCGAGGAGGTCGGAGGCCTCCACCAGGAAGCTCAACGAGCCGCGGCGCAGGCGTTCCAGTTCGCCCAGGCGGGCCGACTCGACGGCCAGCGCGATGCGGTCGGCGGCGAACTGCAGGCGCAGGGCCTCCTCGTTGGAGTACCGGCCCTGGGCCTCGGCGGCGACGCCCAGGGAGCCCGTGAGGCGGCCCTCGACCTTGAGCGGGACCGTGACGACCGAGCGCATGCCCGTGCCGTTGAGCAGGGGGACGGCGCCGGGAACGGCCGTGAGGTCGTCGTGGACGGCGGGCATGCGGGCCGAGCCGTAGCGGCCGGGGCCTGCCTCCACGGGGACGCGGGCGAAGCGTTGGCGGGCCGAGGGCAGTCCCGTGGAGGCCCGGACCTCCAGCTCCGTCTCGTCGTCGGTGGCCAGGAGCAGGAAGGCGGAGTCGCCGTCGAGCATGTCGCGGGCGCGCTCGACCGTGCGCTGGAGGAGGCCGTCGAGGTCGTCCGGGGCGGGGGAGCCGATGAAGACCTCGAAGGGGTCCGTGGCCTGGCCCTCGCCTGAGCCGGAGGTGTCGCCGGACTGCATGCGGATGGGGGTCTGGAGGACGGCGCGCTCGTCGTCGCGCACGAGGAGGCAGACCGTGGAGGGGGCGCCGGCGGAGTCGCGGACCCGGAGGTGGGAGGCGTAGACCGGGGTCACCCGGCCGTTGGCGCCGCGGATGCCGTAACTGCCCTCCCAGCGGGAGAGCTGGAGGGCCTCGGCAACCCCCGTGCTGGTGCCGGGGGTGTGCGGCCACGCGGCCAGGTCGGTGAGGGGTTTTCCGATGACCTGGTCGGGGGTGTAGCCGAAGAGTTCCTCGGCGTCCTCGTTCCAGGCGCCGATGGCGCCCACGCGGTCGATCTGGACGACCGCGACGCGGACCCGGCCGTCGGCGAGCGGGAGCAGGTCGGCGGGGAGGGACGGGCCGGCCGAGCGGGTGCCCACCGGGCGGTCGGGGAGGTCGAGTTGGAACCAGACCTGCTTGTGCGTGGACGTGTACTCCACGCCCCAGCGGGTGGCCATCGCCGCGCACAGCTGGAGGCCGCGGCCGCCCTCGCGGTCGGGGCTGCCCATGTTGATGTGGCTGCCCTGGAGGGGGATCTCACGTTCGGGGTATCTGTCGGCGACCTCGATGCGGACGCCGTCCTCGGCACGCAGACAGAGGACGTCCGCGGAGGTGCCGGCGTGGACGACCGCGTTGGTGACGAGTTCGCTGGTGAGGACCACCGCGTCGTCGACGATGTCGGCGAAGCCCCAGCCCTGGAGGGTGTCGCGGACGAACGAGCGGGCGGTCGCGACGGATCGTGAGACGGCAGCGAAGCTGGCGGCCGCGCGCGCGGTGATCACAGAACTCCTTGTCCGGTTCTCTACGTGCGGGGGTGCGAGGACGGCCTCCTGCCGTGGCAGAGGCTGGTTCTCCGTCGGCCTGGGGTCCTGGGGGGTCTCCCCGGGATGCAGTCCGGTGGTCATGGTGCGGCCGCCCCTCCGATGCCTGCCCGCTCGTGCTCGTGCGCCACCGCCCAGGCCGGGTAGGAACCGGCGTGGCTGGACAGCCGCATGCAAGGTTACTTACCTTCGCCGTCCATGCGGATGCCGGTCGTCTGTGTTTCCGTCCGGAGGTGTGCGGACCGTGTGCGAAGCTGCCGAACTGTTATGGCCTGGTTCAGCCATGGTGAAACACTGGGCAGGCTTCCAGGAGAAGGTCGGGCGACTCCGAGTACGAAGTAGCACGAGTGGTATGAGCAGTATGAGCAGTACGAAGCGTTCGAATACGGCGAAGTACGCCCAGCAGGAACGGTCGACCCTTGCGGGAGGGACACAGTGGAGTCTGGCGGAGCGACGCGGGGCACTAAAGCGCGCGCGAAAGGCGGACAGTCCCTGAGCGACCAGCGCAAGTCGCGCAAACCACGCAATGGAACCACGACCGTGGACACGGCCGCCCTGAGCCGGCTGCTCACGGCTCTGGAAGCGATGCGGGACGGCAACTTCCGCAAGCGGCTGACCGTCTCGGGCGACGGCGTCATGGCCGAGATCGCCGCGGTCTTCAACGAGGTGGCGGACCGGAATCTGCATCTCACCGGCGAGCTGTCGCGGGTGCGGCGGGTCGTCGGGCGTGAGGGCAAGCTCACAGAGCGGCTGGAGACGGGTGCCACCGAGGGGTCCTGGGCGGCGGCGATCGACGCGTCGAACGCGCTGGTCGACGACCTCGTACGGCCTGTCTCCGAGGTCAGCCGGGTGCTGTCGGCCGTGGCGGACGGTGATCTCTCGCCGCGGATGGAGCTGCGGACGCAGGCGCCGGACGGGACCGGGCATCCGTTGCGCGGGGAGTTCCTGAAGGTCGGGCGTACGGTCAACAACCTGGTCGACCAGCTGTCCACGTTCACCGACGAGGTCACCCGGGTGGCCAGTGAGGTGGGCACGGAGGGCAAGCTGGGCGGGCAGGCCAAGGTGCGCGGCATGTCCGGTTCGTGGAAGGACCTGACGGAGTCCGTCAACACGATGGCGTACCGGCTCACCGCGCAGGTGAGGGACATCGCGCTGGTGACGACGGCGGTCGCGAAGGGTGACCTGTCCCGCAAGGTCACGGTGGACGTGGCCGGCGAGATGCTGGAGCTGAAGGTCACCGTCAACACGATGGTGGACCAGTTGTCCGCGTTCTCCTCCGAGGTGACGCGGGTGGCCCGTGAGGTGGGTACGGAAGGGCAGCTCGGCGGGCAGGCCGAGGTGCCGGGTGTGGCCGGGGTGTGGAAGGAACTCACCGATTCGGTGAACCTGATGGCCGGCAATCTCACCGCGCAGGTGCGGGGGATCGCCCAGGTCACCACCGCGGTCGCCAACGGTGACCTGTCGCAGAAGGTGACCGTGCCCGCACGGGGCGAGGTCGCCAAGCTCGCCGAGACGATCAACCAGATGACCGAGACGCTGCGGATCTTCGCCGACGAGGTCACGCGGGTGGCCAACGAGGTCGGGGCCGAGGGGCGGCTCGGCGGTCAGGCGCAGGTACCGGGCGCGGCGGGAACGTGGAAGGACCTCACCGATTCGGTGAACACGGTGTTCCGGAACCTCACCATCCAGGTGCGGGACATCGCGGCCGTCACGACGGCGGTGGCCGACGGCGATCTCTCGCAGAAGGTCACCGTGGACGTGGCCGGCGAGATGCTCGAACTGAAGAACACCGTCAACGGCATGGTCGACCAGCTGTCGTCCTTCGGTGACGAGGTCACGCGGGTGGCCAACGAGGTGGGTGCCGAGGGCCGGCTGGGCGGTCAGGCGCAGGTGCCGGGCGCGGCCGGTACGTGGAAGGACCTGACGGACTCCGTCAACACCGCGTTCCGCAACCTCACCGGACAGGTGAGGAACATCGCGGCGGTGACCACGGCCGTGGCCAACGGTGATCTCTCGCAGAAGGTCACCGTCGATGTCGCGGGCGAGATGCTCGAACTGAAGAACACCGTGAACACGATGGTGGACCAGCTGTCGAGCTTCGCCGACCAGGTGACGCGGATGGCCCGGGACGTGGGTACGGAGGGCCGCCTCGGCGGTCAGGCCCGCGTGGACGGTGTGTCCGGCACGTGGAAGGAGCTCACCGACTCCGTCAACTCGATGGCCGGCAATCTCACCTCGCAGGTGCGGAACATCGCGCAGGTGACGACGGCCGTGGCGCGGGGTGACCTCTCCCAGAAGATCGACGTGGACGCGCGCGGCGAGATCCTGGAGCTGAAGAACACCATCAACACGATGGTCGACCAGCTGTCGTCCTTCGCGGATCAGGTGACCCGGGTCGCCCGGGACGTGGGTACGGAGGGCCGCCTCGGCGGTCAGGCGCAGGTGCCCGGCGTGGCCGGCGTGTGGCGCGACCTCACCGAGTCCGTGAACGGCATGGCCGGCAACCTCACCGGCCAGGTGCGCAACATCGCCCAGGTGGCCACGGCGGTGGCCAGGGGCGACCTCTCGCAGAAGATCACCGTGGACGCGCGCGGCGAGATCCTGGAGCTGAAGAACACGCTGAACACGATGGTGGACCAGCTGTCGTCGTTCGCTGAGGAGGTCACCCGGGTCGCCCGTGAGGTGGGTACGGAGGGCCAGCTCGGCGGTCAGGCCGAGGTGCAGGGCGTCTCCGGCACCTGGAAGGACCTCACGCAGTCGGTGAACTTCATGGCGAACAACCTGACCATCCAGGTGCGCCAGATCGCCGAGGTCACGACCGCGGTCGCCAAGGGCGACCTGTCGAAGAAGATCACCGTCGACGCCAAGGGCGAGATCCTGGAGCTCGTCACCACCGTCAACACGATGGTGGACCAGCTGTCGTCGTTCGCCGAGCAGGTGACCCGGGTGGCCCGCGAGGTGGGCACCGAGGGCATTCTCGGCGGCCAGGCGCACGTGCCGGGTGTCACCGGCATCTGGAAGGACCTCAGCGGCAATGTGAACCTGATGGCCAAGAACCTGACCATGCAGGTGCGGAACATCTCCCAGGTCGCCGCGGCCGTCGCCAACGGCGACCTGACCCGGACGGTGACGATCGAGGCGGCCGGTGAGGTCGCGCAGCTCGCCGACACCTTCAACAGCATGGTGAAGACGCTGAGTTCGTTCGCCGACCAGGTCACCAAGGTGGCCCGCGAGGTGGGCACGGACGGCATCCTGGGCGGTCAGGCGCACGTACCGGGTGTGGCGGGTACGTGGAAGGACCTCACCGAGTCGGTGAACTCGATGGCGTCCAACCTCACCGGGCAGGTCCGCAACATCGCGATGGTGACGACCGCCATCGCCAAGGGCGATCTGACCAAGAAGATCGACATCGACGCGCGCGGCGAGATCCTGGAGCTGAAGACCACCATCAACACGATGGTCGACCAGCTGTCGTCGTTCGCGGAGGAGGTGACCCGGGTGGCCCGCGAGGTGGGCACCGAGGGGCAGCTGGGCGGTCTCGCGCGGGTGCGGGACGTCGACGGCACCTGGCGGGACCTCACCGAGTCGGTGAACGAGATGGCCGGGAACCTGACCCGGCAGGTCCGTGCCATCGCGCGCGTGGCCACCGCGGTGACCCGGGGTGACCTGAACCTCAAGATCGACGTCGATGCGTCCGGCGAGATCAAGGAGCTGCAGGACTACATCAACAAGATGATCGCCAACCTGCGCGACACCACGATCGCCAACCAGGAGCAGGACTGGCTCAAGGGCAACCTCGCCCGGATCTCCGCCCTGATGCAGGGCCGGCGGGACCTCGACGACGTGGCTTCGCTGATCATGAGCGAACTGACGCCGGTGGTGTCCGCGCAGCACGGTGCCTTCTTCCTCGCGCTGCCGTTCCTCGACGGCAAGGACCTGGCCCCGGACAACGACGACCAGTACGAGCTGCGCATGCTCGGCTCGTACGGCTATTCGATGGGCTCCATGCCGACGTCGTTCCGGCCCGGGGAGGCGCTGGTCGGGACGGCGGCCAAGGAGAAGCGCACGATCCTGGTGGAGAACGCGCCGAGCGGTTACCTGAAGATCTCCTCCGGGCTCGGCGAGGCGCCCCCGGCACAGGTCATCGTGTTGCCGGTGCTCTTCGAGGGAACCGTGCTCGGGGTGATCGAGCTGGCGTCGTTCACGCCGTTCACCCAGATCCAGAAGGACTTCCTGAGCCAGATCGCGGAGATGATCGCGACGAGCGTCAACACCATCTCCGTCAACACCAAGACCGAGGTGCTGCTGAAGCAGTCGCAGGAGCTGACCGAGCAACTGCGCGAGCGGTCGGACGAGTTGGAGAACCGGCAGAAGGCGCTCCAGGCGTCCAACGCCGAACTGGAGGAGAAGGCCGAGCTGCTGGCCCGACAGAACCGCGACATCGAGGTGAAGAACACCGAGATCGAGGAGGCGCGGCAGGTTCTGGAGGAGCGGGCCGAGCAGCTCGCGGTG